>NZ_LKET01000029.1 GCF_001317355.1 Oxobacter pfennigii
GAACTTCCTGATGTAATGCAGGTTGCAGATAGATTTCATTTACATCAAAATTTATTAGAAGCAGTCAAGAAAGCTTTAAATCGCGAGGTGCCTGCCACTATTGCTATCCCACATAATAATGATATTGTATCCACAGGTTTACAAGAAGAAACTGTGGATGGTAGTAAAAAAAATCCCATCTGATGTGGATAACTTTCCGGTTTTTAATAATAAATGTTATCAACTTATTCTGCAGATACAAAAATACAGTCAGGAAGGCTGTAGTAATCGCGAAATAGCTAGGAGACTTGGTATTGGTAGAAATACAGTAAGCAAATATAAAACAGGTGATCCCAAGTTACTCTATCAATATGGAATTCGCCAAAGTAAGTTGGATGTTTATCGGGATTATATTATGCAGTGTCTAAATAATGGTCTTAGCAAGAGTAAAACTGTTAAAGCTATATATGAACAAGGATATGACGGCGGAATGACGAATGCATTTGACTATCTTAAAAAAATAGAACGAGAATACAATAAAAAATTTGAGCCACAACCATATGTCAGAACAATGACAGAGGCTCTTAAATATAGGACAGGTTCTATAGGAAAGAAATGTGATTATATTACAAGAAATGGTGTATTTAATCACTTATGGATGAATACCGAGTTGACTAGCAATCACAAAGGATTCATATTTGAGAAATATCCTATACTTCATAAGATACAGAAATGCATCAGAGAATTCCGCAAAATTCTTGAACTTAAGAGCGCTCCATTGCTTTACTTATTCATTGAAAGTTATAGAAACAGCGAATTAACCGAAATCAAGTCTTTTACTAATGGCTTAAGCAAGGATATACAGTCTGTTGAAAATGCAGTAACATACAATTATAGCAATGGATTTGTTGAAGGAACAAACAGCAAGCTCAGATGATAAAGCGGACAATGTATGGACGGTGTAACATCCCGTTGCTAAGTGCAAAAATGATGTTGCAAAAACCTGGTATAACGGATAATTGAGGATGAACCCACCGCACCGGAATATTCAAGAACTGAGTAATATTTTTATAACCAAGCCTAATCTGCTGTTGTACCGTCGCTTCCTACATGGAAGCGTGGATTGAAATTTTGATTTTATTTGGTGAAGGTGTTGCCGTTGATACAGTCGCTTCCTATACGGGAGTGTGGCTTGCAAAAGCTGCCAATCATCCGTAATTTGTCGCTCCCTTCATGGGAGCGTGGATTGAAATCAGGTGATACTTATTGGGGTGTCTGACAGATTGGTCGCTACCTTCATGGGAGCGCGGATTGAAATGATATAAGGGATATACACAACTGATACCCCTTTTTGATCGCTTCCTACATGGAAGCGTGGATTAGAATTGCTGATATGATTGAATATTTGTGTCTGGTACAAACATAAATAGGGCTTAGCATTGTTGCTGAATATTTCTAAAGTTTATAGGTGAATATTCTGTAATAGTTTATAATTGTATTGATAGTAGTAACCATCATGGAAGATAATTCAAAATGGTATCAGGAGTATAAAAATGGAGTCTCTATCGTTCCAAATCAACTGAAATTAAAAAATATGAAACGATATTCCAATAGACTGGGAGAAGAAACGGATTTAGCGGATTGATTGGTATTATTCAATTCGAAGGTGAATTAACACCCTTTGTCCCATGGTTGTATGCAGCTCAGATTCTACATATCGGACGCATATAACTTTTGGAATAGGGGGGTGGCAGTGGAATTCATTTGAATTAATTATGGACCTATCATAGAATTTAACGATAAAAAAACATGCATGGATTCAATAAATTCCATGCATGTTTTCTTATATAAGAAATTTTATATGTGAATAATCTAAAGTATTTACATATTGGGTGGATAGTTCACCGTATTTTTGGGAGACTGATTTATCTATGCCCATTAACGTTCCGACTATTGATGTAACATAGTTTATAAACTCATCTATGGATATGGTTAAATCGTTATTATAATACTGATACAGTATCTCCCGCCTTGCTCCGGCGTCGGCCATGCGTATTAAATTAAGCTCGCTGTCCGATACCGTAATATTAAAATCCCGGATGTAATTTAAATGCAACCCGCCGACAAAGGGGGATAAAAGCTCATAGTTTGATTGTGCCATACTGACTTCATAATAAAAGCGCTTGTTGTTATGGTCATTAAGGATGATATAATAATATATTTTTGAAGCATAAAAATGCTTCAAATAGCTGTCTGTATCTTTAAGATTCTGCCCATCCAGAAAGCTATAAATATCCAGCATGAAGGTATTATAAATTTCTTTTATAATATCATCCTTCTTATTGAAATAATAGGGTATGGTGGATAAGGAAACTTCGGCCTCTTCTTTTATCATATTTATTGTTGTGCTGTTATAGCCATGGTGATAAAAGAGTTTTTTTGAAGCTGACATTACCTTGTTCCGCGTATCGATACCCTTTTTATACATATTTTCAGATTTGCTCATAGAGTACCTCTCGCCATTTAGCTCATCATCATATAAACTATAAGCCTTAACATTTTTTCTCTCTGTTCTTCGGACATATCTTTAAAATACTCTTCTCCTAATTTTTCAATCAACAATTCATATTCTGTTTTTTTCTCCATGATATTCCCTCCTAATATTTGCCGTTATCTCTTACATATTCGTTAACGGCTCTTAAATTTTCAGGTTTTGCGTCTTTTGCATTATGAAGTATTACATTGGAGCAGAATATATATCCGCCGCCGGGGGCCATGTCATCTAAAAGGCTTTTGGTATAATCCACGCACTCTTCTTTTGTACCATACATTAATTTATTAACGGGCATGCCGCCGGCTATGCACATTATGTGGCCTAATTCTTTTTTTGCTTTTCTTATATCGTCATCCTCAAAGAGTCCTACTACGGTATTTTTAGGCAATTCCTGCAAATAGTCATATAGGTGCTCCCAGTTTCTTTCAAAATAACAAAGTGCTTTATAGCCCTTTTTGCTGAAGGCATCCAGTATCTTTTTGAAGGAAGGCCAGTAAACCTGTTCAAAGGCCTTGGGGCGTAAAAACTGCGGCACATGAAGAGGTATGAAAATCATATGTCCGGGTATATGATTCGGATATGAATCTTCTATCATCTGAAGCAGGTAATCAGCAAGTGCGTCACAGGCTTCTGCAACCTCCTGGGGCCTCCTTCTTATATCCAGCATGGTGCCTTGAAAATCCCTTAGAAAGTCCAGGATTATATCAAGAGGCATGAACATTGTGGCTCCCCTGCTTACTAAAATGCCATGCTCGTCTTTAAGCCTCTGGGTATTCCTTTTTCCAAGGTCTAAAAATGCGAAGAGCTCATCAACGGCAGAAGCAAACCTCTTATATTTTTCTTCAAAGCTTATGTCTTCGGTGAAAAGGCCGTATTTTCTGGGGTATAACACATTAAGCATGAATTTAGCCGGGTCCTTTGCCAGCTCCTTGTACTCATCGGCATTCATAATCTCAGCGGCTCCCCCTTCAACCTGCAGTGAATCGGTAACTTTAAAGGTTCCGCCTCCTAATTTGTTGAAGAATTTCATCGCTTTGGTCACTCCGGAATACATCGTGGAATCCCAGAAAAAGTCCAGCATGATTTTTTCATAAGCCCTGTATTGCTTTTCCTCATCTTCGATTACTTCTTTGAGAGTATATCCAGCATAGTGTATGGCATAATTATCCACCATTGAATACACGGGTACTCTGTCGGGAATTCCTCTGTTATATACTTTTTCCATTCTTTCAACCCTCTCGTTATAGAGAGCCTGTAAATCAGCCATTGTTTTTAACCTCCAGTTTTTTAAAAAGTATGGATTGCAGCTTTAATAATAGAGCAAGTGTAATATTTAGTTTCTGCAAATATCAGTGCGTTTATTATACGGAGTATACTGATATTGTGAAATATGTTAATAATATGAATATTGAAAAAAACTCAATATTTACTGTTTTTATTTTATAAGAACTGTTTTTTAAAGTCAATAACTGAGTTTCAGATAAAAGTCAAATATAAGAGAAATGCTGGTATAAAAAGCTTTGACACCAGAGAAAATAGGGTATATTCTTTATGATTGTAAGCATCCTGTATTTATATTAAATATATTAAGGAGGTATTTGTATTATGAAGATAGTCAATTATTTAGACATTGAAGGAATGGAATTCCCGGCAGGCAGAAGAACCAGGGTGGTTGTAGGACCAAATGGTGCGCTGGAAGCCGAGCATTTTGTCCAGGGTATGGTTGTAATTTACCCCGGAGGTTCTGTGCCATTACATGATCATGCCGAAGAAGAAGTGTATTTTATTGTATCGGGTTCCGGAGAGATGACTGTTGGCGAGGAAACTGTGGCTGTTAAAGAAGGGGATGCAGTCTATATAACCCCTACACTGCCTCATTTACTTAAAAATACCGGCAAGGATGATATGAAAATGATGTTTACATATGCGCCAAAGAAAATCGCGGATCATTGGGAACAGGAAAAGCAGGGCCATTTAAAATAAGCAGAAATAAAGTTGTAATATGATAACGTTTGCTTAAATTTACTGTTTTATAATAGAAAATGTGTAAAATTAACAAATACAATGACAGCACGCTGTTTATTAAGCATGGGAATATTTGCTTCGTTATATTGGCTTAAGAAACAGTAATATGAGGTTGACAAGCCATTACACGTGTATGTAAAATAAATATGAGTGAATATTTAATCTAGTTATATCTATACATATGTATGGGTATTATTTTATGCAATAAGTGCAATCGATTGCAGGAATTGCATAAAGCGTGATTTTTAATTATCTGTATAAGAGATTTTTAACTTTTACGGATAATTAAAAATAAAATACTTAAACTATTATCAAAAGGAGGAGAAGTAAATGAAAAGACTATTAGCAATTCTTTTAGCAGCATTTATGACTTTAGGCCTTGCTGCTTGCGGTACTTCAAACCAACCCGCACCAACTCCAACTCCAGGGGGCAACCAACCTTCAGCTGAAGGTGACATCGTTATAGGTGTGCTTCAGGACATAACTGGCCCTACATCCACACTCGGTAAAATGATTCAGGACGGTGCTCAGTGGGCAGCCGATGAAATCAATGCAGCCGGTGGTGTAAACGGCCGCAAAATCCAGTTAAAAACATATGACACAAAAGGTGACGTTCAGGAAGCAATAAACGCATTTACACGTATGGCTACAACCGATAAGGTAACAGCGGTCATTGGACCTCCTGTTGCAAACATAGGTATAGCTATAGCACCTATTTCCGAGAACTATAATGTTCCGGTACTTGCTTTTGCAATCGATGACAGAGCAACAATAAAAGATGACAAAACTCCATACAAAAACATGTTCCTTTTCCAGCCCTCAGCTATGCAGCAGGGCGATATCATGGCAAACTACGCTGTAACTGAAAAAGGCTTCAAGAAATTCGGCATAATTTACAACCAGGCAAATGCATATTCTGTATCACTTGTTGATGCATTCAAAAAATCTGCATCCGGCCTTGGAGCTACAATAGCAGCCGAAGTACCATATCAGCCTACTGATAAAGATTTCAAAACAATGTTAAATAAAATAGTGGCTGAAGGCGTTGATGCCATTTATGCTCCTAACTACACTCAAGAGCTTATACTAATTGTACAGCAGGCCCGTGCAATAGGCTACGAAGGCCCGCTTGTTTGCGGACTTGATGCAGCTCCGCCTTTCCCAAGCCTTGCAGGTGCTGATGCAAACGGTATAATCTACATCAACAACATTACAGAATCAGAACCCCAGATTCAGAGCATAGCAAAAGCATACAAGGAAAAGAAAAACAGTGATGCAACCAATAAATTCTTCCTTGGATACGATGTTATGAAAATCATTGCAAAAACCGTTGGCGAAGTTGGTGACGATTCAGTAGCTATAAGGAACGCCGTTGAGAAATTAACAGGTTATCAAGGCTTGACAGGCAATATTACAATTGACCCTGCAACTCACCAGACTAAAGGCCTTGAAATGGTTATGCATGAAATAGTAGATGAACAGCCAAAAATGATTAAACGCTACGCAGTTCCTGAAAAGAAATAATCAGCTTAAATCAGTTAAAAGTTTACTTTATAAACCAAACCCCATAAGTTGGGCTTTCAATCCCCCCTGCATGTTGCAAGGGGGGATTGATAATAAAGGAGGAAAGCAATGTCACTGCAGATTATAATAAACGGTTTAGCATTGGGCTCGGTTTATGCCCTTATTGCTACTGGCTTTTCACTTATATTCAATGTACTGAAATTTTCTAACTTTTCCCATGGAGCATTGATGACACTAAGTGCATTCATAGGTTATTTTGTTTCCGTCGCCACTGGATGGAAATTGATTCCGGTTATTGCCGTATCAATGCTGGCAGGAGGGCTTATAGCCCTTATAGGTGAGTTTGTAGCCTTCAGAAAAATAACAATCCGCAATACATCACCTGTTTATTTTTTCGTTTCATCAATTACGCTTGGAACTTTATATGAGGGCATAGTTACTATTTGGGTGGGCCCTAATTTTTATAATTTCCCCCGCTTTTTTAAATCTTCGGTTATAAGATTCAGCGGTTTAGTAGTCTCAACATCCGACTTGATTATGTTTATTTCTTCAGTCATAGCGCTTGTATTATTGGTACTTTTAATTCAGAAAACTAGATTGGGCCGCGCTCTTCGTTCAGTTTCATTCGACAGGGATACGGCCGGTCTTATGGGTATAAATGTATTTGGAACAATTCAGTTTGCATTTTTGCTTTCAGGAGCCTTGGCCGGTTTGGCCGGTGTGTTCTTGGGAATAAATTATACGCTTTTTCCGCAGCTTGGAAACCTTGTTGTAAAAGGATTTATAGCTTCGGTTATCGGCGGCCTCGGGAGTATTTCAGGTGCGGTCATAGGGGCTGTTTTGCTCGGACTTATAGAAACTTTGCTTATTAATTTTGTAGGCTCCGGATATGCGCCGGTATTCTCTTTTGTTATCATGCTGGTATTTTTGCTGGTAAGGCCTCAGGGTATTGCCGGTTCCAATATACAGGAAAAGGCTTAGGGGGGATTATACAGATGGAATTTTATTTAGCCATAATTACTTTTACAATGATTTCTGTTATAGCTGTTTCAGGTATATACGTTCTTACAGGTTTGACAGGTATGTTCTCCCTTGGCCAGGCGGCTTTCATGGCAATAGGTGCTTATGTATCCGGTGTTTTAGTTGTTAAAGCCGGACTGCCCTTTGGAGTTGCAGCCTTGATTGCTATTATAGCAAGCGTTTTCGTAGGTTTTATTGTAGGCCTGCCAACGGTCAGGCTCCGCCGCGACTATATATCACTGGTTACACTAGGATTCGGAGAGGCTATTACAGCATTATTAAATCAGACTCAGTCATTGACGGGCGGGGCACTTGGTTTTTCAGGAATCCCAAGATACACAACCGTTACCGTGGCGCTTATATCTGCCGTAGTCTGTATTTTGCTGGTCAGTTATTTTAAACAGTCAAAATACGGTAGGCAGTGCATTGCATTGAAGAGTGATGAGCTTGCAGCAAAGGCTATGGGCATCAACGTGCCAAGGATAAAGATGATTGCATTTTTATTTTCCGTTGCAGTGACATCTTATTCCGGAGTTTTATATGCATTCTATACCACATACGTTGACCCGGGACTCTTCGGGTGGAAAAGAAGTGCGGAGTGGGTTATCATGGTATTCTTCGGAGGAGTCAACAGCCTTACGGGTTCTATCGTAGGCACCATTATTTTAACTGCCCTGCCTGAAGCCCTTCGTTTCGCGTCGGCTTACAGGACTGTATTCTATGCCATTTTGGTCTTAATCATTATTAATTTTAAGCCTACAGGTTTATTTGGTGAATATGAGATAACCTTAAACAATATAAAGAAATTATTTGGGAAAAAAGGAGGGAAGCAAGATGTTGCTTGATGTAAAAAGTATAAATAAAAGCTTTGGAGGCGTTAAAGCAATACAGGGCTTCTCTCTTACGGCAGAAAAAGGAGATATAGTCGGGATAATAGGACCTAACGGTGCGGGAAAAACCACTATATTCAATGTTGTAACCGGCGTATATACTGCAGATTCCGGTAATGTTTTATTAAACGGCAAAGATGTAACAAGATTGGAACAGTATCAGATAACCCGTGAGGGCATATCCAGAACCTTTCAGAATATAAGGCTGTTTAAGGGGTTGACTGTACTTGAAAATGTAATGTGCGCTTTTGACCCGGCATCGAAGTATTCAGTTGTAGGCGGGCTGCTCCCGACACCTAAGCGCCTCGCTGAAGAAAAAAGAGGAAGGGAGATTTGCGAGCATTATCTTGAGATAGTCGGATTATCCAGATTTCTGCATGAGCGTCCGGAAAACATGGCTTATGGATTGCAGCGCAAGCTTGAGATAGCCAGAGCACTGACCTGTAACCCCAAAGTACTGTTGTTGGATGAACCGGCTGCCGGATTAAATCCTACTGAAGTAAAAGAACTTACGGACTTAATAAGTAAATTAAGCCGGGATATTGGCTTTGCCATTTTGTTGATAGAGCACCGCCTTGAGCTGGTTATGGGAATCTCCCATAAAATATACGTGCAAAATTTCGGCAAGACCATTGCTGTAGGTACTCCTCAGGAAATAAGGGAAAATCCAGAGGTAATTGAAGCATATCTCGGAGAGGAGGAAGATAAATGTTAAAGGTTAAGAATCTAAGTGCCGGCTACGGACATATTGAAGCGCTGATAGATGTTTCAATCGAAGCGGAAAAAGGCCAGATTGTCAGTATAATAGGTTCAAACGGCGCCGGAAAAACCACTCTTCTTCGCTGTATTTCAAGTATGCTGAAACCCTCGTCGGGAAGTATAGAATTTTTATCGGAACCTATCCCGGGAAAACCCCACAAGGTGGTTGAAAAGGGTATAGTCCATGTACCGGAAGGGCGGCGCACATTTTCGGGATTAACTGTAAGAGATAATCTTTTAGTAGGCGGTTATATCCATAAAGGAAAACAATTAGAAGAAGATTTGGAAAAAAACTATAAACTCTTTCCCATTTTAGAAGAGCGTAAAAACCAGTATGCCGGCACTTTATCCGGCGGAGAGCAGCAGATGCTTGCTATAGCCAGAGGTTTGATGTCAAGGCCTAAAATGATGCTGCTGGACGAACCTTCACTTGGGTTAGCGCCGATGATAGTAAATCAGGTTTATGATTTAATACTGAAAATCCGCGACAGCGGTATTACCGTACTTCTGGTTGAGCAGAATGCCCGTAAAGCTCTCGGTATATGCGATAAGGCATATGTACTGGAAAACGGAAGGATTTCTTTAAGCGGTACCGGATGTGACCTTTTAAATTCAGAGGATATTAAGAAGGCATATCTCGGCGGTTAATAAAAAAGTTGCAAAATATATTAAAATGCCAATAAATTAATCATGGAGGCTTTAATATGATACGTCAATGGAATGAAGAATCTCTTGACCACAGAAATACCCTTTTATATGCCATGGGCATATCGGAAGAGGATGCTAAAAGGCCGGTTATAGGTATTATTAATTCATGGAATGAAATGAACCCCGGACATTTTCCTTTTAAAGATGTTATAGAAGGAGTTAAAAGAGAGATATATGAAGCCGGTGGACTTGCTCTCGAGCTGCCGGTTACCGGTATTTGTGACGGAATATGCTCAAATACTCCGGGTGACAGATACACACTGCCGGCACGTGATATGGTATCATCTGAGGTGGAAACCCTTGCAGAGCTTAACATGCTTGAAGGCATGATTATGATGAGCAGCTGTGATAAGGTTGTACCCGGAATGATTATGGCGGCTTTAAGGGTCAATATTCCTACGGTTATGTTTACCGGCGGTTTTATGGCGCCCGGCTCTCATAACGGGAAAATGCTTACCCTTACACATACTAAACAGGCGTATGCCGCCTATATTGCCGGAGATATTCCTGTTGAAGAATATAAAGCAATTGTAAGAAATGCCTGCCCAACACCTGGGGTATGCCCTTTTATGGGTACGGCAAACACAATGTGTGCTACTGCTGAGATTTTAGGCTTGTCACCTCATGGAAATGCCAGTGTCAGGTCACAGACAAAAGAATGGATGGATATGGCATTAACTGCTGCCCGCAAGATAGTTGAGCTGGTTAAAAATGAAGTCAAGCCCCTTGATATCATAAATCAGGACAGTCTTGAGAATGTAGTCCGCTATATGATGGCTACAGGAGGCTCTACAAATTCTATTTTGCATATTCCTGCAATTGCAAGGCAGGGAGGCTTTGACATTACTCCGGAATTCTTTGATAAAATCAGCAGGGAGATTCCTGTAATCAGCACAATATATCCAAACCACCCCACATATACCATGGTTGATTTTTCAGCTGCCGGAGGATTGGGCGCTGTTTTGTCCGAGCTTGCAAGGGCAAGCAAAATCAATGTTGAAGCTAAAGGCATGTTTGGAACTATAGCTGATAAAATTGCCATTTCATCAAATAAGAATGAAGATATAATAAAGCCGGTAAAATCCCCTATAAATGAACAGGGAGGATTGGCAGTTTTAGCCGGTAACATTGCCACAGACAGCGCAATCGTTAAATTTTCTGCTGTCGAAAAAGAAGCCTGGAAGTTTACAGGGCCTGCAAAGGTTTATGATTCACAGGATGATGCATGGCATGCGATTTTAAAGGATGAAATAGTTGCAGGTGATGTGGTGGTAATCCGCTACGAAGGGCCTAAAGGCTCACCTGGGATGCCTCATATGGAGACATTTATGGCTGCCGTTTTAGGAAAGGGCCTGGGAACCAAAATTGCGCTTGTATCTGACGGCCGTTTCTCAGGAGCGACAGGAGGGCTTGCTATAGGCCATGTTTCGCCTGAAGCTTATGAAGGCGGAAATATAGCATTTATTAAAGATGGGGATCCAATAGAAATTGATATTGAAAAACGTGTCCTCAAGGTAAATGTATCGGATGAGGAATTCGAGAAACGGAGAATTGGGTGGAAGCCTGTTGAAAAGCCTGCATCAGGATGGCTGAAGCTTTATAGGAAAAACACAACTTCTGCCCATAAAGGCGCTACGGTTTACTGGGATTAACTTTATGATGCAGAAGTAAATGCATAGGGCATGTGTGTTTCAAAGGCAATGCGTCAGATGTTTTCTATATAAATGTTTTTAATGTTTTACATGGTCATAAAAGGTTGATATAATGTTAAATCATTAGCATTTTTATAGAAAATTTTGGTATGGAAGATCGGGGTGGAATTGCACATGACAATAAATCTAAAAACAGTTGCAGAATATGCCGGTGTATCATCCAGCACAGTTTCCAGGGTGATAAGCGGTAAAAGTTACGTAAATGAAGATACGAGAGAACGCGTCTTAAAAGCCGTAAAAGAGCTGGGCTATACCCCCAACACTCTTGCCAAGGGATTGAAAATGGGCCGGACAAATACTATAGCACTTATGGTGCCCAGCATTGAAAACGAAATATTCCCTATAGTAACAAGAGGGGTAGAAAATACCGCCCGCAAAAATGGCTTTACGGTTATATTGTGCAATACCGATGAGAATGCAGAAGTAGAAAAAGAATATATAAATAAGCTTCAAAACAGGTGGATTGACGGTTTTATTATATCTTCAATGCTGCCTAGCAGCGACCATATAAGAAAACTTAAAGCCGATGGGTTTCCTGTAGTTTTAACATCACGTTTTTATGATGATTCCATTGATGCTGTTGTAATTGATAATTACCGGGCAGCTTATGACGCAGTTTCCTATCTTATCAGAACTGGGCACAAGCGTATAGCCATAGCTGCAGGGCGCAAGGATCTTTCAATTTACCAAAAAAGGCTGCAGGGGTATATGGATGCACTTAAGGCCCACGGCATAGAAGTGGACGAAAGCCTTATTATGGAGGAGACCAGCGGTCCCAACAGTTTTTATTATCTTACCCAAAACCTTTTAAACAGAGGAATAAGGCCCGATGCGGTTTTTGCTACCAGTGACCCGAAAGCAATTGTTATTATAAGAGCAATCAAGGACCGGGGTTTGCGTATCCCTGCGGATATATCCGTAATGGGATTTGATAATATTGAAGTAAGTGCGCTTATTGACCCGCCATTGTCCACCGTTTCCCAGCCTCTTTATGAGATGGGGGTTTTAGCGGCTAAAAAGCTTATTGATATGATAAAAGCCAAGGAAAAGAATGTGATACCGTCAAAACCTGTAATTGACTATATGAATACGGATATAATAATCAGAAAATCCACTCGCTAGATTTTATATGAATAGATTCATAAAAATAGGCGGCCTGCTGATCAGTTGTGGTCTTGCAGGTCGTATCTTTATTCTGAAGGTTTATCAAAGGAGGAAGTACAAATGGAACTTCTAAATAGAGTAGGAAGGGTATTTGAACCCGGCAAAGTAGATTTTTTGACAAGAAAGGTAGCTGAACCTAAAGCTGAACAGGTTGTAATAAAAATCGTTTCCAGTGCCATCTGCGGCAGTGATCTTCATATTTTTAAAGGAAAGCACCCGTCAGCCCCCCTGCCTGTAACCATTGGTCATGAATTTTCTGGTGATGTCGTTGCTGTTGGGAGCGAAGTCAAAAGAGTAAAAATTGGCGATAAGGTGACGGTTGAACCGGTTATGGTATGCGGAAAATGTCCGGCCTGCAGGACGGGAAATTATGGCTACTGTGAGAATATAAGCTTTACTTACCGCAATGGAGATGGAGCTATGGCCGAATATATAACCATAGAAGAGCCTTATGTATATAAACTTCCGGAACACTTGTCCTATAATGCAGGAGCTTTGATTGAGCCCCTGTCTGTGGCTGTTCACGCTGTTAAAAGAGCGGATGTTAAAATGGGAGAGAAAGTTCTGATAATAGGCGCAGGGGCCATAGGTATTCTGATTGCAGCATTATGCAGAAAGTGCGGTGCAACGGATGTCATAATATCCAACAGTTCACAGAGGCGTCTTGATATGGCATTGGAACTGGGTGCCACAAGGGGTATAAATACATCAAAAGAGAATATTTATGAAGCTGTCAGTGAGATTACAGGGGGAACAGGCGTGGATAAAAGCTTCGAATGCGTCGGTATCGAGGAGACATTCAATCAAGCTATGATGACGCTTAAGAAAAACGGATTGGCGACTATTATTGGAATTTTTGAAAATCCAAATATAACAATTCCGGCAACTCGTTTCATCACTCATGAAATTAAGGTCCAGGGTTCTCAAGGCTATTGCTGGGACTTTCCCGTTGCCCTTGAAATGTCTAAAGAAATTGACATCGAAAAACTGGTCACTCATACATTTAAGTTAGATGACCTTCAGAAGGCACTTGAAACATCACTGGACAGAAAATTTGGTTCCATAAAAGTAATCATAAATCCATAGAAAAGGGGCATTATAGTTAGTAGCAGCATAGCCTTACAATTGACATTAAAAGGCAGGTATGATAGTATTATTTTAATTATGCAAACGATTGCATAGCCGGATTATACAATATTATTGGAGTAGGAGGACAAAATAAAAATGGCAAAATTTGAGAAGTTTGCTTATAAATCATTGGAAGATTTGGAGTCAAAGATAAAAGAACTTGGTGTTAATCTCAAGTTAAACAAAGATCTCTCGCCTCTGTCACGGGGGGTGAAGATAGGGAATACAAAAACCCCTAACGCCATAGCTATCCTTCCCATGGAAGGCTGCGACAGCAATAGCGACGGCAGTCCTTCAGACCTTGTATTCAGAAGATATAAACGTTTTGCTTCAGGGGGAGCAGGCCTTTTATGGTTTGAGGCCTGTGCCGTTGTGCCTGAAGGTAAAGCAAATCCCCTGCAGCTTTCTATAAATCAGGAAAACATAAAATCATTTAAAGAATTGGTGGATATGTCTAACAGCGAGGCAAAGAAAGCTTGCGGCGAAAATCACGTACCGGTAAAAATCCTTCAGCTGACACATTCAGGACGCTACTCAAAGCCAAATGGGAAAGCCGAACCTATCATAGCACAGCATGATCCGCTACTTGATCCGCCTGTGGGAGCGGCAGGGGACTATCCCGTTGCAACAGATGAATATTTGGACTCACTTCCCGAGAAATATGCGAAAGCCGCAGCTTTGGCAAGGGAAGCAGGCTTTGACGGCGTTGATATAAAATCATGTCATAGATATCTTTTCTCTGAAGTTTTAAGTGCATTTACCAGAGAAGGGAAATACGGCGGCAGCTTTGAAAACAGGACCCGCCTTATGCTATCAACAATTGAAGCCGTTAAAAAGACAGTAGGCAATGATTTTATAATTGCAAGCCGTTTTAATGTTTTCGATTCTCACCCATATCCTTATGGTTTTGGTGTAGATAAGGATGACTGCTGGAAATCCGATCTCACAGAACCGTTAAAATTTGTTGAACTGCTTAAAAAGGCGGGGGTGAATTTACTGAGCAATTCTGCCGGAAATCCATACTTCCGTTTCCCGCAGGTTACAAGGCCTTTTGATACTCCTACACTAAACGGTGAAATACCGGATGAACATCCTATTGAAAGCGTGGCAAGGCTTTTTGAATTCACCCGCAGAATTCAGCACACAGTTCCTGATATTCCCGTAATAGGAAACGGATACAGCTGGCTCAGGCAATTTATTGGTTATGCCGGTGCAGCTAACATTGCTGATGGTTCCGTTACAATGATGGGGATAGGCAGAGAAGCATTTGCATATCCTGATGCGCCTAAGGACCTTTTGGAAAAAGGGCAAATGGATCCTAAGAAAGTATGCATAGCTTGCAGCAAGTGCACTCAGATAATGAGAGACGGCGGAAGGACCGGATGTGTTATAAGAGATACAGAAGTATATGTACCTTTATATAATGAGGCCAGAGAAAAGGCAACAGCAGCCGGCAAGTAATTATAGAAGAAGTTATAAATAAAGGAGTGCTTGAGTTAAAGCAGTGATTATCGCTAATGGAGGTTAAATATGAATAAGACAGCTATAGTAACCGGCGGAGGCAGAGGAATCGGTCTTGCAATAGTAAAGCAATTGGCAGCTGACGGAATGAACGTTTCGGTAATGGGTTCCAGCCCTGAGGATACTTACAGGGAAGCTTTTGATGAAATAAGAAAAACAGGAGCAGATGTTTTATATATCCAGGGGAGCATTGATAATGCTGATGACAGACAGCGTTGTGTCAATGAAACGGTAAAAAAATTCGGTTCAATAGATGTACTTGTAAATAATGCAGGTGTTGCCCCAAAGGTTCGAGCAGATTTATTGGAGATGACAGAAGAGAGCTTTGACCATGTTATAGGCATAAATCTTAAAGGTACCATGTTTTTCACCCAGCTTGTAGCTAAACAAATGATAGGCCAGGAGAAAAGTACATTTAAGAGAGGAACAATAGTGAACGTATCGTCAATTTCGGCAACAGTATCTTCTGTAAACAGAGGTGAATACTGCATTTCAAAGGCTGGTATATCCATGCTTACCACTCTTTATGCCGATAGATTAGCCGATGAAGGCATATTCGTTTATGAGGTAAGGCCGGGAGTGATTGCGACGGATATGACTTCAAAGGTTAAAGAAAAATATGATGAGCTTATTAAACAGGGCATGTTCCCCATAAAACGCTGGGGATATCCAGAGGATATAGCAAATGCAGTATCCCTTTTATGCTCGGATAAGATGACATATTCAACCGGCGACCACCTTAATTTGGACGGCGGATTCCATATCAGGAGGCTGTAGGCCATGAAACATGATACAGTGAATATATCAGGCCTGGAACTGGATGTATACTCACTAAATACTGTCGTAGTAGGAAGCGGTGCAGCGGGCTTTAATGCCGCATCAAGGCTTCATTCTCTCAATCAGACAGATATAGCGATAGTTACAGAACATATAAATGCCGGCACATCAAGAAACACAGGGTCTGACAAGCAGACTTATTACAAGCTTACATTATCCGGCGCAGAACCGGACTCGGTGGGAGAACTGGCACAGACTTTGTTTGCCGGCGGCTGTGTTGACGGTGATGTTGCTTTAGCAGAAGCGGCATTATCCGCCCGCTGCTTTTTAAGGCTGTGTGATTTAGGTGTGCCCTTTCCCGTAAACCGCTATGGGGAGTATATAGGCTATAAGACCGACCATGACCCGAGGCGCCGCGCTACATCAGTCGGCCCTCTTACTTCAAAGCACATGACAGAAGCATTGGAGCGTGACGTGATATCAAAAAACATAAAAATATTTGACAGCTGTCAGGTAGTTAAAGTGCTTACGGAAAATGATACTTTTTTAGGGCTTTTATGCCTTAACTTAATTGACGGAAAAGACAAACCTAAATTTACCCTCTTTAACTGCAAAAGTGTAATATTTGCAACGGGAGGGCCTGCCGGCATGTATGCGGATTCAGTATATCCCTTCGGCCATTATGGTTCCTCGGGTATAGCATTTGAAGCAGGCGTCATGGGAAGAAACCTGACAGAATGGCAATATGGGCTTGCTTCTGTAAAACCAAGATGGAATGTATCGGGAACATATATGCAGGTATTGCCTAAATTCATTTCCACCGGTAAGGACGAAAATGATGAGCGGGAGTTTTTAACCGATTTCTTTAAGGATTACGGCGAAATGCTGTCCAGAGTTTTCATGAAAGGATATCAGTGGCCTTTTGATGTAAGAAAAATAATAGGGGGCTCCTCCATTGTTGATATACTTGTATATATAGAAACCTGTATAAAGGGACGCAGAGTATTTTTGGATTTTAGAAACAACCCTGGAGATTGTGATATTGATTTTAAAAAGCTTGATAATGAAAGCTATGAATACTTGGATAAGGCAGGAGCTCTTTTCGGAACTCCAATTGAAAGGCTTCTTCATATGAATACCCCGGCTTATGAATTTTACTTGAGCCGCGGTGTGGATTTAAAAAAACAACCCCTCGAAATTGCTCTTTGCGCCCAGCATAACAACGGCGGAATAGCAATTGATAAATGGTGGCAAAGCAATATCGAAGGCTTTTTTGCGGCAGGTGAAGCTGCAGGAAGCCACGGTATATACCGCCCCGGCGGCAGCGCATTGAACGCAGGGCAGGTAGGCTCTACAAGGGCTGCCCAGTTTGTTGCCTCCAACCGCAAGGGGGAAGCTCTTTCAGTAAATGAATTTATTGAAAAGGCTTCAGAGAAAATTGAGAAAGTATTGGACTTATCGAAAAATTTATTATCCCATGAATCAAATATTGACGCCTTGTGGGAAAATGCCCAAAAAAGGATGAGCCGTGCAGGTGCTGCCATAAGAGACAGCGCTGAAATTGAAAGGGCCCTTAATGAGGTCAAAAATGAAATTGAAAGCTTTGATATACTTGTCAAAGCAGATGAAACAGAAAAGCTTTCGCTTGTATACAGGCTTTATGATATGCTTTTAAGCCAGTATGTTTATTTATCTTCCATGGCAGATTACGTAAAAATGGGTGGAAAGAGCAGGGGCTCTTCCTTCTACAGCGATAAATCAGGCCGAAAGGTGGATGAAACCCTTCCGGATGTATTCAGTTTTAATTTAGATGACGGCAGCAAGAACGATCTTATTCAGGAAGTCGTCTTTAAGGATGGAAAGTGCTTATTTAGCTGGAGACCTGTCAGGGATATTCCAAAAGATGATGACTTCTTTGAAAACGTCTGGAGAAGCTTTAGAGAAAACGGAAATGTTTATTAATTTTTATATAAAGGGGTGTCGTAAATGAATGAGGTGTTAAAAAAAATAAGCGGCATAGGCATTGTACCTGTTATTAAGATTGAAGACATTGAAAATGCAGTTCCTCTTGCCAAGGCTTTAATCGACGGAGGGCTGCCCATCGCTGAAATCACCTTTCGTGCAGCAGGTGCCGATAAGGCAATAAAGGCAATAAAGGAAGCATTCCCTCAAATGGTTGTGGGAGCAGGAACGGTATTGACAATTGACCAGGTTAAGGCTGCAAAGGATGCCGGAGCGGAATTCATCGTAAGCCCGGGCTTTAACCCAAAGACTGTTGCATACTGCAATGAAATAGGAATGCCTATAACTCCCGGCTGCACTACAGCTTCTGAAATAGAGCTGGCAATCGAGATGGGACTTGAAGTTGTAAAATTCTTCCCGGCAGAGCAAAGCGGCGGTTTGGATAAGATAAAATCCTTAGCCGGTCCCTTTGCCAATATGAAATTCATACCCACCGGCGGAATTGATTTGAAAAATTTAAGCACTTATCTTTCCTTTGATAAAATAATCGCCTGCGGCGGGAGCTTCATGGTAAAAGAGGAATTCATAAAGAACAAGGAATGGGATAAAATAACTGCATTATCAAGGCAGGCTGTTGATATTATGCTGGGCTTTGAAATAGCACATGTGGGCATAAATGCGGCAAATGAAGAAGAAGCTTTATCTGTTGCAAATATGTTCGGCATGCTCTTTAATATGCTTGTTAAAAACGGCAACAGCTCCATATTTGCAGGAACTGCAGTAGAAGTTATGAAAGCTCCTTTCTTAGGAAAGAACGGGCATATCGGAATTAAAACCTACTCTATTCCAAGGGCAAAGGCTCATTTGGAAAGCAGGGGAATCAAATTTAATGAAAATAGTGTAAAATTGGATGCCAAGGGCAAAATAGCTGCTATTTATTTAGAACAGGAGATAGCAGGCTTTGCAGTGCACCTTGCACAGAAATAGGAGGAAATTTAAATGGCAAAGATAATCACATTCGGTGAGATAATGTTAAGACTGGCACCCCAGGGGTATTTAAGGTTTTTTCAGAATGATGTATTGGAGGCAACCTTTGGAGGCGGGGAGGCAAATGTAGCTGTTTCTCTTGCAAACTTTGGTCTGGACGTAGCATTTGTAACAAAGCTTCCTAAAAACGATATCGGCCAGGCTGCTGTAAATCAGTTAAGGTATTTTGGAGTGGATACAGCTAAAATAACAAGAGGCGGAGAAAGAGTAGGCATTTACTATCTTGAAAAGGGTGCATCTCAAAGAGCTTCAAAGGTAATCTATGACAGGGCATATTCGGCAATTTCTATGGCAAAGAGCGAGGATTTCAACTGGGATGAAATATTCAGCGGTGTGGAATGGTTCCACTTCACAGGAATTACACCGGCACTGGGTCAAAATGTTGCTGACATATGCCTCGAGGCCTGCAAAAAAGCCAAGGAAAAAGGAATAACTATAAGCTGCGATTTGAATTTCAGGAAAAACTTATGGTCCAGCGAGCAGGCCGGAAAGACAATGGGTACTTTAATGCCTTATGTGGATGTATGCATAGCAAACGAAGAGGATGCAGAAAAGGTATTTGGAATAAAGGCTTCCGATACTGACATATCCGGAGGCAAATTAAGCCACGAAGGATATAAAACAGTTGCTAAAGAGCTTAAAGATAGATTTGGCTTTAAATACGTGGCAATTACCCTTAGGGGTTCAATATCTGCCAGTGACAATAACTGGGCAGCAATGCTGTATGACGGAAGTGAATATCATTTCTCCAAAAACTATGCCGTTCATATTGTTGACCGCGTAGGCGGAGGAGACAGCTTCGGTGCAGGTTTGATTTACGGACTTGTAAGTAATATGGGTGCTTGTGATACTTTGGAATTTGCAGTTGCTGCAAGCTGCTTGAAGCACTCCATTGAAGGAGATTTCAACAGGGTGTCCGTTTCAGAAGTAAAGAGCTTAATGGACGGAGACGGTTCAGGAAGGGTACAAAGATAATTTGTGTTGGGACGGTTCACAACTACAATTCGGGGCTGTCGCACTTGAAACACTGCATTTGCTGTGCTCGAGTTCTGCAAGTTCTAAGGTTCCCTGCCTTGAAAATACAAGAATTTTTAAACTTCCTTCGTTCAAACAATCTAAAATTCTAAGTAATATCTTTGGCAAAGTCACCAAGAACTTTAGAGAGAACTCATGCAAATGCTCATTTTCGTTGTTTCAAGTGCGACAGCCCAGGTTGAGAACCGTCCCTTGAATTTTATTCCTTTGTTATTTTCATTTCTACATCCCGGGGAAGGGCTAAGCCGCAGGCTGCTTCAATAGCTTTTAAAATACCGGAAGGTACGGGACATGATGCATGCTTGCAGTGCTTTGCCGCCAGCTCGTACACAGTGGAATCTCCGTATTTTGCAAAGATCTCTTTGTAGCCATCAACTGATTTTAATTCTTCACCAATCTTTTTGATAAAAGGGCATGCAGTTTCAATGGTAACATCGGAGTTTTGATGGTCTTTTGAATCAGCTTTTATTTCTGTAGTCAGCCCGCAAACGCCAGGATTAACGATTACCTTAATCATAATAAACACCTCTTTATTTTATTTCTGATTGCCATAAGGCTGCTGTACCTTATTGACAAAGAACAGCTACTATAATTATATATCTTTGTGGATACAGTGTCATGTGCATGCATAATTGTACTATGGTGAATAATTTAAAATGCATATAATTTTAATATAAATCATTGCCGGTTATAATAAAAAATATTTATATTTACTAAAAAAAGTAAAGCAATTATAATAATTATCAACTAGGAATAAATTGCAATTATAGGAGAATGCTTAATATGCACAAAATAATCAAGGTTTCCCACAGAGAAGACATATTAAAAAAATATAGTAATACGCCAATTGAAAAGCTTTTACTCAGCCATAATATCGGATTAATGGATGAGAACTTCACATCAGCAGAGCTGCTTATCGGTATGTGTATGGATAACCGAAACCAGCTGCGTATTCCCAACAATTTTGCATATATTATTCGTTCAGGCGGAGGGAATCTTCGCTATAGCGAGTTTAAAGTATCATATGCCATTGCTGTCGGCGGAGTTAAAGCTATCGCACTTATAGGCCATAATAATTGTGGAATGGTGAACTTGATGTCTCAAAAAGATAAATTTGTCAACGGGTTGGTGGAAAATGCCGGTTGGGATATTAAAAGAGCAGAAGAACATTTTATGAATTTTGCTCCTATGTTTGAGATTGATGATGAAATTGGATTCTTATGCAGCGAAGCCGCAAGGTTAAGAGTTAAATATCCTAAGATTCTAATAGCGCCATTGATATATAATGTAGATGATAATCTTATTTATATTGTTGAAGAAGAGTAGGTATTTATAACATTGTGACGAATTTTTGAAACTTAATGTGAATTATGAGCCATATTTGTATTATAATATATACAGATATCTATATTATATAAAAAACAAAAAATGGCTAAGGCTCTTAATAAAATAGAAAATTATTGTTTTAAAACCGAAAAATATATATTATAATATAATGATAGTGTTATTTTGATTAATTTTATAAATTTACGTTATTTCATGACTAATACGGTATATTTTTGCCTTTAGTATATTATGTAGGGAAAGAGTTTTGAGGATTCTATGATGCTTGGAGGAATGATAGAGTATGATTACACTGGATGAAAAGAGCATAAGGGAACATCTTATAATGTATAACAAAGTATCAGGAATATCCTGTTTTTCAATAGATGAAACGGGAAAGACTCTGCACCATGAAGGTATTACATGCCAGTATTGCGAGAAGTTCAGAGAGCTTTCAGGAGATAAGTGTTCTTGTGATGCGGCACATCTTTATGCTGCTAAGCAGGCTGAAAAATTAGGAGAACCTTATGTGTATTTTTGCCCTGCAGGGTTGGTACACTGGACTGCGCCTATAGTCATTAAAGGGATGTTTCGCGGGGCGCTTCTTGCCGGGCCGGTACAAATGAACCTTCCCGATGACTATATGATTGACAATATAATTGAAGCTAATCAATTCAATATATCAAACCGCGGTATATTGCTTGCTTATGTTAGATTAGTGCCTATAGTTGAACCTGAGAGGGTAAGATATTTAGCTGAAATGCTCTACGTCGTTGCCAAGGACATAATGGAAGATGAGAGCAGGGTTTTGACTGAGAGAAAGAAATTTTATTTAGAGCAGGCAGCAATAAATGAAGGAATTCAGGATGCAAAGGCAAGACAGGAGCATATTTCCGAATACTATCCTGCAGAAATGGAGACTGAGCTGGTTGCAAAGGTTAAACGGGGTGACAAAATTGGCGCTAAGACTATATTGAATGAACTTATGGGCCACGTTTTGTTCAACAACGGAAACAATCTTGAAGTTACAAAGGCCAGGGTATTGGAGCTTATGATAGTGTTATCCAGAGCGGCTGTTGAAGGCGGCGGGAATATGGAGATGATATTCGGCCTTAAGCTTAAATATTTAAATGAAATATATGAATTGGGCACTGTCGAAGGCCTATGTGAGTGGATGATAAAGATTTTAGAGCGTTTCACCGACAGCGTATATACCGTTGAAAATGAGAATAATTCCTACATCGTTCAAAAAGCTATAAGCTATATAAATGAAAATTATATGAATGATATTTCTCTGGAAAGCGTTTCGGAATTTGTATATTTAAGCACTTCATACTTCAGCAGATTGTTTAAGAAGGAAACAGGGGTTAATTTTACCGACTACCTCAATAAGGTAAGAGTGGAGGAAAGCAAGAAGTATCTTGCGGACCTTAAGATACCATTAAGCGAGATTGCAAATATGGTGGGCTTTACAGACCAGAGTTATTTTACCAAGGTGTTTAAAAAGATAGAAGGAGTATCACCCGGACAATTCAGGAAAATGGGATGATAACTTTATAAAAGCTACTGCTATATTCATAGGAGACATAAATGTGAGGCGATCCGGGGGGTCGCCTTTCTTAAAGCTGTGAGATTGAGGAGGGAAAGGATTGTCAGTACTTGTTACGGGCGGTGCAGGATACATAGGAAGTCATGCGGTGCTGGAGCTTTTAAAAAAAGGTGAAGATGTAATAATAGTTGATAACTTGAGTAAAGGGCATAAGGATGCAGTCTTAGGGGGAAAATTTTATAAAGGGGATTTACGGGATAGCGAGTTTCTAAACAAGGTTTTTAGTGAAAATGATATTGAGGCAGTAATACATTTTGCAGCTTATTCTCTCGTAGGTGAAAGCGTATCCATGCCCCTTGAGTATTACGAAAACAATTTCATATGTGCTCTCAACCTGCTTAAAGTCATGAACAGCCATAATGTAAATAAGATAATATTCTCTTCAACTGCAGCCACATACGGAGAACCGGAAAACATACCTATACTTGAAACGGATAAGACCGAGCCGACTAACCCTTACGGAGAAACTAAACTTTCCGTTGAAAAAATGCTCAAATGGTCGGATACTGCTTATGGAATAAAATATGCATCTCTTCGTTACTTTAATGCCTGCGGTGCTGATGAAAGCGGAAATATAGGCGAGGATCATGATCCCGAGAGCCATCTTATCCCTATAGTCTTAAAGACAGCCTTAGGTCAAAGAGAAAGTATAACAGTTTTTGGCGAGGATTATGATACAAAAGACGGAACCTGCATAAGAGATTACATACATGTGACAGATCTTGCAGATGCTCATATTTTAGCTCTTTATAGCCTGAGAGAAGATGAAAAGAGTGCAATTTACAATTTAGGCAGCGGAAAAGGTTTTTCAGTAAAAGAAATAATAGATAAAGCAAGAGAGGTTACAGGCAAAAAAATACCTGCTATAATAGGGGATAGAAGACCGGGTGACCCGGCGGCCCTCGTGGCGTCATCCCGTCGGATAAAAGAAAAATTAAACTGGAATCCGAAATTTGATGATATCGGGAAAATAATAGAGTCAGCCTGGAAATGGCATAGCTCTCATCCCCATGGTTATAATAAATAAGGTAAAAAATACAATGTAAGTGGTCAATTTATTATATATTGGCTCCTTTATAAACTGTATACTAAAAATTAGTAGTTTGTTTGGAGGCGAGTAAAGTGGAAATACTAAAGGCGATATCCGAAAATCTGCAATCAGGTTCAGCTCCGAAGGTAAGGGAACTGACCATGGAAGCTCTGAATTTAGGAATTGACGCAAGAGATGTGCTAAGTGCTCTTATGGAGGGCATGGGTGTTATTGGTGTCAAATTCAAAAACAACGAAGTGTATGTACCGGAAGTACTTCTAGTAGCAAGGGCAATGCATGCCGGGCTTGACATATTAAAACCTGTTCTTTCTGAAACAGGAGCTAAACCAATAGGAAAAGCACTGATTGGAACAGTAGCAGGTGATTTGCATGATATAGGAAAGAATATGGTTAAGTACATGATGGTAGGCACAGGAATAGATGTCATAGATATAGGAATAGATGTTCCGCCGGAAGAGTTTGTCAATGCAGTAAAGGAACATAAGCCGGATATTGTGTGTATGTCTGCACTCTTAACTACTACTCTACCGGCTGTAAGAAAGTCAATAGAAGCATTGGAAAAAGCAGGCTTAAGATCGGAGATAATCATTATGATTGGCGGCGCTCCGGTAACAGCAGCTTTTGCCAAGGAAGTAGGGGCAGATATGTATGCTCCGGATTCTGCTTCAGCTGCTGAAAAAGCAAGGGAAGCCATTTTAAACAAAAAGTAGTGTAATGTATAATAATTTGCTTTTTATGGGATAAATAATTATATAGAAATCATGGGAATCACGTTTTAAACGTGGTTCTTTTAATGAGAGTTCTATATTTAAATTTTCCATAAGTAGGTGAGTTTCGTGAAAACAAAAGTTGATCCAGAAACCTGTATTGGCTGTGGACTATGTCCATCAATAGCACCGGATATATACGAAATGGGCGATGACGGCAAAGCATTTGCCAAAGAACCTGAGGTATCTCCCAGTCAGGAAGATGCTGCCCAGGAAGCTGCTGACGGATGTCCGGTAGACGCAATCGAAATCGAATAATAAGAACCCCACCCGCCATAAAAAATCTATGATTGCCGGCGGGTCCCGGGAACCTTGTTGCTTTATAACCTTAAAACCCGTGTATGCGGGTTTTTAATTTTGAAAAGAAATGTAAAATTTAATTGCAGCATGGAGGATATCAGGCGTTTTTATAGAATAGATATGCATGTATTTTTCGGAGGAAAGTTTATGGAGAGCCTAATATCTGTATGTGTGCTGGTTTTTAAAAATGAGGACATACTTTTTGTCAGGTCAAATAGCCAAAGAGGCAAATTAAAGCTTGTCCTTCCGGGCGGAAATTTAATGGATAACCAAACCATTGAGGATTGCGCTATAAAGGAAGTAAAAGATAGTACCGGATTGGATATAAAGCTGGAAAGCAAGCTAAACGGTGTGATAATGAGAAGAAACAAAAAAGGTAATAGCCTCATTACCTTTGTACTCCTGGCAGAAGCCCTATCCCCTATAAAATCAAATAATGCGGTATTCATTTCCCACAAGGTGGTAAGTCATTACAGGGAAATTTCGGATTTTTCCAAACTTGTAGTTGAGAAAGTAAAAGCTTCAAATCTTTCTTCGCTGGACAAACATGAGTTTGAAGACTCAGATAATAAGAAATATTTACTGTATTTTTAGTGGAAGAACTTATCGCAATTGAAAGTATCTTCATTTGTATGGCTCCTTACTATCTGATATAATAACTCTTATTGAGGAAATTTATCAGACACGTTAGTAGGTGCATAATATGAAAGTCCAGGTAGTAAACAATCTTTCGGAGTTTTATTCTGCTGTCATTGACGTAAGGATGCTTAATTATGACTATATTTTCGGACACTTAGAGAACAGCAGTATTGCAGTCAAGGTTGCTTTTGAAGACGTTGACTTCATATACGAGAATGAATTTGAAGAGAAGATAGTAAAATACAGGGATTTACTGAAGATTTCTCTTCCCGGTACCGTGACCATAAGATTTTACGGTGCCTTTTGCAGCGTTCTGGAAGAGTATTTTAATGAAGAGATAAAGTCCATAACTATTTTAAAGGATGACGATGAAAAAGCCAGAAAAGGCTATTGGTATAAAAGGGTGGAATTGATTATAAATGAAATCCGCCCTGCATGTATAACCGCCTCGGGAAGGAATTATGCCGATAAATATAATGTAAATATGGAAGATATAGATATTCTTCAATTCATATACAACTGTAAGAAGGGCATATATGAGATTAAAACGGAGATAGGCAAAAACCTGGAGAGATTAAGGATTTATGAAAAGGCGCTAAGAAGCCTTAATGATCCAAATGACGATCCCAAGAAAAAAGCCTTAGAGGGTATGTAATGCCCTCAAGGCTTTTTTGATTATTAGGTGCTACCGGCCTATGAACATTTGAGTGTAAACCTTGTTATTCCCTTCATCTGTGATAACGCCGATGCCTACTTCGGTAAACTGATTGCTTAAAATATTTTTTCTGTGGCCTTCAGAATTCATCAGAGCCTGATGTGCTGCCTGTACTGTGGAATTTTTGGCAAGGTTCTCACCTGCATACAAATATGCAACCCCGTATTTTTGCATCATTTCAAAAGGAGTTCCATAAGTGGGAGAAGTATGACTGAAGTAATTCTTATCGGCTATATCCTTTGACTTAAGCCTTGCTAATTTTGTCAATTCCGTATTTGAGGCTAGCGGTTTTAAACCTGCTTTGGAGCGTTCCGAATTAACCAAGTTCAACATGGATGATTCTTCAGATGAGTTTGCATTTCCGGCAGAGCTCTGATTTGTCTGTGGTATGCCGGGTGCACTTGCTGATTCCGGAGTCTGGGGAACTGCTGAAATCTGGGGAGAAGCTGTTGACTGAGGAACATCCGGGATTTTTTGTGTGACAGCGGCTGTTGCCGGTTTTGTGCTGGATACGGGTATCATACCTACACGGTTATTGGGCAGATAAGCTACATAGTTTCCGTCATATTTGGCTAATACCCTTATTTTGGTACCGGATTTTAGGTTGTATATCACAGGTGAATTAGCGGATACGCCGTTTTTAACAGAAACGTTTTGGGTAGTGATTACATATTCCACATCAGCCTTTTCATAGGTGGCGGATATCATGGGGCCATTATTGTCCATGCCCTGGCTTCCCGGTACTTGTGGAGCTGTCCGTCTGTCATATCCCATGCATCCTGCCAATGCTAATATTAGGCTTAAGGATAATACTGCAAAACTAAACTTTCTATTCAAGCTATCACCTCTTTTTTATTGTGTTATAATAAAGAAACCTATTACTATTTTGCTACTTAAACTGATAATTATTACAAGTACATCACATGGCAAATCAAGGCTTTAATACCTTCATTTTCAAAATATGATAGAAGCTTAAAAAATAAATTTTATCATTATAATACATTTTATATAATATAATTTGCATAGCAAATTATATTTCATAAATGAATTCCGGAGGAATTCATTATATAATAATATTGGGTATATACTTTGTTTAGGTCATTAAACTATTACGGGGAGAATCATATGGAAATACAAAAACTCCAGTCCCTTCTTAATAAACAGGAAGGTCCAAAGCTTGATTTTAAACAGAAATTGAATACAAATACCTATGGCAGCAAAAAAGAGCTTTCTAAGGATGTGTGTGCAATAGCCAATTCCCGGGGAGGAAGAGGGTATATTATATTTGGTATTGAAGATAAAACTAAAAATATAATAGGTATAAATCCTTCGGATTTTAATGAGGAAAAAATACAGCAAATAATAAGCACCAGATGTGAGCCGCCTATCCCCATATCTGTTGAGGTAGTTGAATACAAGGAGAAAAGTCTTGCAGTAATAACCATTTATTCGGGAGATCAAAAGCCATATCAGATAAGAGATGTGGGCACCTTTTATATAAGAAGGGGCTCTACCACGGATATAATGAGAAAAGAAGAGCTTGCCGGAATGCTTCAGGAATACGGCCTTTTAAATTATGAGCTCACCCAGGTGTATAAGGCGGGTATTGAGAGCCTTGATATGGCAAAAGTCAAGGATTACGCATCAAGAATAGGCGTGGTATTTGACGGCAGGGATTTAAGCATATTAGAAAGCCTGGGGATCGTAGCCTGGGATAAGGAAGATAATAAATACAATCCCACCAGCGGAGGGCTGCTGCTCTTTGGCTTTAATCCTCAGCTTTTTATTCCTAATAGCGGTATAAAGATTATAAATAAGATTAATCCCCAATTTGACGAAGTGAATAATTTCGGAGGCGATATACTTGAAATGTTAGACTGTGCAGAGGAATTTTTAAAAAAGGTAGTAGATGTTGAAAATTACCCTTTGCATGCTGTAAACGAAGCTTTGGTAAATGCGGCTGCCTACAGAAATTATTTTGATATATACAATGAGACACTTGTATTACTCCTTAAAGATTCGATACAGATTATAAGTCCCGGAAGTTTAATAAATGACGGGAGAAACAAAGTGTTTGAAGAGTTCATACCTGCAAGAAGAAATATGTGGCTTTACCAGAGGCTTATTACCTTAGACGCTAAAAATAGATTTACTCAAACGGGAAACGGTTTTAAAAGGATGCAGCAGGCTTTTTCAGGCTATGGCAAAGTGAAAATATTGAGCATAGACAACAAGGATGTGTTTAAAGTAGTTTTTCCCGGAATTAATAAATTTTTATAAAACGGTTTTTATGATTTTAATGTATTGAAGTATATTTATCTGAATAAAACAAGTTATCCATATGACTGCTGTTTTGAATTTGCGGCTTTTTGAAAACCTTCTTTATATCCACCCGCCAATCATAAGGCCCCTTTTCGATATATGACCATTCAAACATACCCGGCATTATTTGGGATAATTGCTCTTTCATTGCATAGGGGTCATGGTCATGGATTATTTCCACCACATCTCCTTCGTTTAAAGAATCCAGAGTATCAAGTATCTTCGCATATCTCTCTCGGTGGGGGATATTTTTATATCCAGAATAACTTTTTCGCTCATTTTGCTGCCTCCCTTTGCTGATATTAGGATGTCAAATCAGAAAAATTATATTCTTAAATTATAATTTTTCAATTACATCTTCCATTCCAAGCTCTTTTAATTTATCAACTGTTGGGATGGTATTTTCTTTATTATAACCAGAGGAATCATAATATGCATACAATACGGAATCTACATCTATGATATTTCCTTTATAAAGTAACGAGGGGCTCTTTAAAAATTTTATGGGAAGATAATCATCCTTTGTTTTGAATCCTCTTTTGAAATTTATTATGTGCTCAATTGCCAGTGTCCGTTCAGCTTTTTTAAAAAGCTCGTTATTTTCCATAGGCATGCCGGTAACTGCTGAATATAATCCCGTGAGGATATCAGGTGATATTTCTGCGTTTATTATATCAAGGCTGTACAATCCCAAGAGAGAGGCAGATACCATCGTTAAGGCTAAAGCTGTACTCTCATGAGTATATATAGGCAGGAGAGCCGTATTTTTTTCAGGAGTATAATCCATTGCGTTTCCATCTAGTTTCAAAGCTGCATAATAAGCACCGTCGGCAAATATTTCTCCGAAGGCCTCCCTTTGGCCTATCTTTTTTACCAGTTCAATCATAGCTTGCCCGTTGCCGAATTTAAGATCTAGACCATCGGTATCTGGTGCCTTTAAAATACCTTTCTCAAACCATTCCATGGCACAAGACACTGCAGCGCCGGTATACTGGGGATCCAGGCCGTAAATAACAGTATAATAATAAGCTGTTAAAACATCATTCAAGGATAAAACACCGCACTTTAAGCCTAATGAAGTAATTGCTTCAAACTCAGGTTCACCCATAAGCTCAGGATTATTTTCATTTAAACTATTAAAGGGCAATAAATCCCGGGAAGAAATTTTTTCGAGAATTGCGGAGTAATTTATACCTGAAAATAATTTTGAAACTTTTTTACTGTAAGATAAAAATTTCCTTTTATCAGCGATTAGAAAACACCCGCTCCCTCTTACTGCAATAGCCTTAACCTTTTTATAGCCCATGACGGCACCAATTCCGCCCCGGCTTATAAAAAGATCGTCACAGTATATGGATGCAATCCTTGATAATTTCTCTCCTGCCGGTCCGATGCACATTATCTTAAATTCTTTACCAAGGCTTTCTTTTAAATAAGAAATTGTTTCTTTGGTATCAAGCCCCCAGATATCAGCTGCATCCCTTATTTCAACATAATCGTCATTAATATAAATATATATAGGTTTTACAGATGCACCATCAAGTATAAGAGAATCATATCCGGCAAACTTAATTTCTGCCCCAATATGACTCTTTAAATTGCATATTCCCAAGGCATTGGTAAGCGGGGATATAAAAGCTGCCGAAAGATTTGACGCTGAAGGCAATATTGAGCCCGTTAAGGGACCGGTATTGAAGCTCAATTGATTTCCGGGGCTGAAAGCATGAGTGCTATATGAGGCTTCATCTAAAAGCAAGGCGGCACCATAACCTTCTCCCCCTAAGTATTTATCTATATAGTTTTTATTTAGCTTTTTTTTGTATATGGATTTGGCAGTCAGATTAATTTTTAAAATATTATCCTTATATCCTTCCAAAATACCGCCTCCTAAAAATCCAGCGCTGTTATAATAATTTATTAGGTTTATCAAGGGATTATTACACATAGAGCTTTATAATATGATAAAAAATATATGATAAAATTTGAATTTTTTCAAAAATATAGAAAAATAAACAAAAGAGTGCCGAAACGGACAGCATTAAATAGATAAAGGGATATAATCAATTATAGAGACAAAATATTGAACTTTTAAAATGGGTATTTTTGCTTAAAGTGCGGTATAATTGACCTTATAGCAGTCTATATAATGCGAAGGAGATATCCTTGACATTACCGATGGGGGAGTTAATATGGACTTATTAAAGCTGCAGAATGCGCTGGCTGAAACCTTTGGAGACAACAATGTTAAGCCCTATAAAAAAGGTTTCAGGGTAATCGTAGATTATAATAATATGCCTTATTGTATAGTCTTGCGAGTGGAAAATGAAAGATTTGTGATGGACAGAGATGCTGTTGACAGCGATCAGGCGGACTATGAAGATGCATATAAGAAAGCTTATAAGATGTTTATCGTAAATAAGGATAAATTTAACGAGTACATAGATTTGTAATACATTAATATACATAGTTATTTGTGTATATAAATGTCTCTAATTAACAGTTGAATATAGGGCTTTGTTCATTAATTAAAAGAGCTTCTTTTTGAGGCTTTTTTTGCTTTAAACAACATTTGAGAAAATTTTTCATAATATATGGAATTATATACAAATTAGTCATATTATGATGTATAATATATATGTAATTATCAATCTATTAATCATATATACAAGCATTAATATAAATAAAAGCTTATATTGATGCTTTATTTATTATAAATTGTCATATTGAATTTTTATTATTTAGCTGTATGAGTATCTAAATTTTTATATTTTATACATATTATGATAATATTGAAATAATTTGCAAAATCTGATAATATTTTTATAACTGGATATTATTACTTTGGAGGAAAACTATGAAATTTATCTGGTACACTGTCCTTATTCGTGCGCTACCCGAAGCAATTGGAATGAACCTCCTTATATTAGCCTTTGTAAAAGAGAAAACCAATATGAAAAATCTGATGCTTTCAAGTTCTATATGTGGGCTAGTGGCCTTTATTTTGAGGATGCTTCCGTTGAGATTTGGCATTCATTCGTTACTGGTACTAATAATACAAGCTTTCGTTATGAATATAGTTTATAAAATAAAAATGCAAAAATTGTTTAAGGGTACAATTGTGTGTTTGGTAGCTTTAGCTGGATTTGAAATGATTACTTTATTAGCTATGGAATATATTTTTAAAATTGACCCTCAAGCTGTATACTCAAATGGACTAAGCACAATTATTTCAGGCATACCGTCAATATTAATGTTGTATGCCCTGGCGTATATCATATGGAAAATAAACTCTGCAAAAGAGAGCAGGAGATTGAATAAAGATGTCGGTGCATAGAATATCTAAATTTATATCATCAAAAATATCTAGGGAACTATCATTACCTTCGGACAAGCAGGAAATTATTGAATATGGTACCATTGGGCTTATTTCAGAGCTTTTGTCAATGTTTTCTATTTTGGTCACAGCTTTAATATTCAATATGGTATTTGAAGCGGCTATAATTACATTTTGCAGTGCATTTTTAAGAAAATATTCCGGCGGCGCCCACTGCAGCTCGCCCTTAAGGTGTGCATTGCTGGGGGCTGTTGTGGTACCAGTTTTAGTGCTGCTGGGAAGGCTTGTTGGAACACTTGACTTTGTTACCTTAATTGCCATTATTGTATTTATAAACTTGATATGTATAACTATTTTTTCTATATACTCTCCTGTTGACTCACCCTCTAAACCAATAAAGAATATTCATAAAAGAAAAATATTAAGATTAAAAGCTGTCACCCTTTCGGTGGTTTTGTTCTTAACTTCGGCTCTTTTATTATATTTAAATTTTGGACAAGTATCTGCACTTATTACAATGGGGATGAGTAATCAAGCACTAACTCTAACCAAGCCGGGGCATGTCGGTATTAAATTTTTCGATAAATTATTGAGCATAGTGAACATTTGAAAGGAGGGATACAAATGAAGAAAATTACAAGGACAATATTTACTCTTGCAGCAGCAATACTAACTTTCGCAGCTATGACCAGCGTGGCTAATGCTTGTGCTATGATATTCTACCAGCCACAGGTACCGGCAGCTTTAAGAGAAGAATAGAATTCTCGCTATAAAAGGGGGTGGATTTTTCCAACCTTTTTATAGTTTTTACAGGGTGGGATGGTTTATGAATAATATTTTTGACAGAAAAAGAGATTCAGAAATATGTGAAATTATAGCTGTTATAAGAGTTTTATTTATATTATTAATTTTTACAAGTGTTTATTCTATGCTGCCTCAGGATTTGTTCAGTCTTCCATTAGAAGTAATAATTATAACGGCATTTGTTTTAATAGTTTTTGTAGCAATTTATTTAAGCTGGGGATATTTCATAAAGACGAGTGTCCAGACACTGGAAATCAGCAGGAAAGATATTATATACCAAGTAATTTATGTGGCAGTATTGACTTTAATTATTTTTTTTACCGGCGCTCATGAAAGCCAGTATAAAAATATATACTTTCTTGTTATAATTGCCGACTCAATGAGGCATGGCAGCAAAATGGGCATATTGTCTTCTGTTTTGAGCACTGTGGGAATAATGTTTAATGATATGGTATATAATGCCAGCGAAAGCATAAACATATACCTGCAAGCCGATCTGGTTATAATAGTCAGCTTTTTTGTTATCGGCTGGATGCTTGGAAAATACGTAGAAAATGAAATTGAACATAGAAAAAAACTTTCCGAAAAGGTTGTAACCGACGAGGTTACGGGGTTATATAACCACAGGTATTTTCAGGAAAGATTACATACAGATATAGAGACAGCACAGGCGGAAAAGGGCAAGGTTGCCCTTATTATGATTGATTTGGATTATTTTAAGTATTATAATGACACCTACGGACACCAGCAGGGAGACACTTTGTTGCGGGAAGTGGGAGAGGCGATAAAAAGCTGTATAAAAAACAGCGGCACTGTATGCAGGTACGGGGGAGACGAATTTGCCGTAATTTTATACAATAAAACGGTAGAAGAAACTGCCCAGATAGGCGAGAGAATAAGAATGGCAATAGACGGGGCAAATTTCTTTGAAAAGGAAAATCAGCCTTCAAGTGAAGTCACAGCATCATTAGGGATCGCACTTTATCCCGACAATGCAAGTGACAAGGATGAGCTTATAAAAAAAGCTGATGATGCCATGTATAAGGCAAAGTATATGAGCAAAAACAAAGTGGAGATTTATTTTTCAGTGCTGGATGATTTAAAGCAGCTTTTAAATGAATCTGAGCGGGACTTGCTTAATTCCATGAGAACATTGATTACTGTCATTAATGCCAAAGACAGGTATACGTACGGTCACTCCGAAAGAGTTGTTTCCTATGCGACTATGATTGGACAGGCAATGGGCCTGGACGAGATTGAGCTTCGCCAATTAAGATACGGAGCTTATCTACATGATATAGGCAAGATAGAAATATCAAGAGAGGTATTAAATAAAGAAACCCAGCTTACCCATGAGGAATGGAGAATATTAAAGAGCCACCCTGAGTGGGGAGCGGAGATAATAAAGCCCATTAATGCCCTTAAGGATTCAATACCGGCAGTATTATATCATCATGAAAGATTCGATGGCTGGGGATATCCAGAAGGTTTGAGCGGAAAAAATATACCGCTTTTGGCACGCATACTTTCCGTTGCGGACAGCTATGATGCCATGACTACCAAGAGGCCGTACAAAGTATCAAAAAGCTTTGAGGAAGCCATAGAAGAACTGGAAAAAAGCAAAGGCACCCAATTGGACCCGGACATAGTTGACATATTCGTGAGTCTGCTCTTGAACAACAAAAACGAAATAGCATAATAAATAATAATAGCATTCACCACCTGCAATATTCTCTCATATACTGATATATACGAGAGGCAGGTGGTGTTTTTGGATTATGCGGTTATTATGTCGGGGGGTATGGGTACCAGGTTCTGGCCCAGGTCGAGAAACAGCATGCCCAAGCAGTTTTTAAGGACTGTGGGTGAAAAAACCATGATACAGGGTACCGTTGACAGAATATCCAAATGTATAAATCATGAGAACATATGTATAGTTACCAATAGGAATTATATAAAGACCATAACAAAACAACTTCCGGGAATAAAAAATGAGAACATATTTATTGAACCTTACAACAGAGAGACGGCTACATGCATAGGACTTGCAGCAATAAAGCTTTTATCAAGGGACCCTGACGCATTAATGATAGTGCTGCCTTCAGACCACGTCATACAAAACACCAGGGAATTCAGAAAAGCTATCGAAGCGGCTATAAAAATTGCCAGGAGGGATGATGTTTTAGTAACCTTCGGAGTGGTTCCCACCCGGCCGGAAACAGCATACGGTTATATTGAAACAGGAGGGCTTATTGAAGTAAATAATACCATTCCTGCATACAAAGTTAAAAGATTTACCGAAAAGCCTAATAAAACCGTAGCCCAGATGTTTTTGGATAAAGGCACATTTTTGTGGAACAGCGGCATGTTTGTATGGAAGGCCCAAACCCTGCTCGATGAAATGGAAAAGTATCTTCCGGATTTGTATTTAAGCCTTATGACAATGAAGGAGTCCATCGGAAAGCCTAATGAAGAGAAGATCATAGAGAATGAATATAAAAAAGTCGACGGTATTTCCATAGATTTTGGAGTTATGGAGAAATCCTTAAAGATAACAGTCCTTAAAACAAATATGGATTGGGATGATATAGGAAATTGGAACGCACTGGAAAAGTATTATCTTAAGGATGATGATAACAATATAGTCAATGCTCTGTGTTCCAGTATTGATACTAAAAACTGCATAATATTTGGTAATGAAAGACTCATTGCTACAATAGGAGTTAATAACCTTTTAGTGGTAGACGCGGGGGATACCGTGCTTATCTGTGACAGGGAGAGGGACCAGGATATTAAGGAAATGGTAAAGCAGCTCCAGATGATGAGAGGATTTGATAAATTTATATAAATAAAAGCGCCTAAAGTTTTCAGGCGCTTTTCTCATTGTAACGTTATATATTAAATTTTAATTAATATTTTTTATAAATATACACATTGATGTAAGTTATTCCAAATTTTCGAAGAATTCATAAGAATATTGCATTTGGACAAGTAAGGTGATATAATTTGAAATAAATGTGAATAATATATTAATTTTTTTTGCTTTTAAAGCGATGGCGTTTTAAGGATTTAGTAGCAATTAAATTCTAAACGTTTTTTTATTGTAAATGCATTTATAATATATTTAATATAGGTGAAAACTATATTTATTCCTGGGTGAGCTTAGAGTGTTACATACATTCTTTCTCAATAAATATTTAAAAAACATGGAGGGAAATCAAGTGAAAAGGAGAACATCAATATTTTTAAGCATTTTGCTTGTACTTAGCTTAGTGCTTACCGCATGCGGTGGCGGTGGAAATACACAACCTACACCATCGCCAACAGGTGGGGCAGATGCCGCTAAGATTCTAAAGATGAACAGCCACAGTGAACCAGGTGCTCTGCATCCAGGATTGGCACAGGGAACCCATGATTCTTTACCTTTAGACCATCTGTTTGAAGGTTTGACTAAGAGGGACCCTGAAGGTAAGTTTGTGCCTGGAATGGCAAAAGAATGGAAAATGAGTGAAGATGGACTGACATGGACATTTACACTTCGTGACGGTGTTAAATGGTCAAATGGCGATCCTGTAACCGCTCAGGACTTTGAATATGCATGGAAATTCTGCTTAAGTCCTGCTGCAGCTTCAGAATATGCATGGCAGCTTTATTATATTGTAGGCGCTGAAGCCTATAATACTTCTAAAGAAACAGATGCTGCTAAACTAAAAGCTCTGGAAGATGCCGTAGGTGTTAAAGCGCTGGATGAGAAAACACTGGAAGTAAAACTCGGCCAGCCTGTTCCTTATTTCCTTGAATTGATGGCGTTCTATACTTATTATCCTGTAAATAAAAAAGTGCAGGAAGCAAATCCTAACTGGTATACCGAAGCAAGTACATTTGTATCAAACGGCGCCTTCAAGATGACTGAATGGAACCACAAGGAAAATATTCAGGTTATGAAAAATGAAAACTACTATGATAAAGACAAGATTAAACTTGATGGTATTAATTTTGCCCTGGTTGAGGATACAAATACTGCATGGCAGATGTACCAGGCAGGAGAACTGGATATTGAGTTCCAGCTGCCTCCGGATGTAATTGCCAAGCTTAAAGCTGACAATAATCCTGAATTTGTTATAGGACCGGATCTTGCCGTATACTTCTATCGTTTCAATACCACCAGAAAACCATATAGCAATTTGAAGGTACGTCAAGCTCTTGCTATGGCTATTGATAGGACCACTATAGTTGAACAGGTTACCCAAGGCGGCCAAAAGCCTGTCTATGGAATAGTACCTTATGGTGTTCCAAATGAAAATGGAGAAGACTTCAGGGAAAAAGTTGGCGACTACTTTAAAGAAGATTTAGAAGGAGCAAAGAAGCTTCTGGCAGAAGGGTTGCAAGAAGAAGGTCTGGATAAATTAAGCCTCACAATTCTATACAATACAGATGAAGGACATAAGAAGGTTGCAGAAGCCGTTCAGGAAATGTGGCGCAAGAACCTTGGAATAGAAGTTACTCTTGAAAACACAGAATTCCAGGTTAAGATCGACCGTGAAGACGCTCTGGACTACGATGTTTCAAGGGCAGGCTGGATTGGTGACTATGTCGACCCGATGACATTCCTTGATATGTGGGATTCAAAGAGCTCTCAGAATGAAACTGGCTGGACAAATCCACAGTTTGATGAGCTGATTGCAAAAGCAAAAGTTGAATTTGACCCGGCAAAACGTATGCAGTATATGCGTGATGCAGAAAAAATATTTATGGAAGCTATGCCTGTAATGCCAATATATTCCTATACAAGGCCATATGTGGCTAAATCATATGTAACAGGAATATTTAAGCCTGCAAACAGAGATATTCAGGCTCATTATGCCGATATTGTAAAATAATACGGCATTAAAAAAGGTAGCATATAGAAAATAAGGTATGCCCTATTATATGGACATACCTCATTTTCATTATAATATGCGGTGGAAATTTATATTGTTAATGCTATTTTCTTCTGCATATACCATAATTGTTACCTTAACATTATAGCTGGTTTGATGTTATAGTTTAATATGAGAGGTGAAATCATATTAAGCTATAACATCAATTAGCTTATGCTGAAACAATCCGTACAATTATCAAAATAATATTTTGGGGGAAGAATAGGGTGATACTGTGTTAAGGTATATTTTCAAACGTTTTCTGATATCATTGTTTACTTTATGGGTGGTTATAACCTTTACTTTTGCATTAATGCATTCTATTCCCGGGAATCCCTTTGCCAAAGAAGGGACGATGCCACCGGGCGTATATGAAAATCTTTTGAAACACTATAATTTGGACAAACCTTTAATTGTGCAATATGGAATTTATTTAAAAAATCTTACCAAGCTTGATTTTGGGCCATCGCTCAAATCAAAAAGCATTACTGTGAATTATTATATAAAAAATGGATTTCCAAAATCCATGCATCTTGGAGCCCAGGCTCTCGCTGTAGCTATATCTATAGGATTGCTGCTGGGTATTATAGCAGCATTAAATCATAATAAATGGCCGGATTATCTCTCTATGATGGTTTCAATCATAGGTATTTCGGTGCCTGGATTTATCCTTGCGACAGTGTTGATTGAATATTTGTCTGTCCAGAATAATATATTTCCGGTGGCGGGATGGAAATCGTGGCTTCATACCATTCTTCCTACTATAGCACTGTCTGTTATGACATTAGCTTTTATTGCAAGGCTTATGCGTTCCAGTATGCTGGAAGTATTGGGGCAGGATTATATTAAGACTGCCAAGGCAAAAGGATTGTCAGGAAGTACAGTGATTTTTAAGCATGCCATAAGGAATGCAATTTTACCTGTAGTAACGGTTTTGGGAATAAATGCTGCCAATCTTGTGACAGGCAGTTTTATCATAGAGCAAATATTTGGAATTGCCGGTACGGGAGAGATGTTTGTAAGGTCTATATTTAACCGTGATTATCCTGTTATACTGGGGTCAGCGGTGTTCTACAGCTCAATTTTGATATTTATGAATTTTCTCGTTGATATAGCCTATACGTTTATCGATCCAAGAATTAAAATTGCCGGATCCGACAAGCCGGATGGCTGGTTTACAACAACTATTAAAAATTTATTTAGGAGAAATTGGGATAATAACAACAGTCTGAGTGCAGGAGGTGGGAAATGATGGAGAGAGATCTCAATCTATCCAAAGAGCTATTTGAGCCGGCAGAGGATAATTTTAAAGATTCAGAAAAAATTTCCCGCCCCAGCATAACTTACTGGGCAGATGTATGGCGCAGGCTTAAGAAAAATAAGCTGGCCATGTTCGGACTCGCAATTATTATACTATTAGCTATTATGGCAATAATAGGACCTTATATAAATGGATATACCTATTATGAACAGGACTTCACAAAGAAAAACCTTTTTCCGAATGCGGAACATTGGTTTGGAACGGATTCTGCAGGCCGTGACCTTTTTACCCGTGCATGGTATGGGGCCAGAATCTCCTTATTCATAGGCCTTATGGCTACGCTGATTGACTTTTTAATCGGAGTATTGTACGGCGGAGTTGCGGGGATGAAAGGCGGAAAGATCGATGAAATAATGATGAGAGCTGCGGAGATATTATACAGCATACCTTATATGCTAATCGTTATCTTGTTGATGGTTGTAATGGAAAAGGGAATATGGAATATTATTCTTGCAATGGCCCTGACTTCGTGGATGCGTATGGCCCGTCTGGTGCGCGGACAGGTGCTCCAGCTTAAAGAGCAGGAATATGTGCAGGCGGCAAAAGCATTAGGTGCCAGCTCCAGCTGGATTTTAATAAAACATTTGATTCCCAATACCATGGGACCAATTATTGTCAACATAACCTTAAGTGTCCCGACTGCGATTTTTGCAGAAGCGACATTGAGCTTTTTGGGATTGGGTGTACAGGCTCCCATGGCAAGTTGGGGGTCGATGGCCAGCGATGCTTTGTCCAGTTTCCTCGTTGGTTATACTTATCAGATGTTCATTCCTGCTTTTCTGATTTCACTTGCAATGTTCGCTTTTAACGTCCTGGGAGACGGGCTGAGGGATGCACTTGACCCCAGGCTTCGCAAATAAGTTTGAAAGGGTTGACTATAGATGGAGAAGATTTTGGAGGTAAAAGATCTTCATGTATCTTTTGATACGTATGGAGGAGAAGTAAAGGCCATCCGCGGTGTAAATTTCGATTTATATAAGGGTGAAGCCCTGGCTATAGTTGGAGAATCCGGGTGCGGAAAAAGTGTTACTGCCCAGTCGGTTATGCGGCTTTTGGCGTCTCCCCCGGTAAGATATAAGCAGGGATCTATTATATTTGAGGGACAGGACATTTTAAAGAAAACTGAAAAACAGATGCAGGCGATCCGTGGAAACGATATAGGTATGATATTCCAGGACCCTATGACATCTTTAAACCCTACCTTGAGGATAGGAAACCAGATTGCTGAAGGATTAAGAAAGCATAAAAAATTATCGAGGCACCAAGCACAAAAGGCGGCAATTGAGATGCTGGAACTTGTTGCGGTGGCGCAGCCTGATAAGCGAGTAAACCAGTATCCTCATGAATTTTCAGGCGGTATGCGCCAGAGGGTTATGATTGCACTGGCTCTGGCTTGCAATCCTAAACTTTTAATTGCGGATGAGCCTACTACAGCCTTGGACGTAACCATTCAGGCCCAGATATTGGACCTTTTAAAGGATATGCAGAAAAAGCTGGGTACATCAATTATATTGATAACCCATGACTTAGGCGTCGTATCCAAAATGTGTGACCGTGTTGTAGTTATGTATGCCGGACAGATAGTAGAGTCGGGAGTAATTGACGATATATACTATGCCCCCAAGCATCCCTACACAAAAGGCCTTTTGAATTCCGTACCAAGGATAGATATGGATAGAGAAAAGTCATTGACTCCCATTGTAGGGACGCCGCCGGATTTGTTCAATCCTCCTGCAGGCTGCCCCTTTTACGCACGCTGCAAGGATGCTATGAAGGTATGCCAGCAGCACCAGCCCGTAATGGAAGATATGGGTAATAACCATTGTGCCGCCTGCTGGCTGTATCACCCACTGGCCCAGGCAGCAGGAAAATAAGGATAAGGAGGGAGATACATGGAATTACAAACTGTTGCTTCATCATCAATAAAAAAATCAGCATTAAACGAAACCCCTCTTGTGCAAATCCGCAATCTTAAGAAATATTTTAAAGTGGGTAATCGTTTATTAAAAGCAGTGAATAATTTTACTTTAGATATATATTCAGGTGAAACCATAGGCCTTGTAGGCGAAAGCGGCTGCGGCAAATCAACAGCCGGGCGTACAATTCTGCGTCTATATGAACCTTCAGAGGGCGAAGTATTGTTTGAAGGACAAAATATTTATCAGCTTTCTGAAAATGAGATGAAAAATATAAGAAGGCAGATGCAGATTATTTTCCAGGACCCGTATGCATCTCTTAACCCCCGTATGACGGTTGAGGATATAATAGGTGAGCCTTTAGATATACACAAATTGGCATCCGGTCAAAAACGCCGGGAAAGAGTACAGGGGCTACTGGAATATGTAGGTCTTTCTTCCGAACATATGTCCAGGTTTCCTCATGAGTTCAGCGGAGGCCAAAGGCAGAGAATAGGTATTGCAAGGGCTCTTGCTGTAGATCCGAGGTTTATCGTGTGTGACGAGCCCATATCGGCACTGGATGTTTCCATTCAGGCTCAAGTAGTTAATCTTTTAAAAGATCTTCAAAAAAGTATGGGTCTCACATATTTATTTATTGCCCATGATTTATCTATGGTGCGGTATATTTCAGACAGGATACTTGTTATGTACCTTGGAAATATGGTAGAGCTGGCAGACAGCAGTGCCTTGCACAATGAGCCGCTGCATCCTTATACCCAGGCACTTTTATCTGCTATTCCCATACCCGACCCAAAGATTGAGAAGTCAAGAGAAAGAATTGTACTGGAAGGGGAAGTGCCAAGCCCTATAAATCCTCCTGAGGGATGCGCTTTTTGTACAAGATGCCCCAAGGCAATGGATATATGTAAAGTTACGGCGCCGGAGTGGAAAGAAGTAAAAGAAAATCATTTTGCAGCTTGTCATCTGTTCGCATAATCTACTAAATAAAGCCAATATTAAGCAATGTATTTTAAATTAAAATTTGTATATAAGCTTTACAGAGAATGAAACGCAAAAGATAAAATTCTTTTGTGTTTTATTTTTTACAAAAGTTTTTGACTTTTATATTTATATATCGTAATATATAGATATAAGGATTAAAAATCAGGAGGGATAAACATGAAGGTTATAATCATAGGCGGAGTTGCAGGCGGAGCTTCCGCAGCTGCAAGGCTGAGACGAAATGATGAGAAAAGTGAAATCATACTCTTTGAAAGAGGGGAACATATATCCTTCGCAAACTGCGGACTGCCATATTATATCGGTGAGGTTATACGGAATGAGGAAAATTTGCTTGTTCAGACACCGGAAGGCATGAAAAAAAGATTCAACATAGATGTAAGAGTTCTAAGTGAAGTTGTGAGAATTCACAGGGAAACAAAAGAAGTTGAAATATATGACAGAAAAAATGATAAAAGGTATACGGAGAGCTATGATAAGCTCATACTGTCACCCGGTGCGTCACCCATAAAGCCGGATTTGGAAGGAGTAAATGCAAAGAATGTATTTACACTGAGAAATGTTCCGGATACCTTAAGCATAAAGGATTATGTGGATAATGAAAAGCCGGAGAGTGCGGTTGTGGTAGGAGGCGGATTTATTGGCCTTGAAATTGCAGAAAATTTAAAAGAGAGAGGCCTGGATGTAAAATTAGTCGAGCTTTCTAATCAGGTTTTAGCTCCCATTGATTTCGAAATGGCTGCAATTGTACAAAACTATATGAAAGAAAAAGGCATTGAATTTTATTTAGGAGATGGGTTAAAGGGTATAAAGCATAATACAGGCTATTCAGAAGTTGAGTTAAACAGCGGTGCAAAAATTGAAGCTGACATGGTAGTCTTAGGAATTGGTGTTCGTCCCGAAGTTTCCCTGGCAAAGGACGCTGGCCTGGAGTTGGGAGAAAGAGGCGGAATAAAGGTTGATCAAACCTTGAAAACATCGGATTCAAATATATATGCAGTGGGAGATGCAATCGAAGTTATAGATTATATAAACGGAAAACAAAGCCTGGTGCCCCTTGCCGGACCTGCTAACAAGCAGGGAAGAATTGCGGCGGATAATGTTTGCGGCCGAAATGAAACTTATGACGGTACTCAGGGCACGTCGGTTTTAAAGATATTTGATATGACTGTGGCATCAACGGGAAATAATGAAAAGCTTTTAAGAAGGTTTGATATACCTTATGAAAAATCATATACTCATTCAGCTTCTCATGCATCATATTATCCAGGTTCATCAACCATATCAATGAAAATCATATTTTCACCAGAAGACGGAAAGGTGTTAGGAGCTCAGGCAGTAGGATTTGAAGGGGTAGAAAAGAGGATTGATGTGCTGGCAACTGCAATTAGAGCAGGTATGACAGTATATGATTTGGAAAAGCTGGAACTAAGCTATGCACCTCCATATTCATCAGCAAAGGACCCTGTTAATATGGCCGGATATGTTGCTTCAAATATATTAAAGGGAGACAACAAAGTAATACACTGGGATGAAATAGAAAGATTGGATAAAGAAGAATCCATACTTGTTGATGTAAGGACTCCCATGGAATACAGCCTTGGAACTATAGAGGATGCAGTAAATATTCCCCTTGATGAAATGCGAAATAGATTGGATGAATTCCCAAGGGATAAAAAAATTATTGTATTTTGCAAAGTCGGTTTAAGAGGGTATTTAGCCTTAAGAATACTTGCGCAGAATGGATTCAAGGATGTATATAATTTAAGCGGAGGCTGCAGCACATATTATCCGGTTATAGAAGCCAATAAGGAAGATTCTCCTAAAAAAAAAGAAGTAATATAGATCCAAAAGCAGAAGTTGCATTTACTGAAATCCCCTCTGATGAAAAAATCGAGGTAACATCATCTATAAAGCTGGATGCCTGCGGATTGCAGTGCCCTGGACCCATCATAAAGGTCAAAGAGGCTCTGGATTCAATGAAAGCAGGACAAATACTTGAAGTAAGAGCAACCGATCCGGCTTTCGGCGCTGATGTGGAATCCTGGTGCAATCGTACGGGAAATGAATTTAAGGGCTCATCAAGAGAAGGCAAGGTGATTAAAGCTCTTATTAAAAAAGGGATAGAGAAAAATATGGACTTATCAAATGTTTCCTTAGGAGGCAATGATAAAACCATGGTGGTATTCAGCGGAGATTTGGATAAAGCTATTGCATCTTTTATAATAGCAAACGGTGCAGCCGCTATGGGGAGAAAGGTGACCATGTTCTTTACCTTTTGGGGATTGAATGTTCTAAGGAAAAATGATAACATAAAAGTCAAAAAGAGCTTTCTGGAGTCTATGTTTGGAATGATGATGCCAAGAGGTACCAGTAAGTTAGGCCTGTCAAAAATGAATATGGGCGGAATGGGTGGTAAAATGATAAGATATATCATGGATAAAAAGAACGTATTCTCTCTTGATGAATTGATTGAACAGGCAAAGGTACAGGGGGTAAGGCTGGTGGCCTGCTCCATGTCCATGGATATCATGGGAATTAAAGAAGAAGAATTGATACCGGGTATTGAAATAGGCGGAGTCGCTTCATATTTAGCTTCGGCAGAGACTGCAGATACTAATTTATTTATATAAATTAATTTAATCAGCACCCAATTAAAAGCATAAGAATATATAAGGATATATAAATCTGTATGCTATAGAACATGGCAGAATGGTGGAATTTATGGAGAATATGGATATTTACGATGCCAAAAGCGAAATATTAAAAGCTATTGCTCATCCTGTGAGGCTGTGCATCGTCAAAGGCTTGATTGAGAGCCAGTGCAATGTCACCAAAATACAGGAATGCTTAAACCTTCCCCAATCTACAATATCTCAGCATCTGGCTAAGCTGAAAGCTGCCAGGATTATCGAAGGGGAGAGAAACGGCCTTGAAATATGCTATAAAGTAGTAGATCAGGATATTAAAAAAATAATTGAAGCACTTTTCTAACAAAGGCGGCCTATAGGCCGCCTTTGTTTCATATAGCTATTACAATAGACAAATATTGGTGCGTATAGTATAATATATGAACATAAACGCTGTGAATACCGTATTTAAAAGGGCGTATAAAACAGAGGGAATTTTAGTATAATCATAAATGCGTTCCTTAAATTAAGCAGGGAGGAATTATCTTGGCTAATGTATATGACGTACTTTTAGAAAGAGGCTTTATTGAGCAGGTGACCCATGAAGAGCCTTTAAAAGAGCTTCTTTCAAAAGGAAGGGTAACATTTTATATAGGTTTCGACCCCACGGCCGACAGCCTTCATGTGGGACATTTTTTGCAGATGATAGTAATGGCTCACATGCAAAGAGCAGGCCACATACCTATTGCACTATTAGGCGGCGGCACGGCAATGGTAGGCGATCCCTCCGGAAAAACGGATATGAGAAAAATGCTTACCAGAGAAGAGATAAATAAAAATGCCGAGTCCTTCAAAAACCAATTCTCAAAGCTCATAGACTTCAGCGATAACAAAGCCATTATGGACAATAATGCAAACTGGCTTCTGGATATAAATTATGTTAATTTCCTTCGTGAAATCGGAGTCCATTTTTCCGTAAACAGAATGCTTACGGCTGAATGCTATAAAAACAGATTGGAGAAGGGCCTTACATTCCTAGAATTTAATTATATGATAATGCAGGCATATGACTTTCTCGAATTATATAAAAGATACGGATGCCGTCTGCAGCTGGGCGGAGATGACCAATGGTCAAACATCCTGGCAGGGGCTGATCTGATACGCCGTGTAGAAGGAGCCGAAGCTTACGGCATGACATTTACTCTTTTAACTACCAGTACAGGTAAGAAAATGGGTAAAACCGAGTCAGGGGCAATCTGGCTGGATCCCAATAAAACAAGTCCATATGAATTTTATCAGTACTGGAGAAACGTGGATGATGCCGATGTTAAAAAATGCCTATGCCTTTTAACCTTCCTTCCAATGGATGAGGTCAATAAACTTGGGGCCTTGGAAGGGCAGGAGATAAACGAGGCAAAAAAGGTACTGGCCTTTGAAGTAACGAAGCTTGTTCATGGCGAAGAAGAAGCTAATAAGGCAAAAGCAGCCGCCGAAGCCTTGTTTGGAGGCGGTGCGGATTCAGAGAATATACCTTCAACTAATATATCAAAGGCTGTATTGAGCGAAAACTCAAAAGTAGTGGATTTGCTGGTATTAACTGAACTTGCTCCATCTAAAGCCGAGGCAAAACGCCTAATAAAACAAGGCGGTATTTATGTAAATGATGAAAAAGTAGAGGATTTTGACAAGGCTGTAACTGATGACGATTTTTCTGATGGAAAACTTATGATAAAAAAAGGAAAAAAAGTATATCATAGAATAGTTCTTGAATAATAAGTTATGGGCTGTGCAAAGCACAGCCCATAACTTATGCATTTTTTAGCCTTCTTTTAACTATTGAAACTATTAATAAAGTGAGGGGTATCACAAGATGAAAAATAAGAGCATACCATGACCAGGAATATGTAATAAGGTTTATATGTTCAGGCTGGCTCCGTACTATAAATAATGAGTGCTCTACAACTAAAATTCCCAAGGGTACCAGGACAACACGGTAGTCTTTAATTGAGAAAATCTTTGAAATGCAAAGGGAGCATGCATAAAAAGAGATACTCATTTTTATAAAATTAATGGCAATGAAGAGAGTATAAATGAGTATTTCTGCCCTGTCTAAAAAATCCGCCACCTGTATATAAGAGTAAGATGTATATGCAGGATAGGTTAATTTTGGAGCAAGAGGTCCCAATACAAGTATATTCATTATGTTAGAGGCTATTATGAACAATCCTGCAGTCGTAACAGCCAGAAGGGAGGGTGTTTTAGTGCTTTTTCCGTCTTTTAAATGAGGAAAAATCATAACAAAAATACCTCCTAGGCTTAATGGCAGAGTGCTAATCTGAAGAGCAGAATACAATATTTTTCTTGTATCGCCGCCTGTTATGGGAAGCAGGTTCTGGAAATTCAAGTCTCTGCCCAATAATATAAAGGCAATTATTAAATAAAATATTATGATGGGGAAAAATAATATGGAGATCCTTGCCATGGATTCTATCCCTTCATAAGCTATCCATATGACAAGAAGCATTATGGAAGCGGAAATCACTACAACAGGAGTGTTGGGCAATGCCACATTAATGGTAAACTGCCAATGATCCCTTAAAATGAAGGTTGCGCCTTGAAATGAGTATAATGCATATATAAGTCCTATAAATTTGGATACCCATTTCCCTAATAAGGATTTTGAAATCTCTATTATGGATTTACCGGAATGAATATCACAAAGATGTGCTGCCACCAGTATGTATAAAGAGCCCAAAAATACTGCTATAATGGCTGAAATCCAGGATTGATGACCGGCAAGGCCTCCAATAGGTACTATCATCGCGCTTGAAATCATATGTATGCACATGGCAGCCCACAATTCTACACTGGAAATTCGCTCTTTATCTTTTCCCGACATTATATCACCCCATATAAAAAAGTTTCCCCATCATAAGAAAACATATTCTGCTATAATAAAAAGCTTAAGGATTGAGCACTTATAACATAAGTAAATGAAGTAAAGGGCATCCTATATAGTAAATCATTAATAAATCATATATAAGACTTCCGGGTGATATAATGAAAAAACTTATAAAACCAAAACCTATCAAAAAAAAAGAGAATGGCAAAGTATATGAAAAAATACTAAAAGATGATGAGAATATTCAAAAGCAATGTGAATTAACTTGTGATATAGATGAAAATGAGAACATTTTCAAGAATATATTCAGCAGCTGTTATGATGTTGTTTTTAGGAGCATAAAAATTCTGGGGGAGAAAAAGGCTCTCATTATATATGCTGACGGACTTGTCGACAATAAAATTTTAGATGACATGATAATAGATAACTTGATGAAAGAGAATGCTTTTCTTAATATTAATGATATGAATATAGGAGATTTTTTAAAGGAACAGGTAATCCCCGTTGGACAGCTAAAAGATATTTCATCAATAGAAGAAGCTGTAAAAGCCATATTAGACGGAAATGCCATAATCCTTGTGGAAAATGAGCCGGTTATATTTGCAGCGGCTATAGGCGGAGGCCAAAGGCGCAATATAAACGAGCCTGTGACTGAAACAGTCATAAGAGGGCCGAGAGAAGGCTTCACTGAGGATATAAGGATAAATATAAGCATGCTGAGAAGAAGGCTTAAGACTCCCAAGCTGAAAATGGAATTATCGACTATAGGAGAGATGTCAAAAAGCAATATAATTATAACCTATATAAAAGGAGTAGCTGAAGAATCGGTTATTGAGGAAGTAAGGAAGCGGCTTGGCAAGATTAAAATTGACGCCGTATTGGAATCAGGATATATAGAAGAATTCATCGAGGATGAACCTTATACTCTTTTTCCTCTCGTACAAAACACCGAGCGTCCGGATGTGGTAGCAGCTGCCATGTTAGAAGGAAAGGTAGCAATATTTACTGATAATACCCCTTTTGTATTATTAGTGCCGGTGGTATTCTGGGGGCAGGTTCACGCTAATGAGGATTATTATGAGCGCTTCAGTATGGGTACAATTATCAGATGGATTCGTTTGAGTTTTATGTTTATATCGCTGCTTGTTCCGGCGCTTTATGTTGCTGTCTCTACGTTTCATCAGCAAATGATACCCCCAAAGCTTTTGATGAGCATCGTAGATGCAAGGGAGCCCAGCCCTTTTCCGGCAGTGATTGAAGCTCTCATAATGGAAGTGACTTTTGAAGCTTTAAGGGAAGCAGGTGTAAGGCTTCCTAAACCTGTAGGCCAGGCAGTGAGCATAGTAGGAGCATTAGTTATAGGCCAGGCGGCAGTAGAGGCAGGATTGGTATCAGCTCCTATGGTAATTGTAGTTTCACTAACCGGAATTGCTTCCTTTACCATGCCCCGCTATGATTTTGCTTTTGCCGTCAGAATGCTCAGATTTCCCTTAATACTTATGGCAGGTTCTTTTGGGTTGTATGGGGTGACATTAGGAGTTATGGCAATGCTGATACATCTTGTAGGCCTCCGATCTTTCGGAATACCTTACTTATCACCTGTAGCCCCTTTAAACCTTAAAGGCTTAAAGGATGTTTTAATCAGAGCACCCCATTGGAATATGCATAAAAGACCGGAGCTTATAACAAGTTATAATGAAATACGCGTACCGGAAGGACAAAAACCAGAAACCGAGCAGGAGAGGAAAGACTCACAAAAATAAGGGGGCAAAATTATGAAGCGCAAAGAGTATATTATTATAAAGCCTTTGCTTTGCATATTATCGGTAATCCCCATACTTTTATCAACAGGCTGCTGGGACAGGGTGGAGGTAAACGACATAGCCCTCATTATGGCCAGTGCCTTTGATACGGCACCGGACGGCAAACTTTTAGGCACATCTCAGGTAATGCTTCCTTCAGGAGGAGGTCTGGGAGCCGGCGAGGCCGGTGCAGGAAGTGAAAGTAAAAAAAGCTTTATAGTTGAATCGGCTGTGGGCATTGATCCGGGAGAAGCACAAAGTCAGATACAAATGGGTTTTTCAAGAAGGCTATTCAGAGGCCACAGAAGAGTAATCGTAATCGGAGAAGAGCTGGCAAAACTGGGAATAGGAGAAGTATTGGATTCCATAAGCCGTGATCCTCAAAACCGGCTGCGTACCCACATGCTTGTGGCTAAGGGAAGCAGGGGCTCAGATATACTTAGAATGAAATACCCTATGGAACGTGTTCCGGCAGAAGCAATGAGAGAGATGATAAATATCGGTGTAGGTGTGGAAGTAACCATCAGGGATTTTTTAATTGCCTCATCCAGTGAAGGTATTCAGCCTATTGCCACAGTGATAGAAGCAGATAAAGGTACAGAGGGTTTTAAATTAGCGGGGATAGCGGTTTTTAAAGATTTAAAGCTTGTAGGATACCTTGACGGGGAAAGCACCAACGGATATCTCTGGTTGGCGGGGAGGCTTCACAACGGTCTGGTGACAACAGAGATCCCCGGTATTGAAGGAGAAATAAGCATAGATGTTATAACTTCAGATGTAAAAATAAAGCCTTATATTAACGGCGATAAAATAAAATTTGAAGTTTTATTAAGCGGTGAAGGCGCTATACATGGCAATGGCACAAAGCTTGATTTCACCAACCCCAAAAATACAAAGCTTGCAGAAGAGGCTGCGGAGGAAGAAATCAAAAAACAGGTATTAACCACTATTAAAATTATTAAAGATGAATTTAAGGCGGATATAGTAGGCTTTGGAAGTGTCATTAACAGAGAAAATCCAAAAGAGTGGAAAAAACTTAAAAATAAATGGGATGAGGTTTTTCCAAATACGGAAATAGAAGTTACAGTTGATTTTGCCGCAAAACAGACAGGTATGTCAGGTCCTCCTTTGTATTTAAGAGAAAACGAGGTGATAAAGGAATAGTTGGTTATTATTGTGATTTTTATTATTTGCCTGATGATTATATCTTTTTTTCAGATTAAAGCCATGTGGGGTAAAGTAAATCCAGGGACAGTTGCAGTCTATGGGTTGTTAATGACTACTGCTGCAGTCATAGGTTCTTTGTTGATCAGTGGGGTTGAACTGCCAAGCCATAATGAATATATTTCTAAATTTTTTGAGCCTATAGGTAAGACCTTGTTGGGGAAATAAGGCTCTATTATAATAACAAATAGCAGTAGGAAAACTTACTGCTATTTGTTATTATTGTAAACATTTCCATATACTTTCAAGGTCTCATGAGCTGTCTTTCTCCAGCTGAAAAGGGAAGCCCGTTCCAAACCTTTAGCGATGAGGCCGGATTTTATTTCATTGTCCTCCAACACCTTTGACATAGCATCTGCAAGCTTTTCCGTGTCGAAGGGATTTATCAGCAAGGCTCCGTCGCCTGCAATTTCAGGTATGGAGGACACATTGGACGTAATTGTGGGCGTACCGCATTTCATAGCCTCCAGAATAGGAAGTCCAAAACCTTCATAAAGGGAGGGATAGACAAAAAGCTCGGCTGAATTATAAAAATATGGGAGATCATCGTAGGGTACATATCCTGTAAAAAATACCTTGTCTCCTATTCCTAAGTTTTGAGAAAGTTTTATTAAAAACTGATGATCATCCTTTGCCGAGCCGATTATTACTATCCTGTAATCTTTTGATAATTTGGAATGTATCATTGAAAAAGCTAAAAGTATGGATTTTACATTCTTCCTGGGGCTGAAGCCTCCTAAATATAATATTATATTGTCATCTATGCCGTAATTTTCCTTAACATAATTTAAAGAAGAGCTTTTATCTAAAGGCATAAATATATCGTCTGCTGCAAGATGGGTCACTACTATTTTTTCTTCGGGAATACCGAATATTCTCATAATATCCTTCTTAGACCATTCTGAGACAGTTATTATCATATCCAAGTTTGATATTATTGCCGGCATCTGAGAAATGAATTTGGCAAGGTATCCCTTTCCCACTGTTTCAGGCATGATGTAAGGTATTAAATCATGTACGGTGGCAACATACAAGGAGCTTTTATTCTGAGGAAGCCCAATGCCGTTTTGGGGAAGATGATACACATCTACATTCTTGGTTTTTAAAATATCGGGAATATAATACTGTTCCCAGAACCTGTGATGTTTTCTGCTGGATATACTGATTTTTACATTATCCCTGGCACTTAATGCTTCATAATCCCTGCCCGACCAGAAGAGATAATAATCATTTTGCCTGTCAATTTCAAGAATATGTTTTAAAACTTGCCTTGTGTAAGTGCCAATGCCTGTTCCGGCATACCATGTGGCCCCCCTGGCATCTATGGATATCAGCATCCATTTCACTCCTTTAAGACATACAAAATTGTGCTTATATTTATAGATATTGATTATGTATTCTTATTGTGCATATTTTTTAAATATTGTACAAAAGGTCCATTTGTCACACAAAATTGAAACCTTCATATAATACATATAGAGTGTTTGTCGTCAGCATAGTAAATGGGAGAGGTATATGGATGCAGGAACATAGAACAGCCGATATTAGAGATTATCTATCTCTAAAGTATGATATAAATATCAATTTTATTACGCCTGTTAAAAATGTATTGAGGATAAATACAGAAAGTGGTGATAAATGCTTAAAGAGAGTAAAATACGGGAAGGGACACTTCCTCTTTATTTTATCTGCAATGAACCATTTATTAGAGCAAGGTTTCGAAAGTATAATTCCATTTATCCCCACCAACAAAGGAGAGCTTTTTATAGAATATGAAGGCTATTATTATTTTTTAACAGACTGGATTAAGAGCAGGGAATGCAATTATCAAAATCCTGTGGAGCTAAGATTGGCGGCAGTGACATTATCAAAGCTTCACAACGCCTCCCTTGATTATAAGCCTGTAAAGAATGCAGAACCGAGGATTTACTGGGGTAAATGGGTGGAAAAGTTTATGGCAAGAATGGATGAGATGCTTAGTTTCAGAAAGATAATAACAGCTAAGCCTAATCATACCTATTTTGATAAGATGTATCTTGAGTATTTTGATTATTTTTATTCTCAGGGCGCATCAGCCATAGAGCACCTAAAAAAAAGCAAGTATTTGGAACTGTCAAAAAAAGAGAGCATGAAAAAAGGATTTTGCCATCATGATTATGCTCATCATAACGTCCTCATAACCGATGACCTTAAAGCTTTTATAATCGATTTTGATTATTGCATATGTGATACCAGAATTCATGATCTCTCAAGCCTTATAATAAGGAATATGAAGCATGGTAACTGGAACATTGAAAGAGCACAGTATATTATTGACTGTTATTCCCGGTATGGATATTTGGAGGAAGAAGAAATACCGGTTATAAACGCATTTATGGAATTTCCACAGGATTTTTGGCAGGTAGGACTTCAATACTATGTTGAAAAGCAAAGATGGGAAGAAAATAATTTCAATAAAAGACTGGATAATGTTATTACTGATAAAATTGAGCGGCAACAGTTTCTTGATGAATTCAAAGATAGCATAGAAATTTGAGAATGGCATGGGGGGTATGACAATGAAGCTGCTTCAATATGAGGAAGAGGACTTTTTAAATGGATTAACGGCACTTATTGAGAATGAATACAATCTTGAAGTAAAAAAAATAGATGTAATGAACTGCGGCAATTATGTTTTGACTTCAAAAAAAGAAAAGATTCACGTTCTAAACCTGGATTGTACAGAATCACATCTGATATTCATAAATGGGATATACGATTATACACGTGAAAAGGGCTTCAAAAAAACAAATAAAATTTATGCCACCGCAAAGGGTAAGAAGTATATAAGCTTTAAAAACAGGTTTTATATGCTGTCTGCCTTTATAGAAGATGATTATCAAGGGAATTTTCCTCTGGAAGGAAATGAAATTAAATTTATTAAGACCATGGCGGAGTTTCATAAATGCTCCATGGGATACAGCCCTCCCCAAGGCGGCAGGTATAAATGCGACTGGGGCAAATGGATGGAAAAATATAAAAAGCAATACAGGTGCTTGAAAAGGTATAGGGAGCAATTGGAAAATAAAACAGGGCGATCTGATTTTGAAGAAAACTATATAAAATATTCACCTATGTTTTTGGAAAAGATGGATAAAGCAATAAAAATATTAAAGCAAAGTTCATATATAGATATTGTAGAGAAAAGCATGATAAGCCGCCAGATAGTATTGGGCAGCTTTAAACTGTCCAATTTTTATATAAAAAATTCCGACGTATATTTAAAAACCCTGAACAAATGCAGATATGATATCGTGGAAAGAGATATAGCGGATTTTTTGGAAAAGATAGCTGAGTATGATTATAAAAAAGGAATTAAACTCATAAAAAGCCTTATAAAAGAGTATGAGGATAAAAATTGCCTTGATTCAAACAGTATAAATATCATTAAAGCATTTTTGATTTTCCCCCAGGAAATAGAAAAGGTGTGCTCCAGGTTTTATAAAGGCAAGGATAAGTGGAGCGAAGAATTGTATTTAAAGAAATTATTATATGCCATAGATTTAGAGGATAGAAAGAGCAAGATTGCAGATGCACTGAGCTTTCAAAGCTTTAGTTGACTGGAGGTAGCTTATGGATTTATCAAGATACAGAGATAAAGCTTATCTTGTTACTTATGAACTTACAACGGATATATTCGAGTTATATGATATCAAAGTTGATGATATAGTACCAATAAGGTCCGTATATATTTTATATACAGATAAAGGCGTAAAAGTACTTAAAAAAATCAATTATTCTCTGCAGGAGCTGGAATTTACAAATTCGGTAACAGAGCATTTACTGGATAAGGGATATTCAAATATAGTCACTTACATGAATACCACTGACGGACGGTATTATGTAAAAAAATCCGATGGAATATATGTAGTGTTAAATCTTATAAAGTCAAGAGAGGCCGATTATCAAAACCCTTCGGATGTATCAAATGTATCCCGTGAATTGTGTATTTTTCATAAGTTTACCAGGGGAATGAAGGGTATTATGGAAAAGAGAAATAATCTCTTTAAGTGGATTCCCGACTTTGAGAAAAGGGCTTGCGATTTATTAAAATTTAAAGAGATAGCCCAGCTTCATGAAATAAAAACCGAATTTGACAAACTATATCTTGAAAACGTAGTCAGGTATTTGAATCAGGCCTCCCAATCCATAGAGCTCTTAAAATCATCAAAATATGAGGAGCTATGTAAAGAGACGGAGGAAATTAATAATATATGCCATCATAACCTGGCTCATCACAATGTAATGATTGATGACTGCAATAAAGTTTATTTTTCTGATTTTGATAATTGTATAAAGGATCTTAGGATACATGATGTGGCAAATATAATGGTAAAAGCCATTAAATACTTTAACTGGGATGTAAATACGGCACAGAGCATATTGGAAAATTACAGCAGCATAGATGCCTTAAGAAAGGAAGAAGTTGAGGTACTGTATGGATTCTTGACGTTTCCCCAGGATTTTTATGAGATAAGCATGCAATATTATATGAAGACCAAGAGATGGGATGAGGAGGATTTTTTATCCCGGCTGGTTCGAAAAGCAGGATATTATGAAGACAGGCTGAATTTCCTCGAGTATATAAAGTCGAAAGTTAAAACGGGTATATAACCCGTTATTTTTTTTTGTAAAATTAATCCATATGTGCAGGAAATTTGCTTATCATGTTGAATTTTAAATATTTGTAAGTGTCATATGAAGGGTGTGCAGCATATGGGATATTTGGAGATATCTAAACAGCAGTTGATCGATGAAATATACAAATTACAAAGACAGGTTACGGAACTGAGAGGAATCAAACAGCAGTACGAATGGCTAGAGTCGGAGCTATGCAATCACAGCATACTGCTAAAAGAGATAGCAAAAGCCAGTACCAGACTTTTAACTATTACCGACTTTTCTACGGCTATATCCGAAGTGCTCTCCATATTAGGAAATGCGACAAAGGTGGACCGTGTCTATATTTTTGAAAATTATACTGATAACAATTCGGGCCAGTGTTTTGCCCGCCAGAGGTTTGAATGGACATCGGGGCTTGTTGGAGCTAACACTAATGATATTGCCCATCAGAGGATTTTATACAATGTACCTATTTTGGAAAATTTATACACTGTATTGTCCGGCGGTGCAATTTACACAAGGCTTCGAAGCGAGTTTACTGAGATAGAAAAAACCAAGTTTGAAGGGCACAATATATTTTCTCTTATGATGGTGCCTATTTTTGTAGAAAAGGAGTTTTGGGGATTTATAGGATTTCATGATTGTGCAAGGGAGCGAATTTGGTCGGATGGTGAAAAATCAGCAATTATAACCATGGCAGCCAGCATAGGAGGCGCTGTAAGCCGTATGAGGGCTGAAGAAGAATTAGCCGAAGAAAAAGAATTGTATTCCGTAACTTTATATAGCATCGGAGACGGAGTTATAACAACAGATACAGAAGGAAAGATCATATTGATGAACAGGCGGGCTCAGGAATTAACGGGATGGTCACAGGAAGAGGCAATATTAAAACCCATTTCAAAGGTTTTTAATATCATTGATGAAAAAACCAGAAAACCCTATGAAAATCCTCTGCAAAAAGTGCTTATGCCCAGGCAAAGAGCCGGCTTTGAAAATCACACCATACTCATTGACAAGAATGGAGATGAATATTTTATATCAGACACCGGCGCCGTTATACATGATAATGATAATAATGTGATAGGAATAGTAATAGTCTTTCGTGATATAACAAGGAAGCTTCATATGGAAGAAGAGGTTATAAAGGCAGGTAAAATAGAGTCTATCGGAACTTTGGCCGGCGGTATTGCTCATGATTTTAATAATATACTGACAGCTATTATAGGGAATATTTCCCTTGCCATGATGCATTTTAAGGCAGGTAACAAAGAAAAAACGTTAGACAGGCTTGTTGATATTGAAAAGGCATCATTACAGGCAAAGGATTTGACACGGCAGCTTTTGACCTTTGCAAAAGGCGGAGAACCTATTGTTACCACATTGACCATAGGGAAAATATTAAAGGATACTATAAGCTTTACTTTAAGTGGTTCAAATGTTTTGGGTGAAGTTTTTGTTCCCGATGATTTATGGGCTGTTGAAGCAGATGAAAGTCAGATTAACCAGGTATTTAATAATTTGATTTTAAATGCCAAACAGGCCATGCCAAAGGGCGGCAAAATACAGGTTAAAGCTTATAATATAGAGGATGGATCATCGGCAATCCCTGTACTGGAAAACAGAAAATACATTCAAATTTCCATAGAAGATGAAGGAATCGGCATCCCTGAAAAAAATCTTAATAAAATTTTCGACCCATATTTCACTACCAAGCCTAATGGAAGCGGGTTGGGCCTTGCAACTGCTTATTCCATCATCAAAAGGCACAACGGGCATATAAGTGTGGAATCATGGGAAGGAAAGGGTACCAGATTTAATATATATCTGCCTGCGTCCACCGATATCGTTACGGAAGATAAAGTAGTTGAAGAGGATTATAGCTACAGCGGAAAGATACTAATAATGGACGACGAAAAGGCGGTAAGGGATGTAGTAGGAATGATGCTCAGCCATATAGGATATGATACCGAGTATGCAACGGACGGAGACGATGCCCTGAGAATTTACAAAGAGCATATTGAATATAAAAAGCCTTTTGATGCGGTTATAATGGATTTGACAATACCTGGAGGTATGGGAGGTCTTGATGCAATCAAATATTTTACTGAATTTGATCCGGATGTGAAAGCCATTGTATCAAGCGGATATTCAAACAGCGCGGTTATGGCAAATTACAGGGAATATGGTTTCAGCGGAGTTATAGCAAAGCCATATACCATTGAAGAGCTTGGAAAAGTGTTACAGGAGATAATAGGCAAAGGGCCTGTCGCATTTGAAACAACATAAATGAGCATCTGTGAGAGTTCTTTGCAAGCTCTTGGTGACTCTGCCGCAGAAAATACTTAGAATTTTAGATTGTTTGAACGGATGAAGTTTAAAAATTCTTGTATTTTCAAGGCAGGGAACCTTAGAACTTGTAGAACTTGAGCACAGTAAATGCAGTGTGTCAAATGCGACAGCCCGTTTTACCTTTTGCCAACCTGAATAAGAGTATCTAAAGTATTCTTAGCTGTTTGTTTCCAGGTATATTCCCTGCTTTTTCTAAAGCCTGACACAGCATAATGTTCCCATAGTTTACTATCATCCAGTATAATATGCATAGCTTCAGCTAATTCATCAAAATCATATGGATTGACTGACATTGCACATCCGTCAACAATTTCGGGAATGGAAGTAACATTAGAGGTTACAACGGGCGTGGCACAAGCCATAGCTTCTAAAGGCGGCAGGCCGAAACCTTCATAAAACGAGGGGTATACAAATAAATCCGCACCGTTATAAAAAAGAGGAAGATCATTTACCGGTATATATCCTGAAAATATAACATGGTCTTCAATGCCTAGTTTATTAACAAGCTCTTTATAGTCATCGTAGGACTTGCCCGGTTTTCCCCCTATCAATAATTTTCTGGGTTTAATAAGCTTTTTATATATTTTGTAATAGGCTTCAATCAGACCTTTTATGTTTTTCCTGGGGCTGAATCCACCGATATACAATATGAAATCATCATTTATACCGTATTTTCTTGTTAAAAGCTGTTTTGCCTTTTCCCTGTCCATAGGATAATATATATTTTCCGCTGCAAGATGGGTAACGAATATATTATTCGTGGGTATATTCAGGGTCTCAGCTATGTCTTTTTTAGAATATTCGGATACAGTTATTATTGCATCTGCCTTTTTTATTATGTCGGGCATTTTTTCTAAGAATATTTTAAGATAACTGGGCCCTACTGTTTCAGGGAGCTTATAAGGTATAACATCATGAAGGGTTATTACGTATGGGCATGTTTTTTTGTCGGGAAGCCCTATGCCGTTTTGGGGCACATGATATACCTCTATTTCCGTGTCAGTAAGTATATTAGGGATGTCAACTTCATCCCAAAAATTGTCTTTTCTCTCTTCATCTATAAGTTTGAAATTAAAGTTCCCTCCCGGATGTATATCTGAAAAATTTTCCTCGGGCCAAAATAACAGGTAGGAATTTTCACTATCAATGAGATTGAGGTTATAAATAAGCTGATAGGTATATGTTCCTATGCCCGTGCCCCTATACCATCTGGCAGCCCTGGCGTCTATGCCAATTTTCATTTTTCGCATCCTTTCATGGTAAGTTAAAAGAAATAATAGAAGTAATTTATTATATTAATAACAGCCTGATTTGGTTACACGGGAAAGGTTTCAGAATATTTTAAAAAATTGACAATAAATAAACTATATGATATTATTTCATTTAACAATATGTAAAGCGATGACGGATAGAAAACTATTCGCAGCAGTCACAGAGAGCCTGCAGGAGTTGAGAGCAGGCACTGACGGAATAGCAATAATCAATCCCGAGCTTGAAGGCTGAAATAAAGTAGGCTTTCACGTGTGGCGCCGTTACGTGCCAGGGTTTGTTTGAACCTGTATGAGGCTGCAGATACTGCGGCAAATAGAGTGGTACCGCGTTTAAAAGACGTCTCTATATGCGTAAGCATATAGAGTTTTTTTATACCCTGAATTTGCGGTAGCGACATGAAGTTCTAAGATAGGAGGGGTAGACTAACAGCATGATTAAAACAGGAGCAGAGATATTAATAGAATGCCTTAAGAATGAAGGTGTAGATATTGTGTTTGGTTATCCCGGCGGCCAGGTTATACCGCTTTATGATAAGCTGTATGATTCGGATTTAAGGCACATCCTGGTAAGACATGAGCAGGGGGCTGCCCATGCCGCTGACGGATATGCAAGAGTTACCGGGAAAGTGGGAGTATGTATTGCAACATCAGGGCCGGGAGCTACAAATCTCGTTACAGGTATTGCTACTGCTTATATGGATTCAATTCCCATTGTGGCAATAACAGGTCAGGTAAAATCCCATCTCTTAGGCAAGGATTCCTTCCAGGAAGCTGATATCGTTGGTATTACAATGCCCATTGTAAAACACAGCTATATAGTAAAGGATATAAAAGAACTTGCCGCGACAGTAAAGGAAGCTTTTTATATAGCAAGGACCGGAAGGCCGGGCCCTGTTATTATTGATGTACCCAGCGATATTCAGCTAAGCTCAATTGAATACAGCCCTCTCACTGAAATAAAAGTAAAGGGCTATTGCTATGATGATAATTTTATTAACGGCAATGTAGATGAGATGCTGGATTTAATCGGCAAAGCACAAAGGCCAATTATTGCAGCTGGCGGCGGAATAATCGCATCCGGGGCTCACAATGAGCTTTTAGAATTTGCTGAAAAGCTCAATATTCCTGTTGTTACCACTTTGATGGCAGTAGGAGCTTTTGATACGGATCATCCCCTGTGTCTTGGGATGCTAGGAATGCATGGTACGAGGTACGCAAATTATGCGGTATGCCAGTGCGACCTTTTTATAGCCATAGGAATGAGATTTGATGACAGAGTTACCGGAGATCCAGGCCAATTTGCCAAAGATGCTAAAAAAATTCAGATAGATATAGATGATGCGGAGATAGGTAAAATCGTACCCGTTGATATGGGTATTGTAGGTGATGCTGCTAAAATACTCGGTGAAGCTCTGAAAAGGTTAAGCTGTAACCCTGTAAATTCAGACAGGCGGGATTGGATAAACAGAGTACGCGAATTAAGGGAGGAATACCCCCTCAAATTTGAGGAAAGCGGCACTCTGAAACCTCAATACGTCATAAAAAGAATATACGAGCTGACGGAAGGCAAAGCCATAATTACAACCGATGTAGGCGAGCACCAGATGTGGGCTGCCCAGTACAATAAGAGTAAAATCCAGAGAAGCTTTTTAACCTCCGGAGGATTGGGTACCATGGGTTATGGTTTCCCGGCAGCAATAGGAGCCCAGGCGGCATTCCCGGGAAAAACCGTTATATGTATATCAGGTGACGGCAGCTTTCAGATGAACAGCCAGGAATTGATGACGGCGGTGCGCTATAACCTCCCTGTGATAATTGCCATAGTTAACAACGGATATTTAGGGATGGTAAGGCAGTGGCAGGAGCTTTTATATAATGAAAGGTATTCAGAAACTGATATAAAAGAGCAGCCTGATTTTGTTAAGTTGGCGGAAGCTTACGGGGCTGTGGGTATGAGGGTTACAAAAAAGGAAGAAGTGGATGACTGCATATTAAAAGCCATTAATTTAAGGAAAACTATTCTTATTGATTTTGTGGTCGACAGGTTTGAGAATGTATATCCTTTTGTACCTGCAGGCTCAACTCTTGACAATATGATAGGAGGTTAACAAATGAAGCATATACTTTCTGTGCTTGTCAATGATACACCGGGAGTTGTTACCAGGGTTTCGGCTTTGTTTTCAAAAAGAAATTACAATATAAAAAGCTTTGTAGGCTGTGAAACTCATATTCCCGGAACATCAACCCTTATAATAGTTGTCTATGGAGATGATGAAATAATAGAGCAGATTACAAAGCAGCTAAGAAAGCTCATTGATGTAATCGAAGTATCCGATATAACCCAGAAAAAACATGTATCAAGGGAATTGGTGCTCATTAGGGTAAAAGCAGATACAAAGGTTAGAAGTGAGATCATACAGATTGTTGATATCTTCAGGGCTAATATAGTGGATTTTCAGAATTCATCCCTGATGATAGAAGCCACAGGCGATGAAGATAAAATTGATGCTCTGGTGGAGGCATTAAAGTCTTTTGAGATTTTGGAAATTGTCAAAACAGGAGAAATTTCTATGGTAAGAAAAAATGTATAAACAGGATATATAAAAATATATCCTCACAATAAAAGGAGGAAAACACTATGGTAAAGATGTATTATGAAAGCGATGCAAACATTGAGTATTTGAAAGGCAAGAAAATAGCAGTCATGGGTTTTGGAAGCCAGGGCCATGCACAGGCTCTTAACCTTAAGGAAAGCGGTCTTGATGTAGTTATCGGATTGAGAGAAGGAAGCGCAAGGTGGCAGAAAGCAGTTGAATTTGGTTTTGAGGTTATGACTGTAGATAAGGCCAGCCAGGCTGCAGATGTTATACAGATGCTTCTTCCTGATGAAGCCCAGGCAAAGGTATATAAAGAGCAAATTGCGCCTTATATGACAGAAGGAAAGGCTATAATGTTCTCACATGGTTTTAATATCCATTTCAAACAAATAGTTCCGCCAAAAAACGTTGATGTGCTTATGGTGGCACCAAAAGGGCCGGGACATTTGGTAAGAAGAACATATACTCAGGGGCAGGGAGTTCCCGCGCTTATAGCTATTCATAATGATTATACAGGCCATGCGAAGGATATTGCTCTGGCTTATGCAAGAGGAATAGGCGCTGCAAGAGCAGGTGTTTTTGAAACAACATTCAAAGAAGAAACTGAAACCGACCTCTTTGGTGAACAGTCAGTACTTTGCGGCGGAGTTACAGAGCTCATGAAAGCAGGCTTTGATACTTTGGTTGAAGCAGGATATGCTCCTGAAATGGCATATTTTGAATGTATCCATGAAATGAAGCTTATCGTAGACTTGATTTATGAAGGCGGCTTCTCGAAGATGAGATATTCTGTAAGTGATACGGCAGAATACGGTGATTATGTAACAGGCAAGAGAATTATAACAGAAGAGACACGCAAGGAAATGAAAAAGGTTCTTACAGAAATTCAAAACGGTACATTCGCAAAGAACTGGATAGTTGAGAATATGTCAAACAGGGCTTTCTTCAACGCAGAAAAAGAGATACAGAAAAACCACCCTGTTGAAGAAGTAGGGACAAGAATAAGAAGTTATATACCATGGTTTAAAAAATAAATTTTATTTAGCAGATAATAAAAGCCATTTATCTTTATTATGATAGATGGCTCTTATTAATTGAGTGAGATTTTATTCAACAGGTATATATTTACAGAATATGTTATTAAACTATATAATATAAATAGGCGTGGTTTATAATGACATAATTGATATAAGGGGGATTTTAAAGTGGAATCTGAAGAGAAGTATAATGTTAAGGTTCTTGAAAAGACATTAAATATTCTCAAATGCTTTACTTCACTAAAACCGGAATGGACATTAAGTGATTTATGCAAGGAACTTAAAATGAATCGTACCACAATATACAGAATACTTACCACACTAAGTGCTCATGATTTTATTACGGTATCTGAGAAAAGTGGAAAGTATAAGCTGGGTTCTGTCTTTGTTGTCTTAGGTGCGACTGTATTAAGTGAAATGGATTTAAGAAAAAGTGCAGGATATCATTTGAAAAAGTTAAGCGAGATATCGGGAGAAACAGCACATCTGTGTATGTATTATAATATGACGGCAGTCAATATTGATATATATGACAGCCCACAGGAAAATAAGATTGCTCCTAGAATCGGCAAGGAATTATCCTTGCATGCAAGCTCTCCGGGAAAAATTTTTTTAGCCAACTTCTGTGATGATGACTTGGAAGAATATATTCAGAAGGGGCTGGCACCGTCTACTCAATATACATGTACATCACCGGATGAAATTAAAAAGATGGTAAAAAAAATCAGGCAGGAAAAGTTAGCCTATGATTTAAGGGAATCTACGGATGACCGTTCGGGTATATCAGCACCTATTTTTAATTATAAAAATCAGGTTATTGCAGCTATCGGTGCTGTAGGACCCTATGCCAGATTTGAAAAAAACCTCGAAACAATAGCAAAGCAAGTAAAAAACAGCGCCCACAGTATTTCAAAAGAGATGGGATATATGGGAGAATTTTAAGGCGTTACTCACAGACGGCTATATGTCTGTCTAGGCCTCCTTTTGGGAGTATTATATATTCGATGACTTTAAAGCCGCAGGAAAGTATTATATTTTGTATATCCCTGCTGCTTAATATAACTGCTCTTTTACACAAGTCTCTGGCATTTCCTATTATGCTGTCATACTTATCGCTTCCTTTTTTTGATAGTACCCCATAAGGAAGGTCTATAACAGAAACATCATACATGCCCTTGATGTGTGACGCATCAAGGCATGTGACTTTGCTTTCAAATCCAAAATGCACTAAATTCAAATTAGCATTGTTTACTACTATTTCGTTTATATCGTAGCCTTCTGCATCTATTCCCATATCTAAAGCTTCCAAAAGGACGGTCCCAACGCCGCAGCAGGGATCTACAAGTTTTATATCTGTTGAATTGCAGGCTGCGATATTAACTAATGCTCTTGCCATCCTTGAAGGCAGGGCATTACAGAAAGTATGGGGTTTTTTATTGAATATAAGCCATCTGTTCGGTGATTTTTCAACAAATTCGCCAAAGAGCCATTTTTGATCAATGCGGGTAACAATAAAATCAGTAAGAGGGTTCTTAAGGTCCGGAGCGGTTAGAAATAAGTCGGAAATCTCTCTTTCTACCCTTTTTCTTTCATGAAAATCAATATGCTCATGGACATTTATAAACCGTACTCTGAATCTTTCTCTGCTTAGATTCAATTTTTCAATTTTTTTATATAAATTATTAAGGCTATAATCCTCGGCATGGATATCAACACTGAAATCGATATAAGCTGCCCTTTTCAAATCTGTGTAGTTTGGACTTATTGCATAGCTTTTATCAGTTTTAGTACCTGTCAGCATCAGGCACTCAAGCTCAGCGATTTTTTCCTGATTTGAAGGTTTGCTAAGAATATACAAATACATTAAATCATCTCCGTTTAAGGTAGGGGGAAGGTAAGGAGACACTTCCCCTCTTTTTGGGTTACATCATGGGGGAGTCGGGGTAAATGCCCCCAACGTATTAAGGCGACACATCTCCTTTAATTAGTAGCAAGTCTGGGGCAGATTTAAGATATGTCCCCAACGTATGGGACACTTCCTCATTAATATTATTATACACTATTTAACCGGACAATAAAAAAAGGTGCTTTAAGCACCTTGAATTTCTAAAAATATATTAAGCAACCTTTTCTGGTCCTCAATTTAAGTTAAACTCAAATAACAATATCATTTTTAAAAAAATATCATTAAGAGGGGAAAAGGTTGCGTTTTTTAATGTCCGTCTGATTGGTATAAAACTTTATTTTCATAAACGATTATACTAAGGTTTATTATTGATTTCAATGGGTTGATGCACAAAATTACACATTAAGCAATATTTTCATATGACAGAAAAAGTATTACAATATAAAAATTTCGAATTTTAGAACCTGAGGTCATACCATAATAATATGGCACATAACATATTACATGGGGGTGGTTTTATGTTCTGGGAAAAGGAGATAGCAAAACAATTTAATCTCCAGCTTGAGAGCATATCTCCCACTAGGGGAGTGTACCTAATAAAGACAAATAAAGGTACAAAATGCTTAAAGAGATTAAATTACGGAGTACAGAAGCTTTTGTTCATCTATGGAGCAAAGGAACATTTGATTAAAAATGGATTCCCCAATGTGGACAGATATATGCTGGCATGTGATGGAAACCCTTATGTAGAGTACGGTGACGATTTGTATGTGATTACTGAATGGATTGACGGCAGAGAATGCAATTTCAGGGACGCCCATGAGACCAAAAAGGCTGCGTCCGCCATGGCTAAGCTTCATGAGGCGTCAAAAGGCTATGAGGTCATTGATGGTGCAAAGCTGAAGTCGGATTTAGGGAGATGGCATCATCTCATGGTTAAAAGGCGAGACGGGCTTAAGAAGATGAAATCAATGGCGGAAGGTAAACTTGACAAATCGGAGTTTGACCGTCTTTTTATAGAACATGTTGAGCTTTATGTGGGTATTGCCAATGAAGCAATAGACACATTGGAGAGATCTAAGTACGATGATGTTGTGAAGGACACATTGCTCAAGAAAAGTTTTTGCCATCATGATTATACTTATCACAATATAATATTTGATAAAAAGGATGAATTGCATGTAATAGATTTTGATTACTGTAAATATGAAATACGTGCATATGATATAGCCAGCTTTTTAATAAAAGTATTGAAAAGAAATGATTGGAATTTTGACATTTGCATTGATTTGATGAATGAATATGACAATGCAAGCACTATCAGCGATGAGGAGTATATGGTAATACTTGCATTTTTGAAATTCCCCCAAAGGCTATGGAGGCTGGCAAACCGATATTATTATAATGAATCAAATTGGCCTGATCACACCTTCTTAAGGAAGATAAGGGAGATTATTGAAGAGAAGGACCCCTTTATAGATTTTGTCGGACAGTTTGAAGATAAGTATGTAAGATGAAACTATGAGCATCATAGCCCTTGGATAAAGGGGTGATGCTCATTTGCCGTTATTGGGCTATTTTAAATTTCATCCGGGATGGTTTTTCAAGGCTTCCGCCGCTATTGGATTTCACATCCCTTCCTATAATCAAATAATAGACGTCTCCCTTCCTATACAAATCTTCTGCAATAACCTTTACGGAATTGTGGATATCATCGTATTCCAGAGTGATGTTTTGTGAAGTGCCTGAAGAGTCTGCAACATAAATACTGTTCAAAGAATCCGTTATGGTGCTTTTATCAAGAGCCATATTAAAATTGATTGTCCATATTTTATCCGAAGGTACGCCCTCCTTTGATTCAAGCTCGTTATAGGGGACATTAGGAGTATTAAATATATTATAAAGGCTGTCCCATATTTTTTCATTTCCAATGCCAATTCTCCATACAGTTATTCCTGAGAGATTATATTTTAAAACCAGTGTATAAAACTTATCATATATCGTTTCAGGAGTTTCATAATAATATTCTGTCTTTTTAACCCCGGTACCTGGGTCGCCCGGGATAGTTTTTTTGTATGTAACTGACTGATATTTATATAGGTCTGATGTGATGATGTATTCAACATCACCTTTTGCATCCTCAATTTCCTTATATGCAGGCCTTATATGTTCGTAGTAAATATAGCTTCCAGTGCTATTTTGGAACTCTTTTTCAATCCATCCGTTTGTTTCGATGGTAGCACCCAGTAAAATTTTTTGAGGGTTATAATTCTCTCCAAATTCATTTATTAAAAGCTCCGTAAGCCTGTTCAGACTGTAATCAATCTTATCAAAAGGCTGGCACTCCGGTATATCAACAGCTTTTATTTTTCCGGTAAGTTCTGAAATACCATCCGATTCCTCATATTCGGTATAGTGCACATGAGGATATGTAAGCAGGATTATGGAATCTGCAATACTGTATATATGCTTGTAATCATAGCCGTCATAATTTTCGGGAACATTTACACATACGGAAAGCTTCTTATCCTGCAGCCTGCTCTTTAAAAAGGTCAGAAAATTATTATATTTTTCTTTCAATCTATCGTTTACTGATTCGGAATAATTCGAATCGGAAAACTTGTCCAAAAATCCCTCAAAGTCCAGTACAACGCCGTCGAAATTGTACTTATGTATCATCTCTATCATAGGATTAATTATATAATCTTCCCACTCCTCATCTTTCATGTTCAAAAATTCCAGAGCGCTATTTTTGCCGTCATTATACTTCTGGGTGCTGAAAAAAACCATCAAAAGATTATTGGAGATAGGATAAAGGTCTTTATGTATCTCATTGGGAAATCCTTCATCTGCAGGAGTTGGCAGAGAATATTCATTATATGAATCGTATACACTTAAGTTCTTTTTTTCACTGGTGAAAACCATTCTATTATTGGAATCTCTGGCAATCCGTGCCCATCCATAATACATATAATTTGCAGTACCCAGAGCGTCTTTAATATCCATATACTCTTCATAACTTTTAATTGCATAAAAAGGATTTACACTGTACGCAAGAGCCGAAGCCGGAGTATTAGCAGATAAAGAAACAAGGATACAGATAAAAAGAATTAAACCCTTTCTCACTTAAGGCAGCCCCCCATAAATAAACTAAGAATGAATTGCTGTATATAATATTTATTTCTACACCTAAACAAGAATATCCTCCTTATTTATGCTGCGGCATTATAATATTTAAACTGACCTGATTTAGCCCATGCACAATACTTTTGTCAACTTCATAGTATATAATACAACAATATATCTTTTACAATACGGAGGGTAGCAAATGCCAGCATTTAATATAGGAGACATAGTAGTGAGGAAATCCTACGGCGGCGATGTGTATTTTAAGATAACAGATATAGTTAAAGTGAATTGTGAAGAGGACAGGGTCATATTGAAGGGGTTAGACCACCGGCTTATAGCAGATGCTCCTCCCAGTGATCTTAAGCTGCCCGATTTAGAAGATGTTAACTCCGATAAACTTATATACAGCAAGAGGGTGAATAAAAACGTCAAAAGAATTTTATCCGACAGGAGGTCAATGGGCATTAAAGACAAAAGAGGTTTCAGAGATGATGAGACTTTCGGAAGATCCGGAAGAATACTTCACATTGATGCAGATGAGGAATATTTAAATACCTGTATAAAGACATATAAGCAGCTTAATTTAGAGGTTACTCCAAAGCTTATTGCCGAAGCAAGCCAGCCTGAAATAATTCTGGATTTGTTGAATGAAGTGAAGCCCGATATATTGGTACTTACAGGTCATGATGGGATGCTGAAGGGTCAGAATAATTATACAAGCTTAGACAGTTACAGAAGCTCCAGGTTCTTTGTAGAGGCAGTTAAAGTTGCCAGGAGCTATGACCCCTCATTGGATGATCTGGTTATATTTGCCGGAGCCTGCCAATCCTTCTATGAGGCCATAATCGAAGCAGGCGCTAATTATGCAAGCTCACCTCACAGAGTACTTATACATGCACTGGATCCCGTTTTTATCTGCGAAAAAGTGGCTTATACCGGAATCAACAAGGTATTGACAATTCAGGAAGCTATAAGCAATACAATAACGGGAATAAAAGGAATCGGGGGCTTGGAGACCAGGGGAAAATACCGCCAGGGCTTTCCTAAATCCTTATATTCATAGTATCAAGGGCTGTTGCGTTTTAAACAACGTAATGAGCATCGTGAGAGTTCTTTAAAAGTTCTTAGTGACGCTGCTGCAGAAAATACTTAGAATTTTAGATTGTTTAAGCATAGTGAAGTTTAGAAATTCTTGTATTTTCAAGGCAGGGAGCCTTAGAACTTGCAAAACTCGAACATGGCGAATGCAGTGTTTAAAATGCAACAGCCCTTTGAATAAGTACATAAAAGTGCTTAAAGCCGGGGGTGATAAATATGTCAAGCGGCCATGAAATATTGGTTAATATATTTGATGGGCAAAGCGGCGAAATGTATAAAATGAGACTGAATGACGTTGTAAGGAGGATAACAACCCGGGAAATGCCTGAATGCTTCGAAGTTGAAGCTGTAAAAGCCCTGGCGGTAGCAGTAAGGACATGGGTGGTAAAAAAACTTAAGGCTTTTGACGGTTACGGATGCGAGCTGAATAAGGATGCCGATTTATGCACGGATGGTAAATGCGGCGTAGAAATAACGGATTTAAGCCTGCTTAGAAAAAGCATGCCGGATGATTTTGATGAATTTTATAAGCTGGCTTGTATAGCAGAGGAAGAAACTGCCGATTTTATAATGACCTGCGGCGGGAGGCCTATAGCTTCTGATTATCATCTTACCTGCGGCGGAGGCACCGAAAATTCGGAAGATGTATTTGGAAACAGGATAATGTATTACAGAAAGGTGCTGTGCAAATACTGTTCCGGATCTCCCCACTGGGATAAAACCATAGAAATCTCCATGCAGGAACTGGAAGATAAACTTAACATCAAGACATTAAAAGGCAATAGTACTTTCGGCCCTGAAATGGAAGGTATAATTGAGGACGTGGTGAGGGATGATACAGGAAGGATAAAAAAAGTAAAAATCGGTGGAAGAATTTTCACCGGCGTGGAAGTCAACCAAATCCTGGGTTTAGGTTCATCCCGTTTTGGCTGGGACCCTGTTGTCTTGAAGTTTAAAATAAGAGGCCAGGGAGACGGAATAGGAATGTGCCTGTATGGAGCCAATCAAATGGCCAAGGAAGGCTACAATTACAGGGATATTTTAAGTTACTATTATACAAATATAAATATTGAGCCTATCGAAACGGCAGGAGATGATATTCCCTTAAAAGGCAAAACCTTTATTATAGATCCCGGCCATGGAGGTGAACACGGAGACGACGAAAAGGGGCCTACAGGACTGAGGGAAAAGGATGTCAATTTATATATTGCCAATAAGCTTAGCAAGCTTTTAGAAAACAGCGGGGCAAAGGTAGTTATGACAAGAAACGAAGATACGGATATTTCCCTGCCTAAAAGGATAGAGCTTGTTAACAGTGTGCGGCCAAATTTTTTAGTAAGCATACATCAAAACTCCTTTTTCTCATCTAAGGTTTCAGGAACCGAAGTGTACTACTACCGCGGGGATACGGAAGGGGAGAATATGAGTAAACTGATTCACGACAACATAGTAAAGGCTTTAAATACAGTTAGCCGAGGCAACAGAAATGCAGACTTTTATATGCTGAGGGAGTCAAAGGTAAGCGCTGTTTCCGTAGAATGCATGTATATAACAAATCCATTGGAGGAAGAGCGGCTTAAATCCGATGAAGTAAAAGATGAAATTGCTAAATCCATACACAAAAGCATTCTGGATTACTATGGTATATAAGGCTTTCAGCTAATTAAATAAAAATCAAATATAAAATATAGGGAATATAAGAAGATAAAGTGCTTATATTGGGACATAAATAAAAAAAAGCGAAAAATTCAATTTATAATTAAGAAATTTAACAAACTGTTAATATTGACAACCTGCAGATGTGCTGATAAAATATATGTCCCCATATTGACAAAAATCCTTTCATAGTGTAAAATGTTTACTGTAGAAAGAAGGTGTTTACATGAAAGGAAAAGAGATACTAAACGCCATCAGAAAAGAAGTTGACAGCCATGTTGGGGAAAAAGTAATGCTAAAAGCAAATGGTGGAAGAAAAAAGGTCTACGTAAAAGAAGGAATATTGGAAAAAGCTTATCCAAATATTTTCGTTGTAAGAATTGAAGGAAAATCCAAGGATGTACGCACGGTATCTTATAGCTATTCAGATATATTGACAGAAACTGTACAATTAATTTTCAGTAAAAATAAAGAAAATATTGCATTTAATTAATCCAGCGAGCAAGCTGGATTAATTTTTACTTAATTCTCGACTATGTTGATTTTATGGTATATCCAATATATAATAAACTATGGATTTGTAAATATATGAACATGGCATAAGAATATTGGTTATGTCATGTTTTAGTCATTAAAGGGAAAAATAATAGTCGAAGAATTTTGTATTTATATAGGCATGAAGGAGAGAGGTTTTTTGAGCAGAACATTCTTAAATGTAACATCGGATATAGGCAAGCTTAAGGCCGTACTCCTGCACAGGCCGGGAAAAGAGATTGAAAACCTGGTACCTGAGTACTTAGAAAGACTTCTCTTTGATGACATACCTTATTTAAAGATTGCAGTTGAGGAGCATGACGCCTTTGCAAGGGTTTTGGGTGATAACGGTGCGGCCGTTTATTATATAGAAGAAATGCTTGCTGAAGTTTTAAAGGATACAAGAATAAAAGAATGCTTTATAAACGATTTTTTGGATGAAAGCAATATAATAAGCAGCAGCTTAAAGAATGCCCTTTTTGAATATTTGGTGCAGCTTGAAGGTAAGGCTCTGGCCGATACGCTGATCGCAGGGGTCAGGAAAAAGGAAGTTCCTCAAATTAAAAATCAAAGCCTTTCAGAGCTCGTGGTGGACAAATATCAATTTTATTTGGATCCTATGCCCAATCTTTATTTTACAAGGGATATAGGTGCGGTTTTAGGCTGCGGACTCACAATAAACAGAATGAAAACCGAGGCTAGAAAACGTGAGAGCTTGCTTTTAAAATATATATATGAACATCATGAAATTTTTAAAGATGTATACGCTCCTTTGTGGTATACAAGGGATATGGCTTATCCAATTGAAGGCGGAGACCAGATTGTGTTGAACCGCGAAGCCATAGCCATTGGCTGCAGTGAAAGGACCAGCCCTGAAGCCATAGAACTGGCGGCACGGAATATTTTTAAAGGCAGTCCCTTTAAAAAGGTTCTGGTTTTTGATATACCAAAATGCAGGGCATTTATGCATTTAGACACCGTATTTACCATGGTCGATATTGATAAATTTACCATTCATCCCGGCATTGAAAACCCTATGAATCTTTATATAATAACTCCCGCTGCAAGCGGGCAAATTGATATATCCTACCAGACAAATACCCTGGAAAAAATATTAAAAAAGGAACTTACATTAAATGAAGTGGATCTTATACGGTGCGGGGGCGGCGACCCCATCGTAGCAGCAAGGGAGCAGTGGAACGACGGATCGAACACTTTGGCCATAGCCCCGGGCGTAGTGATAACATATGAAAGAAATTATGTATCCAATGAGCTTTTGGAAAGTCATAATATAAAGGTAATTTCCATAAGAAGCTCCGAAATTTCACGGGGAAGAGGCGGCCCGAGGTGCATGAGCATGCCTCTTGTTAGGGATGATATTAATTAGCAAGTTATAAAGTAGAATTTTAAATATAATTAATAAAATTAATGTGTTGTAATAGTTGATAAGGCCACTGAGAACATTGCGGAAAGGCCGCGTGCATGTTAACGAAGGTCAGGATACTTTTAAGGAGAGGGGACACTCATAAGTTGGTGTCACCTTATATTAGCTGAATGTCCCCAACTTATTGTTTGAGTGTTAGCCAGTTATGACTTATGCCTGATCAAGTTTTACATGCGATAGGCATTAGAGCGTTCGAAAGCCTTGTCAACTATTACAGAGAAATAAATAGGAGGAATAAAAATGCCTGTTAATATGAAAGGGAAATCGTTACTGACTGTTGAGCAGCTGACACCTGAAGAATTTGAATATTTGCTGGATTTGGCGGATGATTTGAAGGCTAAAAAAAGAACGGGGATAAAGGGAAATCTTTTGGAGGGAAAAAATATTGCATTGATATTTGAAAAGGCCTCCACCAGGACCAGATGTGCGTTTGTTGTGGCTTGCTATGACGAAGGGGCTCATCCTGAATATTTAGGCAAGTCCGATATACAGCTCTCCAAAAAAGAAACGGTTAAAGATACGGCAAGGGTTTTAGGAAGGATGTTTGACGGTATAGAATTCAGGGGATTTAAACAGCAAACCGTTGAAGAACTTGCAAAATACAGCGGTGTTCCTGTGTGGAACGGATTAACGGATTATTCCCATCCTACCCAGGTGCTTGCTGATTTTATGACCATAAGGGAAAAGTTCGGAAAGAAATTAAAGGGAAGAAAGCTTGTATTTATAGGGGATGGCAGAAACAACATGGCAAACTCCCTTATGATGGGCTGTGCTATTATGGGCATGACCTTTGTAAATTGCTCACCTAAAGAGCTTTTGCCTTCCGGTGAAATCATTGAAGAAGCTAAGGAACTGGCTCTTAAAAACGGAGGGAAAATAGAGTTCATAGTGGATCCCAAAGAGGCTGTAAGAAATGCCGATGTAATTTACACCGATGTTTGGGTGTCCATGGGAGAAGAGGACCAGATGCAAAAAAGGGTGGCTCTTTTAAAACCTTATAAGGTTACGATGGATTTAATCAGTGCAACTGGAAACGAGGACGTTATATTCATGCATTGCCTCCCGGCTTTCCACAATGAGGATACAGAGGTTTCATCAAATAATCCTGAAATATGCGAAGTGGATGAGGATGTGTTTGAAAGCAAGCATTCCGTCGTATTTGATGAAGCAGAAAACAGGATGCATACTATAAAGGCGGTTATGGTAGCAACTTTGTAAAAATGAATACATAAAGAATACCGGTGGAAAATACCGGTTTTTTTTATATAATAATAAAGTTCAATTTCTTATTATATAAAAAACGAGGATTGCAAAGGACGGGACGCCCTTGCCGTCAAGGGGAGGCTCAGTAAAAATGCCAAGGCATTTTTACGTCGAAGGGGGACATAGGTCCCCCCTAGCGAAAGTTGTATATCAACTTTTTTTATGCAAAAATTTGATATACAGGCTGTGTTATAATCTGAGACTTTGATGCTATTTAATTAGTAATATTTTTGTACAAGTACACATATTTTTATGTAGAAACTTATATTTATATATTAGTATAATTTCTGATTATTGAAGGAGGGATAAAGTGGGACTTGAGCTTATTAGAGATATTCTAAGATTTGAGCAGGTGGTTGGTGAAGGGCAAAGCCAGGCGCTGGTTAATAGAGACATAATAGTACCGGACATAAAACCCGATATAGCAAGAATATTGTCCGTAGAGGGCAAGGTTAATATAACCAGCAAGGATGTAGAGCAGGACAGAATCGCAGTGGAAGGCGATGTAAACCTGCAGATACTTTATGCAGCCAATGGGGAACCTCAGCCTATCTATTCAATGAACCAAAGTGCAAATTTTTCACATTATATCGATGTGCCTAATGCCATGCCCAAAATGGATGCCGACATAAAATGTGATATTGAACATATCGATTTTGACAGACTTAATGGAAGAAAAGTTAATATGAGATGCGTCCTTAATTTAAAGGGCAAGGTTACGGATATACTGTCCCTTGACGCAGTTAAAGAAGTGAGCGGAGTATCGGATATTCAGCTATTGCGTGACACTATTGTAACCGATGAGATTGTGGGCAATAACACTGCCCAGACAGTAATAAAAGGCAGCATTAACATTCCCCAGAGCATGCCTCATGCAGATGAACTGTTAAAGTATAATGCCACCATCCACAGCAAGGATGTAAAACTTGAGGATGACAGGGTGGTTATCACAGGAAAGGTATTTGTTCCTGTATTGTATTCCTCAAAGGAAGAAAATCCTGATATTTTCAAGGTCGAGGAAGATATGGAGTTTACCCATACCTTAGAGATGTCGGGTGTTACTCCGGATATGCTGTGCTACGTTGATTACAGGATAGAGGACGTATATGCGGAGCTTAAGGAAAATGATGAAGAGGAAAAACGCCAGGTAGATGTGGAAGTTGTTGTGAACATGAGAGCCACTGTGTCTCAGAAAAAGGAATTCCCGGCAATAATTGATGCCTATGCCCCATCTATTGAAATCGAGTGCGAAAAGAAAAACATAGCTATGGATATTTTTTATGCCAGAGATTCAGCCCAGGCCGTGGTAAAGGAATCAGTCTCTTTACCCGCAGATATGCCCGGTATAGATAAAGTCTATGATATGGTATGCATCCCCACCGTCACAGATTATAAGCTGGTGGATGACAAGGTAGTCATAGAAGGTGTTTTGGTATGCGATGTAATATATCACACCAGGAATGAAGAAAATATCGTAAACAGCTTCCAGGATGAAATTCCTTTCCGGACATCGGTTATTATTCCTGGCTGCAATTCAGCCATGAAGCCTGAGGTGGAAGTGGATATTGAGAGCATGGACGGCACCATGCTGACAAAAAATGAAGTGGAATTAAGGATAATTTTAAACTGCTATGTGAAATTATATAACAAAGTATTTAAAGAGCTTATAACAAAAATAGATCAGTCAGAGGCAGAGATTCAAGCTCATAAAGCCAGCATAACCATATATGTGGTTCAGAACAAGGATACTTTGTGGTCCATAGCGAAGAGATATTCTACAACTGTAGAAGATTTAGTCCGGGTAAATGAAATAGTGGATGCCGATAAATTGATGCCAGGAATGAAGCTTATTATTCCTAAAAGAGCTTAAATCAATAAAAAATAACTGCTAACAAGCAGTTGTTTTTTTATGGTATCTTTTAGAATAAATATTGGGGACAAGGAAAAAATATAAAGGAATCTGTTTAAAATATGTATTCAAGGGCATCTTATGCATGGAGGCTTAGAATGAGTGAAAACACAAAAGGAAAGCTTGTTATTATAGGCGGAGCAGAAGATAAGGAAGGGAAGTGTGAAATTCTCCGTAAAGTAGTACACTTGTCCGGAAAGGAAAATTCCAGGATAGTGGTTATGACCACGGCTACAGAACGGCCTGAGGAAGTAGGAAGCTTATATAAAAAGATATTTAAGAGACTGGGAGTTAAAACTGTCGACATCGTAAATATAAATGCCAGGGCTGAAGCCTCAAATGAAGAGTATACACAATTAATAAATGAAGCTACCTGTATTTTTTTTACGGGAGGAGATCAATTAAGGATTACCAGCCTGTTAGGAGGAACGGATATTTATAAGAGCCTTCATGATGCGTATCAAAGAGGAGCCTTAATTGTGGGGACGAGTGCCGGGGCTTCCGCCATGAGCAGCAATATGATTGTGGAAGGCTCAAATGATGATGCAGCGAAATTATGCACTTTAAATATGGCTCCGGGACTGAGTCTATTAAATGAAGTTATAATTGATCAGCATTTTGCTCAAAGAGGAAGGATAGGAAGGCTTATGTCAGCCGTCGCACAAAATCCTCATATGTTAGGAGTGGGAATAGACGAAGATACGGCAATAACTGTGGAAGGAGATAATTTTTATGTAATAGGTTCCCAGTCTGTCACAGTTGTTGACGGAATGTGTTTATCCCATACAAATGTATCCGAACTTATGCCCGAAGAACCTTTAGCCTTAACGAATGTGAAGCTTCACATATTGCCAAAGGGGTATGGATTTGACTTGATTTCACGTGAACCTAAAATTATTCAAAAGGAAAGCACTAAAGAGGAGGAAATTCAATAAATGCACATAAAAAATACTCAGGTCTACTGCGGGAGAAATATCCACAGTCATAAACCAGTTATAAAAATGACGGTAGACTTAGAGGAGTACTATGATACGCCTACTATCAAAATACCCGGGTTTAATGAAAGGCTTATACAATGCCTGCCGGGCCTTAAGGAGCACAAGTGTTCCTTGGGTATTGAGAGAGGTTTTTTAAAGAGGCTTAGTGAGGGAACCTATTTAGCACATGTTGCGGAACATTCCATACTTGAACTTCAGAATATGCTGGGTTTCAATGTGAAATTTGGCAGGGCGAGGGCAACGGAGGATGTGAATATATACGAAATAGTATATCAGTATGAGGTTGAAAATACGGGTATACTTTGCGGTGAACTCATTATAGATACATTTAATGATATCATTTCCGGCAAAGATATATCCTTTATGGATAATTTTTTAAAGCTTAAGAAACAAGCAGAAAGCTTTGCTTTAGGTCCAAGCACCGATGCGATATATAAGGAAGCTCTAAAACGCAAGATTCCCCTAATGCGTATTGGTGATGACAGCATACTGCAGCTAGGATATGGCAGATATATGAAAAGGGTGGAGGCAACTTTAACTGAGAATACAAGCTGTGTAGCTGTCGATATAGCCTGTGACAAAGCTCTTACCAAGAAAATTTTAAAAGATGCCTGTCTTCCCGTAGCAGAAGGCTACACAGTAAAGGATAAGGATGATGCCCTTTATTTTGCTAAAAAAATGCAATACCCTGTGGTAATAAAGCCAAAGAACGGGAATCAGGGCAAAGGAGTATGTGTAAACTTAAACAGTGATGAAGAGGTTATTGAGGCATATGACATTGCAAAGAAAATCAGCCAGGAAATTATGGTAGAGAAATTCATCGAAGGCAAGGACTACAGGGTATTGGTGGTAGGTGATACTGTAGCTGCCGTTGCTTTGCGCATACCTCCCTTTATAATTGGCGATGGAATGTCCTCAATTAAAGAACTGGTGGATATAGAAAATAAAAATCCAAAGAGAGGCTGCGATCACGAAAAGGTACTGACAAAAATCCAGTTGGATGATATTTCCGTTGGAACTCTTAAAAAGAAAAATATGTCTATAGATACAGTGCTTAAAAAAGGTCAAAAGCTTTATTTGAGGGAAAATGCAAATTTATCGACAGGTGCTACAGCAAAAGATTGCACCGATATCATACATCCGTTAAATGCTGAGCTTGCGATTAAAGCAGCAAAGCTTGTAGGACTTGATATTGCAGGAGTTGACATAACGACTTTTGACATAGGAAAGCCCATAATTGAAACAGGAGGTGTGATAATAGAGGTAAATGCAGCACCGGGGATAAGGATGCACCATTATCCGGCGGAAGGTAAAGCAAGAGACGCGGCCAAAGCCATAGTTGATATGCTTTATCCAAAGGACAGCAAGTATTCCATACCTATTGTATCCGTTACGGGCACAAATGGCAAAACCACCACCACCAGGATGATAGCTCACATATTGTCCTTATATGGCTATAATGTGGGAATGACAACCACCAGCGGAATATATATAAACAACAAATGCGTGCTGAAGGGGGATACCACAGGACCGGTAAGCGCCAGAACTATCTTAAGCGATAAAAATGTAGAGGCAGCTGTTTTAGAAACGGCAAGAGGCGGCATTGTGAGATTGGGTTTAGGCTATGATCTTGCCGATGTCGGTATTATAACCAATATATCCGATGACCATCTTGGCCTGGATAATATTAATACTTTAGAGGATATGGCCTTTGTCAAATCCCTGGTGGCCGAGTCCGTTAAAGATGAAGGCTATGCCGTCTTAAACGCAGATGACCATTTTACCCCTCAAATAAGTGAAAGAGTAAAATCAAATATTATTTACTTTTCAATTAACAAAGATAATATTATACTTAAAAAGCATCTTAAAGAGGGAAGGATAAGCGTATATGTAAATGAAGGTGCAATTTATATAGCAAAAGGTGAAGAGAACACAATTGCCGCCAACATAGCCGATATACCTTCCACCATGGACGGCAGAATTGCATACAATGTGGAAAATTGCCTGGCTGCAATTTCAGCCTGTGTAGGCTTGAATATTCCGGTGGACGTAATATCCATGGGCCTTAAAACCTTTTATCTTAATGAAATTCAAAATCCCGGAAGGTTCAATGTGTACAATGTGGGTAACTACAGAGTGCTGGTGGATTACGGACACAATGTGGCAGGGTATAAAGGAGTGCTGGAGGCCGCCAAAAAGCTGGGTGCTTCAAGATTGGTTGGAGTAATAGGCGTGCCGGGAGACAGGAGCAATGAAAATGCAGTTAAAATCGGAAGGATAGCCGCTGACTATTTCGATTACATGTATATTAAAGAAGACAGCGATTTAAGAGGCAGAAGCCCGGGTGAAATAGCAAAACTTTTGGAGATGGGAGCAATTTCAGGCGGAAAATCAAAAGACAGTATAAATATAATTCTATCTGAGGAGAAAGCATTGGACACTGCCATGAATGATGCAAAGCCCGGTGACCTGATTATAGTCTTCTATGAAAAGCTGGATGGAATTGTGGAAGTCATAAAAAGGCATATAGACATGGAAGGCAAAGTGAGGACAATGGCAGGTATAAGCAAAACTATGCAGGGGGCATAAAGCCCCCTGCAATAAAAAACAAATAAAGAAGGATTTTTTAAATTTTTATGTTATACTATATATTACCAAATTTAATGATATGGGTGTGGGTTTATGGAATTAAAAGCTTTTGCTAAAATAAATCTTTCAATTGATGTGCTGAAGAGGAGAGAGGATAACTATCATGAAGTCAGGATGATTATGCAGTCTATAGGACTTTATGATACTATCAATTTCGACTTAAGGGAAAAGGGTATAAAAATTTATTGTACAGACCCTAATGTGCCCTGTGACGAAAGAAATATAGTATACAAGGTTCTTCAATTACTGAAGGAAAATTATAAAATTGAAAAGGGAATGGAGATAGACATACATAAAAGAATACCCGTTGCGGCGGGCTTGGCCGGCGGGAGCTGTGATGCCGCCTGTGCCATAATTGCAGCAAGTTCCCTGTGGGACTTAAAAATGACTTATGAGGATATGGTTGACATAGGAAGCAAGGTGGGAGCAGATGTACCTTTTTGCATTAAAGGGGGGACTGCTCTGGCAGAAGGCATCGGGGATAAACTGACCCAGCTGCCGTCCTTGGAAGGGATTCATATCGTACTTGCCAAGCCTTTAATTGGAGTATCAACAAAAGAGGTATACCAGTCATTAAAGATTGATGAAATAGTTATAAGGCCTGATATAGACAGGCTTTTAAAGGCTGTACAGGAAAAAAACATAAGGTATATCGCTGACAATATGGTTAATGTTCTTGAAACAGTAACCATTAAAAAGCATCCTGTTATTGAAGAGATTAAAAGGATAATGGTAGAATTCAATGCCTTAGGAAGCTTGATGAGTGGAAGCGGGCCGACAGTTTTTGGTATTTTTGACACCCATGATGATGCAGAAAAATGTTATAACAGATTAAGGGATTATATAAAGGATGTATACATAGTTGAATCCGTAGGAGAGCTGTGAAGAAAAATGATTAATGCAATAATCCTTGCCGGAGGCCATAAAGGGCTTGGAGCAGGAGATAATAAAAACAAGGCCTTGATTAAAATCAAGGAAAGATACATGATTGATTATGTAATTGACTCTTTAAAATCCTCCCCTTATGTGGATAAAGTAGTCATTGTAGGTATGCCTGAAATGAGGGAGATTTTTAAGGGCCGGGTTCATGAAATTCTCAATAGTGAAGGCAATATTATAGATAATGTAAAAAAAGGACAGGAATATTTAAGTTCCGATAAGCATCTTTTATTATGCACCTGTGACATACCCATGGTTACTAAAGAGTCAATTGAGGATTTTATAAACCGCTGCGTGAAGACAAAGGCCGATATAGGCTATCCTATCATTGAAAAATCTTTAAATGAAAAAAAGTATCCCGATGCTTACAGAACCTATGTAAAATTGAAGGATGGCACCTATACAGGAGGCAATATAATATACGCAAATCCTGAAGCTTTAAAAAAGTGCTATCCCATAGCACAGAAGCTCTTTGACAGCAGGAAAAACCCAATGAAAATGGGTAAGTATCTTGGATTTGGCATTTTGGCAAGGCTCATATTGGGAAATCTAAAAATAGAAACTGTTGAAAAAAGAGCTCAGAAAATTTGCGGGATAAATGCAAAAGCCATAATAAGTCCATATCCTGAGATAGGAAATGATGTGGATAAGACAGAAGATGTGGATTTTGTTAATAAGTATATGTAAGTTAGGTGGATTATTTAAGAAATCCATAGGCCGTAAGCAAATAGACTAATATGTCTAGCCATTTGGACTATTACGAAGCTAACATTTATGAAAAGAATTAGAACTTCACGGTGAAATTGAGGAAGAGCCGCATCAATGTTTGAGCGATAGCGAGTTTTGATGCGGCCCGAAATGAATCGATGAAGTTCTTATTCTTGTAAGCAGTTAGCGAAGTATAGTCCAAATGACTGACCATTGTTTATGCCTATGGATTTCGCTGGTTAATGCGTTTTGCAATTTCATTGGCGGCCAGCATGCCTGTCTTAAGAGAGCCCTGCTGCCAGGCATGTTTTTGTGAAATATGCTCTCCGGCGAAAAAGACTCTGTCATTTATCTCAGGCAGGGTTACGACATAGGAGAAAAGCAATTTATCCTGAGGCTTGGTCGTGCAGGCGCCGCCCCATATATATTGGACTTTGGACCAAAGAATAGAGCTGGAAGCTATCATCTTCTTGTCAATATATCCAAAGGGGAGTCCGTGTATTTTCTCTATATATTTTTTAACATCATATACCCTTAAATCAATATGCTCATTTCCCAAGCGCACCGAGTCCTGCCCCCAATTATAGCTTGCATAAAGAACTCCTGGATCCTGAGGCGAGGAATTAGGACGCATGGTCCATCCATTCACTATTCCGGGGATAGGCATTGCATGATCAGAAGGATAATATACCGTTATGTTTGGAAGATCAGTTAAACTTCTGCCTCCCACTATCCTGGTATATGGGTCCCCTGCTTCCCAGAACCTGTCCTTTAAAAACAGCAGCGTTTTTTGAGAATCTTCATAGTTAAGCTCTGATATAGCCTGCTGTTTAGGAACACTGAATAAAGGCTTCGCCATCACCCTTCTTAGGCTAGAAAAGGGTATGGCGCACACGATGTAATCAAACCTTTCAAAAGTTATTTCGAAGGTGTTGGTATCCCTGCATTCCAATATAATACCCTTATTATCCGGTGATAGATAAATACCGTCTACAGACCATTCCATTCTGAAAATTACCTGTCCTAAATCATGGGAGTCAATATGAGCATATCCATACCCGTTTTTGCTGCTTAAAGAATTATAAAAAGCAAGTGGAAGATTAATCATTCCTCCGTTTATATAATAGGTAAATGCCAGATCCTCAGTGTAGGCTTCCTGGAATATTTCTGTCAGGCTTATCTTTAAAAAGGCATTTTCAAAAGCCGATAAAAAACCTATCATGGAAATGGCATCCTGACTTAAGCCCGCATTTTCATAAGCCGACCTTAAATCCAGCTTATCGATATTTTGAATGGCCTGTGAGTATACCGGCTTTATTTCAATGAGCTCTTTTCTTATCTGAGGGGGCAGAGAGTAAAAATATTTGTTAAACATTCTGCCTGATAAATCCTGCCAGGGTGTGTTTCTCTCATCACGTGAGAGATTATATTTAGGATAAATGTTTTGCTGTACGCTTATTCCTCCGGGGTCGTTTATGGCATAAGAATCCCTTAAATAGAAAAGTCCGTTAATATTTTTATTTACAAAGGGCCGGGTTTTAAGGTTGAATTTATTGATATAATGCCATGTGGTTTCATGGGATACAGGGATGCGCATAGCCCCTAATTCACCAAAATATTTTCTTTCATTGTCAAAATAATTGGTGTATATTCTTCCGCCTATTCTGTTGCTGGCTTCAAATATAGTAATATCACAGCCAATTTTCTTAAGTTCATATGCAGCGCTTAAGCCTGCCTCGCCGGCGCCCATAACAGCAATTTTTATATTTTTACCGGATTTTTTAGGAGCTATTGAAGTTATGTCAGGCGGCGGTCTCAAAATATCCAGTATATAATCAAAGTCTTCTCTTCTGTCATTCAATAAAAGGGCATATCTTAACATTGCATATCTCTGTTCATCGGTAGGATCATCGGCCTGGTAAGGCATCAAGGGATCATATTTAGGCATGACTATTTCTCCGGAAAAGATATCAATAATACATATGCGGGATTGACAGTATATATTTCCTCCAATTATGAATAATAACTATAACCGGTATAAATATAAAGAATGGGCAGGTGAATTTATGTATAGCGTATGGAAATTTATCGGGGAGACATACAGCGGCTATGTGTTTATTTTGATTGCTGTTTCCTCTTTTGTTTTGATATTTATGGACAGAAGGCAGCTAATTATGAGCGGCCTTTTTAGAGAAGCCCGATTTTCACTTTTTATGGGTACTTTTAACATAATTATAGGTATCATTTTATTTCTTGCTTCCCGCTTTGCCCCTATAAGATAAGACAAAGGAGGTTACTTTATGGGTATCTTTGATAATATAATGAAAAAATTTAATGGAGAGGATACTAAAAAAAGCAAGGAAAGGGATGAAAAGGCAGCCATTCCCAAAGATGTTGAAAAGTCAGTGAAAGCTTTAAAAGAAATATTCATGGACTGCGATGATATAGTGTACAGGGAATTCAGTGTGGGAGAAGAGCAGGAATTTAAAATGGCTCTTATATGCATTGACGGTCTTTCGGATAAAATGCTTATCAATGATTTTATATTGGAAGAGCTCATGCATGCCGCCCGGGATACCAAGCCAAATGGAGAAAGCGTTAAATCCCGTCTCTTTGAATTGACTAAAAGGGGTACTTTAGCCGTTACCGAGCTTAAGGAAACCGATGATTTAAATGAAGCGATAACTTCAATACTATCAGCAGACACTGTTCTTTTTGTTGACGGCTACGATAAGGCTATAATAATCGGGACTAAGATGTGGCCGGCAAGAAATACCTCCGAACCTAAGGCAGAAGGCGTAGTGAGAGGCCCTTCCGACGGTTTTGTGGAGACCATGAGATTTAATACTGCACTGGTGAGAAGGCGCATAAGGGATCCCAGGTTTAAAATAAAGCAAAAAAGGGTGGGAGTACGGTCTAAAACAGATATTGCAGTGCTTTATATAGATGACATAGTCAATAAGGATGTTTTAAAAAGGGTGTTTGACAGATTAAACGATATAGATATCGATGGTATATTAGAGAGCGGTTACATAGAGCAGCTGATAGAAGACAATGTTTTTTCTCCTTTCCCTCAGGTTCAGGCCACAGAGCGCCCGGATACCGTGGCAGCAGCCATACTTGAAGGGAGAATAGGCATAATTGTGGATAATTCCCCCTTTGTTTTGATTGTACCGGCCACATTATCCAACCTTTTTATATCTATTGAGGATTATTATCAAAGATGGCTGGTTTCTTCCCTTGTAAGAGGGATAAGACTGGCGGCGGGAATAATGTCTTTTACATTACCTTCATTGTATATTGCCATAACTTCTTATCAGCCGGATATAATACCCACTAGGTTTGCCCTGGCAATTGCAGGCTCCAGGGAGGGGGTGCCTTTTCCGGCATTTATTGAAGCTTTTTTGATGGAGATTACACTGGAACTTTTAAGAGAGGCAGGAGTGAGGCTTCCTGATCCTTTAGGCGCCACCATAGGTATAGTAGGCGGTATTGTAATAGGCCAGGCGGCAGTAACTGCTAAAATCGTAAGTCCTATCATGGTCATTATAGTTTCCTTAACAACAATTTCCTCCTTTATAATACCAAATTATGGCGTAACCACAGGTTTCAGGATATTGAAATTCGGACTCATGATATTTGCATCGGTACTTGGGCTATATGGGATAATGCTGGGAATCATTCTTTTGCTTATTCATCTTGTGAATTTAAAAAGCTTCGGGGTGCCTTACCTGGCACCTTTCGTATCTTCAAAAGCCAGGGATTTCAAGGATTCTGTCGTCAGATTTCCCATAAGCACTTTTATTTACAGGCCGGAATATTTGCATGTTAACAATAAAAAGAGGATGAAAAAAATGAGTCTTAGAAACAAATATGATTATTCTTCGGGAAGAAATGAGGAGTAGAGAGGATGTGGAAAAATGATTGATAACGATAAAATATCCAACACGCAGCTCTCCATGTTTCTTATATTGACTATGATAGGCATAGGTATATTCTCACTGCCCAGACTTGTTGCCGATACCACCCAAAACGACGGATGGGTAACCACAATACTCGGAGGATTGTTGGGGCTTATTGATTTTTATATAATATGCCGCCTTATAAAAAAATATCCTCAAGATACATTGGTCGAAATTATATTTAAACTCATGGGGAAGTTTTTTGGCATTCCTGTTTTGCTAATATTTGCGGTGTATTTCATAGATAGTATTGCCGGAATGCTGCGGATATTCGGTGAAGTGGTAAAAATGACTCTGCTCATTCGAACACCAATTGAGGTAATACTGATATCAATGATACTGCTGGCGTTGATGCTGGCCCGATGTGGAATTGAAGCAATTGTAAGGTTTGATGAGGTAGTTTTTTTAATACTTTTCAGCATGATATTTTTAGGAGTATTGATTGCAATTCCTCAGGCAGACTTCAGTAATCTAAGGCCTTTTTTTAGAACAGATATTAAAAATTTTGCATTAGGCACCTATGGAACGGTGTACAGTTATTCTGGGTTTGAACTTGTACTTTTTTTGGGGCCCTTTATCAATAAGCCTCAAAAGGCGTTCCGCTCAGGGATTGCAGCTTTTGCTGTTGTAATATTGACTTATTTATCAGCTGTGGTACTTTCCTTCGGATATTTCGGCAGGGCGGAGGTAACGCAGCTCATATGGCCAACATTATCTCTGATAAGGTCCATAGAAGTGCAGGGCTCCTTTGTTGAAAGACTGGAGGGCATAGTAATGACTCAGTGGATACTTTTTGCTTTTACCAGTATTATCGCATACATATATGCTCTTTCCATATTAACTTCAAAGATTTTTAAAAACAAGGAATTTAAGCATTTTGCCTCTTTTTTTATACCTGTTGTTTATATTATAGCTATGATTCCCGATAACGTACCTGCCGTATATAAATTCTTAAATATGACTATTATTTATGTGGGAACTCCGGCTCTTTTCGTATTTCCTGTTATTTTGCTTGTCTTGTCACATGTAAGGAAAAAAGGGGTGCAAAATAATGGCTAAAAGGGTAACAGCTTTAATTCTGGCAATTGTCTTTTCTGCGATAACGCTGTCCGGTTGCTGGGACAAGGTTGAGATAGATCAGAGAGCTTTTATTGGCGTTATTATGATTGATATGGCGCCCTCAGATTACCAGGAGGAAATGGCTGAGGATGTTGAAGGGATTCCCGGTATCGAAAAACAGGAGGGGGAGATGATTAAAGTTACATATATCTTTCCCGATGCAAGAATATTAGGAGAAGGAGGCGGCGGGGGAGATGAAAAAGGGTTTGTCACCTTGTCAAGCATTGCCCCCAGCATAGCCAAGACCAATGGATATGTTGACTCCCGTTTAAGCCGCAGCCTTTATTACGGTCATACACAGGTAATTATATTCGGAGAAGAATTTTTAAAACACAGCGATAAATTAAAAGAGGTCATGGATTTCTTTAATAGAAGCCCAAGGTTTAACAGAACAGCAAGGGTTTTAGTGGCAGAGGGTGAAGCGTCTAAAGTTGCTGAAACCATACCTAAAGGTGAAAAGCTCATGTTCAGATACATAAGAGACATACTTCAAAATGAAGTAACTAACGGCAGGCTCGTAGAAGTAAATTTCAACCAGTTTGTATCAAGTATGCGCCAAGATGGCAACACTGTCATACCCAGAATAATTCCCAAAAAGGATGAAGTAAAAATATCAGGTTTGGGAGTCATGAGAGACTACAAGCTTCAGGGCTTCCTTTCTGAATACGATACTTTGTATTTTAATACTTTGTATGGAAAGCGCCGGGGAGGCAGAGAATATATAAACCTTAATAATATTTCCGCCACGTTTAATACAAATAATACAGTTAAAAAGATGAGGCTTTTAAACAGTGATATCAACAATCTGGAGGTGGGTATCAATGTTGTAATCGAAGGGTCTATTGCAGATAAGGGCTTTGAAAATGAAATATTCGATGCTGAGATTATAAACAGATTGGAGAAGGAGTATGATAAATCATCTGTTGAAAGCTGCAATTTTGTAATAAAAAAACTTCAGCAGCAATTAAAGGCAGATGCCTTGAAAATAGGCGATTATCTATATAAATATCATCCGGATATATGGCAGGAGATCCAGGGCAAATGGGAGGAAGTATACCCTAAAATAAAGATAACCCCCATTATTAATCACAAGATCAGAAGAACGGGAGAAGTAAAATAAAGTGGATAATATGGAAAATTTATGGGAATACTTAAAAAGAAAAGGTACAAAGAGGGGCCCATATTACATCATCTGTTTTATATTACTTAAATTAAGGGTCCTGAAATTAAGGGGGAAATATTTTGAACAGGAGATTTTTGGCTAGGCTGGTTTTTGTATTGTGCATTCTGCTGCTGCTTTGCGGATGTCAATCAAAAACAGGAAATATACAGGAAAAATTAATAAGATTTCATTGTATCGCCAACAGCGATTCAAAAGAAGACCAGGAATTAAAGCTCAAGGTAAGGGACAGCGTTTTAAGGGAAATAGGTCCAAAGCTTGAGAAGTCCCAGAGCAAGGAGCAATCAAAGAAAATAATTGAGGAAAACCTGGAAACGATAGAAAAGGCAGCATATGAGGTTTTAGCGGATGAGCATAAGGAGTATGCTGTATCTGTTACCTTGGATAAATCAGTCTTTCCGGCCAAAATGTATAGTGATATAGTACTGCCGGCAGGAGAATACGATGCTTTAAAAGTGATTATCGGAGAAGGTCAGGGAAAAAACTGGTGGTGCGTAATGTTTCCTCCGCTGTGTTTTATAGATATAACCCGCGGAATAACCTCTGATGATTCTGAAAATCAATTAAAGACCGTATTAAAGAATGAAGAATATGATGAAATAGCAAAAAAAGATGCTCCATCTCCGGATAACTCAAAAAAAGCGGAAGATAATAAGGAGACCAAAATAACTAATAAAATATCAAAAACTCAGGATAATAAATCCAAAGGATTTATAATAAAATTTAAGGCTTGGGAGTTTGCCCAATCCTTATTTCAAAAATTTCAAAGTGCATTTAAATAGAGGCAGATGTTCTGCCTCTTTAAATTTTCCTTATATTAATTTCCAAGGATTTTTTTAAAGGTAGAGGCCTTTAATTCTTCAAGAGAAAAAATCTTTTCGGTTTCAACACCTATATCAATAAGTTCCTTTATTACATCCTCCTCCTTGGCAAAACAGGCGTCTAAAAATTCGTAATCCTTTATGTTTTTTGTAAATAACTTAGTGATGTATGAAGCTTTGAGTGCATTAATTCCATCCCTGTCATTTAAGGTTCTCAGTATTTTAAGAGGGAGGTGATGAAAACATAAGATTACATCAGGTTGTATCTCTTTTATGTGTTTTTTGATTTTGTGACATAATAATAAATTTAGTTTTTCAGTCATATCCGTTATATCTTCAAAACTTTTTGTACTGTTTATAAGGTTTTCATAATAAAAATATATATTTCTTAGCTTACGTATATAACCTTTTTTTATAAGTCCATTAAGAAAGGAATTTATATATTTTAACACGTCAAGCATTTCTATGGAGCAATCCCGTGAAGTGCTTTCATTAATGGATTTTAATGCTGTATCTGTCTTTTTATTGTTTGATGGAGCGGATAAGGTCAATATGAGAATCTTCAAAGCAAAACCTCCCCATATAAAATGAACATTAAAAGTGTACCGCATTTGCCTGCAAATTAAACATGAATACTGCATAAATACTTATATTTAGCAAAAAATAAAATCATTATGTCGCAATGAATCCTTTTAGGATTCATTATATTAAAGGCTTAAGTTTTTTCAAAAGTAGATATGATGGGCAAAGGAGGGAATATATGAGAAAGATATTGTTGTTATTTATGGCGGTGATATGTCTTGTATTTATTTCAGATATAATAAATCCATTTGTACTTAAATCAGTATTTTCTTTTATGGGAAATTCAAAAACTTCAGGGATACTTCCGGCGGCAGCAAAGGATGCAGCACAGAAAAATAACAGCAACGAGAAGTCATCCAATAAGGATGTAAGCCTTATGGCAAGAGCCATTAACGGAGAAGCACGAGGCGAACCCTATATAGGAGCGGTAGCGGTAGGAGCCGTAATTATGAACAGAACCAGAGACCCAAGGTTCCCTGATACCGTTCCGGGTGTGATATACCAGCCCGGAGCATTTACTGCAATTACAGACGGCCAGATAAATGCAAAGATGGAGCCTCAGGCAGAAAAGGCGGCGAGGGATGCGTTAAACGGATGGGATCCTTCGGGGGGAGCAATTTATTATTACAATCCTGCTAAAACCACAAATAAATGGATATGGTCAAGGCAGGTTATAAAAACTATAGGCAAACATAAATTCTGCAAATAAAGAGGTGACAGTATGGAACAACCTATTATGAGAAAACGGGGCGTCTACGGGGTAATTGTTGCAGTGCTGGTTGTGGGAGTGACCACCCTTGCCTGCCTTTTATATGTGGATAGGATGCAGTTTGGCAACAGGCTGCAGGGGGCATATCAGAAGCAATTATTTGACCTGATTGGAAATGTACAGAATTTAGAGACTGCATTGTCAAAGGTTACGGTAACTGCATCGCCTGAGCAGGCAGCTCTTTTATTCGGAGAGATATGGAGGCAGGCAGGCGGTGCAAGTGACAGGATCAATGCGCTTCCCATAACCCATGTGGCTATTTCTGAAACCAGTAAGTTCCTAACGCAGGTTTCTGATTTCTCCTTTTCACTGTTAAAGCTTCAAAACAGCGGGGAAAAACTGACAGATGAAGAGTGGAAAAATATCGAAGCCCTGAAAAAGAATGCGGCATATTTAGGACAGCAGCTATATACTGTGCAAGACGATATGGAAGAAGGGAAAGCCAACTGGTCTCACATAAGATATGAAGGGGCTAGGATACTAGGTCAGGCCCAAACCAACCTTATAGATTCAAAATTTACAGATATAGATAAGCAGATGCAGCAGCATCCTACCCTTATCTATGACGGGCCTTATTCGGAAAATGTGCTGAGTATAGAGCCAAAGGTTATAAACCAGCCTGAGATAACAGCAGAGCAGGCAAAACAAAAAATAGAGGAATTTTTAGGCAGGGAAAAAATTCAGGAAATAAGTGGTGGCAGTGAAAGTGCCAACGGAAGGGTTCCTACTTATCCTTTCAATGTGGTTTTAAAGGGCAGGGATAAAAACAATCCCGTAGATATCGATATAAGCAAAAATGGCGGGCATGTGGTATATATGCTTGATTCAAGGGAAATATCCGAAGCTAAAATAGAGAATAAAAAAGCAATAGATATTGGATTGCAATTTTTAAGCGACAGAGGCTTTAAAAATATGATACCTTCGTTTTCTCAAAAAGCTGACGGCATTCTTGTGGTCAACTACGTTCACGCCGTTGAAAGCAAGGGTGGCACTGTGGTTGTATATCCCGACCAAATCAAAGTAAAAATAGCATTGGATAACGGGGATATAGTTGGAGTGGAAGCTGAAAAATATCTTGTAGCTCACAATGAGAGAAAAATTCCGGAAGCAAAGTTGAATGTTGATGAGGCAAGGTCAAAGGCCAGTAATAAAATAAAGATTACTAACAGCAGATTGGCAATAATTCCTTTGCTTTCAAAAAGGGAGGTCTTTTGCTATGAGTTTGTCGGCAAGAAAGGTGATAGCACCTTTATAGTTTACATAAATGCAGAGAATGGAAAGGAGGAGAATATACTGCAGATATTGGATACTCCGGAGGGACAGTTGGCAATGTAAATTGCTTATAGAATTCTTAATTTCTGAGCATACTATAAAAGGAGAATTTAATTGCATCCGTTTATGGATAGGGAATTCAAGCAAAACCTTGTATACCTTATCTATGAGAGGTGCAGAATTTTCTTAATGCGCAGTACCCATATGGAGGTGTAGTTATGAGCAGACACCACAGCCTTATGTCCGATGAATTGAAATTCGAGCTGGCTAAGGAATTGGGTGTTAATGATATTGTTGAAGCAGAAGGTTGGGGAGGCGTGTCATCAAGGCAATGCGGAAATTTAGTAGCAGCTGCAATAAGATATGCTGAGAAAAATCTTCATGAACAACAAAAATAAGCTCATAAGCGCATGTTGGGGTGTGTCTTTAAAGACACACCCCTTCTATCTATTGTAATACTTTGAATATAGCTTATAATATAATATAGAACAGACCTTAGTTAATCAGTATTATATTACATAAACTTCCTAAATATAGGAGAGGTTGGTTGGATGTTTTTAAAAATTGACAATTTGGATATATTTTATAAGACGGCAGGTACCGGTAAAAAAGTGGTGCTCCTCCACGGATGGGGAGGCAGAGCTGACAGTTTTCTTCCGGTTTTTAATTATTTATCTTCAAAATTTCAGGTATATGCAATTGATTTTCCGGGGTTCGGGGAATCCACAATGCCTGATGAGCCTTGGGGAGTAGAAGATTTCACACTAATATTATACAAGTTTTTTTTGGCCTTAGATATAGATAAGGCACACCTTATAGGCCATTCTCACGGCGGAAGGGTTTCCATAATGTTTGGCGCAAAATATCCCGAATTGGTAGATAAATTGGTTTTGGTGGACAGCGCCGGTATAATACCCAAAAGGTCATGGAAATATTATTTCAAAGTGTATAGGTTCAAGCTGTTAAAGCAAATGTTTTTACTATTTGCTTCAGGCTCTGATAAATCAGAAAAATTGGAGAGTTTTTATAAAAAATATGGTTCAAAGGATTACAGGGAATCGGGAAGCTTAAGGCAAACTCTCGTCAAAGTAGTAAATGAAGATTTGCGGGGATACCTTCCTGAAATAAAAGCTCCCACTCTTCTTATTTGGGGTGAGGAAGACAGGGATACGCCCCTTGAAGGTGCGAAAATTATGGAAAAGGAAATACCGGATGCAGGATTGGTAGTTTTTAAAGGGGCCGGGCATTTTTCATACCTTGATAATATAAATGAGTTTAATATAATTGTTTCAAAATTCTTTGAGGAGAAAAAATAAAATGGATTTATATATATATATAATAGGGTCCTTGGTCTTTGCTGCAGAAATTTTTATTTTAGGCAAAAATCAGCTTCATATGGCTCAGCTTGAAGGATACAAGCCAAAACAGTATTGGTGGTGGATTAAAAACAATGCAAGAAATCTTTTTTTAAAAGAAATCCCACTTATTTTAATAGCTTTATGCTTCTTTTTAATTTGGGGTATCAATAGTTATAATACCTTGGTTGGCTCCATTGAAATAGTAATTTGGTCAGGCCTTAGGGCTTATCTTTATTATACTTCCTATAAAAATAAAAAAGAGCCAAAAAAGCCTTTAGTATTTACTCATAGGGCAACAAGATTGTATGTTTTGAATATAATACTTTATTGTATTTTTGGATATATGTTATATATAACCAGTAAAAACCCAATTGGCTTTATATTTTTTTTGACGGTACTCTTATGTCTGATGCCTTTTATGATGCTTTTATCAACCTGGCTCATATATCCTGTTGAAATGGCTTTTCAATATAGGTACTTTCGTTCAGCCCAGATTAAGATACAGGGAATGAAAAACTTAAAGGTAATAGGAATAACCGGAAGCTATGGAAAAACAAGCACTAAATATTTTTTAAACACAATTCTTTCAGAAAAGTACAATACCATTATGACCCCGGAAAGCTACAATACTCCTATGGGAATAACAAAGGTTATACGAGAGCAGCTAAATGAAGAACATGAGGTCTTTGTCTGCGAGATGGGTGCAAGAAATGTGGGAGATATTAAAACTTTATGCAAGTTGGCAGGGCCTACCATAGGCATACTCACATCCGTAGGCCCCCAGCATCTTGAAACCTTTAAAACCGTGGGAAATGTGGCAAAAACAAAATATGAGCTTATTCAATCCCTTCCCTTTGACGGCACTGCCATTTTCAACGGAGATAACAGCATATGTTTTGACCTTGCCAGAAAAACGGGGATTGAAACTTTAATATACGGCGTGAATAACAGGGATAAGGATATATATATTTATGCAGACGATATTAAAAACACTAAAGAGGGTTTAAGCTTCAGAGTGAAAAGCACGGAAGGCAATATTGATTTTGGATGCAAAACCTCTCTTTTAGGAAAGCATAATGTCAGCAATATGCTGGGAGCCATTTGTGCTGCTCTGAAGCTTGAGATGACTCCTGAAGAGATAAACCGCGGCATTTTAAAAATAAAGCCTGTCCCCCACAGACTGGAGATATTGGATACCAACAACGGTGTTACGGTCATTGATGATGCTTTTAACTCAAATCCCGAAGGGGCGAGAGAAGCGCTTTTAACCATAAAGGAATTCAGTGAAGGAAACAGAATAGTTGTTACCCCGGGAATGGTGGAATTAGGCGCCGTAGAATATGAGGAAAATAAAAAATTAGGAAAAGTCATGGCTTGCTGCGTGGATTATGCAATACTTGTAGGGATTAAGAGATCAAAGGCTATAGTAGAAGGTCTGAAATCTGAAAATTTCCCCCAAGACAAAATAATCATAACATCCAGCCTCGATGAGGCTACAGCAAAATTAGGGCAGATAGTAAAAATAAATGATGTAGTATTATTTGAAAACGATTTGCCGGATAATTATAATGAATAATAACATTGACTTATCTAACCGCATAATATTATGAAATGACGAAGAAAGATTGGAGGGGTGTTTATGCCTAAGCTAAATGTGGGTGTGTTATTCGGAGGCCGTTCAGTAGAACATGAGGTGTCGGTGGTAACCGGCCTTCAGGTTGTTGAAAATATAGATAAAACCAAATATGATGTAACTCCTATATATATAAGCAAAGATGGAGACTGGTACACAGGAGAGGAGCTATTAAACATAAAGAGCTTTAAAAACATAGAAGATCTTTTGACGAAATTGAGAAAAGTTTTCTTGCCTCCTGTACCTTCCTTAAACAGTCTTTTTTATTATCCCTTTAAAACGGGTTTTTTTAAAAGGGAAGCTGAAACTCTTAAAGTGGATGTGATCTTTCCAGCCCTTCACGGTATGCACGGAGAAGACGGAACTGTCCAGGGGCTTTTGGAACTTTCAAACATACCTTATGTGGGCAGCGGTGTAACAGGATCGGCTGTCGGTATGGATAAAATAATAATGAAGGATATATTAAAGGCAAATGACATACCTATTGTAAACTATACATGGTTTTTCAGAAAGGATTATGAAAGGGATAAAGACAGTGTTGTCAAAAACATTGAAAGCAAAGTCAAATATCCCATGTTTGTAAAGCCAGCCAATTTAGGCTCCAGCATAGGAATAAGCAAGGCAAAGAATGTTGGAGAACTCATTTATGCAATAGAAATAGCTATAAAGTATGACAGGAAAATCATCGTGGAAGAAGGGGTTATAAATCCAGCAGAGATAAACTGTTCCATTACAGGCAGAGAGGATGAGGTTTTTGCGTCAACCTTAGAGATGCCCGTTACATGGCAGGAATTTTTAAGCTTTGATGATAAATATATGAGCGGCAATTCTCAAAAAGGAATGAAGAGCGCCACAAGAAAAATACCTGCTCCCATACCCGATGAGAAATCCGATGAAATAAAAGAACTTGCAAAAAAGACCTTCATGGTATTGGATTGCAGCGGTATATCCAGAATAGATTTTTTGATGGAGAAAGATACCATGAAGATATACGTAAATGAAATAAATACCATGCCCGGATCTGTGGCCTTTTACCTGTGGGAACCAGAGGGAGTTGATTTCAAAAGCCTTATAGACAGGATGATAAATACAGCCTTGGATGCTCACAGGGAGCACAACAGAAATATTTATACATTTGATACCAAGCTTTTATTAAAGGCCAGTTCAGGCAGCATAAAAGGCGGAAAGAACAGAAAATAAATTAGTGGCAGGCAATAAGCCTGCCTTAAGTTTTTAAAAATCAGGCATATTAATATTCAACATGGCAAAAATAACTGATATATGGCTTAAGTTAATATTTGAGAGGTTAACAATAATGAAAACGAAAGAAAATATATTGGTTCTCGGCCTTAGAAGCTATGTATCTCTGGCATTTATGGTTTTTTTGTTCTTTGCATTCATAGCTTCAATTTTAACTGCCCTGTCAAAAAGCATAGACCGTTTATTAGTAAACATCATCCTTAATATATTTGCTTTGATGATGACGGGTGCAGCGCTGCTTTTAATTGCCTCAGTCATATACGCATTATATATATACAATAAAAGCATAATAAATCAAAAATTGCTGTATCCATTGAGTTCTTCCTTTAAAATGCTCCTTAACATCATCGTAGCTTTATCAATGTTTTTAAAATATAACAAGGATTCAATCCGTCATTTTTACATACATATGAACAACATAATTGTACGATCCTGCAACAGGAAATTTGCTCCTCAGAATATACTTCTGCTGCTGCCTCACTGCATTCAGAACTCCGAATGCAAATACAGAGTGACAAACCACATTGAAAACTGCAGAAAATGCGGTAGCTGCGTCATAAAAAGCATAGTGGAGCTTAAAGAAAGGACGGGCATAAAAGTGGAGGTAGCAACAGGGGGCACGTCTGCTTTAAACGCGGTGCAAAATAATAAACCGGAATTGGTTATAGCCGTAGCTTGCGAAAGGGATCTGACGGGAGGAATATCCGAAGTAAGAGGTATACCTGTACTTGGTGTATTAAATGATCGACCATATGGTCCCTGCAAGAATACCAGCGTTGACATAGGCATGATACAAAAATACTTACATGATTTTACGGATTATGATAAGACTTCAGTATAGATATATGCTATATCTTCCTTTGAAGGAACTCCTTTAAAGGCTTTTATTTTGCTCTGTATTCTGTTAAAATATTTTGAAAGCTTAATTAATAAATTGGGGTTGGTTGCATTGAATAAAAATGTTCTGGTCACCGTTAAAAGCACGCAAAAGGTAAATAATGAGGAAGAAGTTATTGAGCTGGTGACTCCAGGGAAATTCTATAAGAAGAACAGCACTTATTTTATCGTATACGAAGAAACTGAAGTTACCGGTATGGAAGGTACAACAACTACTGTTAAAATAGAAAAAGAGGATGTTAATTTAATAAGATTTGGTTCCACCATCACCAACCTTAAGTTCAGAACAGGAGTCAAGGACATAAGCTTGTATAAGACACCTTACGGAACATTTGAACTCATAATAATACCATCAAAGGTAGAGATAAATGTGGATGACAGCGGAGGTATTGTGAATTTATTATACCAACTGGATGCCGCAGGCCTTCATACAACTACCAATGAATTGTCCATAAAAATACAATAATCACGGAGGTTTTAATATATGGCAAATATGATTGAAATTGCTTCATCTGGAATAAACAAAGCCATGAAGGATGCAATTCAAAAATCCATAGACAGGGGAGAACTTAATTTATCTTCCATCCCTGATATCATGCTGGAGGCTCCCAGGGAAAAAGAACATGGTGACTTTGCCGCCAATACGGCTATGGTGCTGGCAAGAGAGGCTAAAAAATCACCCCGTCAGATAGCTGAAATAATAGTTAAAAATCTTGATGTTAATGATACATACATAGGAAGCGTTGACATAGCCGGACCGGGGTTTATAAATTTCAAGTTAAAGAACGACTGGCTTTATGATACGCTGAAAAGCATTCTAAGAGAAAAAGAAAACTATGGCAGAGTGAACATAGGTCACGGAAAACGGATGCAGGTGGAATTTGTAAGCGCTAACCCTACCGGCCCAATGCATATAGGAAATGCAAGGGGCGGTGCCATCGGTGATATTTTGGGAGAAGTCCTAAAGTGGGCAGGATTTTATGTAGAAAAAGAATTTTATGTAAATGATGCGGGAAACCAGATAAACAAATTCGGGAAGTCATTGGAGGCCAGGTATCTTGAAGCCTTAGGGTTGGATGCACAGTTCCCGGAAGGCGGATACATGGGTTTGGACATAGTGGAACATGCCGAAAATTTCAAAAACATCCATGGTGATAAATATGTAAATGCCTCCTCTATGGAGCGGCAAAAAGCTTTGATAGAATATGCTCTTAATAAGAACCTTGACAGGATGAAAAAAGACCTTGAGGACTTTGGCATAAACTTTGATGTGTGGTTTTCAGAGCAGAGCCTATATGACAATGGAGATGTGGAGGACACGGTAAAATACTTCAAGAAATCCGGCAATACCTATGAAAACGAGGATGCTTTGTGGTTTAAAGCCACAAATTACGGCGTTGAAAAAGATGAAGTATTGGTCAGGGCAAACGGGATTCCGACTTATTTCACAGGTGATGTGGCATATCACAGAAATAAATTTGTAGTACGGAAGTTTGATAAAGTAATAGATATATGGGGTGCCGACCATCACGGACATGTACCCAGAATGAAAGGTGCCATGGGGGCTTTGGGTTTATCTCCCGATGCCTTGGAAATTATAATAATGCAGCTTGTGAGGCTTATAAGAAATGGTGAAGTAACCAGGATGTCCAAAAGAAAGGGTCAGAGCTATACTTTATCCGATCTTGTTGAAGAGGTAGGAAAGGATGCAGCAAGATTTTTCTTTAATTTGAGATCGGCAGATACACATTTTGAATTTGATTTAGACTTGGCAGTGGAAAAGTCCAATGAAAATCCGGTGTATTATGTACAATATGCTCATGCCAGGATATGCAGTATATTAAGGCAGCTTAATGACGAGGGTATTAATTTCCCCGAAGTTAATTCCGTTGACTTTAATGCTTTAGGTGAACAGGCAGAAATTGATCTTATTAAAAAAATGTCCTATTTCCCCGAAGAAGTTACCATATCTGCCCAATCCTTGGACCCCAGCAGGATAACAAAATATGTACTGGAATTGGCTTCCCTGTTCCATACCTTTTATAACAGCTGCAGAGTAAAGGGTGTTTCTGAGGACTTGATGAAAGCCCGTATGGTCATCATTGAATGTACAAGAACCGTTATTAAGAACTGCCTTTTGATTCTTGGAATATCTGCTCCTGAAAGAATGTAAAATAATATTTAAGGGCTGTCGCATTTGAAACAACATAAATGAGCATTTGCGAGAGTTCTCTCTAAAGCTCTTGGTGACTCTGCCGCAGAAAGTACTTAAAATTTTAGATTGTTTGAACGGATGAAGTTTAAAAATTCTTGTATTTTCAAGGCAGGGAACCTTAGAACTTGCAGAACTCAAGTACAGTAAATGCAGTGTGTCAAATGCGACAGCCCCCCTATGTATCTGGCTTTAAAGGCAATTCAATGGTAAATTCCGTTCCGTTCCCTTTTAAGCTTTCAACCTTTATGGTTCCTCCGTAACCCTCTATTATGGATTTTGATATATGCAGGCCTAAGCCTGTGCCGTTAGTCTTTGTGGTGAAAAAAGGAGTGAATAATTTTTCCTTGACTTCATCATCAATACCGCAGCCCGAATCCTTTATTATGAGGGTTATTTTATTATCGTCATAGAAGGTTGTAATGCTTATAGTTCCCATCTTGCCTATTGCGTCTATAGCATTTTCAAGTAAATTTAAAATGACCTGCTTTATTTTATTGCAGTCCACTTCTAAAACCGGTATATCTGAAAATGAAAGATTAAGAGTTATTTGCCTTAAGTTGAACCTTGAGGATAAAAGGGTGCATACTTCACTTATAATGTTATTAAGATTACAGTATTCCTCATTGTTGTCGGGGGCTGCAACATGCTTGTAGCTGTTTAATATATCCGTGGTTCTCCTGAGCTCTGACAGTACAATTTCAAGGTATTCCGCATTAAAAATCTTCTTTATAAGCATGAATTGTATAAAACCTTCACACGCAGTTAAAGCATTTTTTGATTCATGTACAATTTCGGAAAAGAACTTGTACTGCTGTTCGATGCTTTTATTAGTGCAATTATTATCGATGTTCTGGTCAGAAATATTAAATTTGCAACCCATGCTTGTGCTCCTCTATCGTTTGTATTTATTATATATTCTACATAATTATGGAAATTCCTTTATAACTAAATTAAAAACATATTTTAATTGAACTGATTTTAAAAAATTGAGGATAAAAGGAATTAATATATAGTTGATTGACTAATAATATTGACAGATATATACTGATGACATGTTAATATTTAGCAGCTGGCATAAAGAATTATAATTGACCAAAATCTTTTTAAGGTAGGTGACAGAATTATGATTGAACTTTTCAATGTCAATAAAAGCTACAGCAAAGGGGCTGTCAAAGCCGTAGATAATTTGACTCTTGAAATCAAAAAGGGAGAAATATTTGGTTTTTTAGGGCCCAACGGCGCCGGCAAAACCACCACAATTAAAATGATAACAGGCATATTGAATGCAGATTCGGGATGGATAAAAATAAACGGATACGACATTAAAACTGATCCCATAAATGCCAGAATGCAATTTGGATATGCTCCTGACAATCCTGATATATATACAAAGCTAAGGGGGATAGAATATTTAAACTTCATGGCAGATGTATATCAGGTGCCAAGAGAAACAAGAAAAGACAGAATTGTTAATATGCTTAAAAGATTTGATTTATATGAAGCGGCAGGAGATATCATACAAAGCTATTCTCACGGTATGCGGCAAAAAATCGTAGTTATAGGGGCACTCCTTCATAACCCTGAGGTGTGGATATTGGATGAACCCCTAACGGGACTTGATCCAAAGTCGGCCTTTATTTTAAAGGAAATGATGAGGGAGCATGTTAAACAGGGAAAGACAGTGTTTTTCTCCACTCACGTCCTTGAGGTGGCCGAAAAACTGTGCGACAGGTTAGCCATAATAAATAAAGGCAAAATAATGTTTTGCGGGGACATGGACGAAATAAAGAGATACACAGAGCAAAACCAATCCCTGGAAAAAGTATTCCTGGAGATGACACAAATATGAAGAAGCTGTTTTTGTTATTTAAAATACTGTTTAATACCACCTTCGGTATTTCCAGTCTCAGATACAAGATTTCTAAAAATAAATCTGAAATACTAAAGATTGCCGTCATACCGGTAATTTTGATTTTATCATTATCTCCCTTAATTGCAGGGTATACGTACTTCATGGCAAGTTCCTATGAAATCCTTTCTATATCAGGCAATCAAGGAGCCATTATAACCTTAGGCATAACGGCGGCCAGCACCATAATATTGTTTTTTGGTTTCTTTTTTGTTATAGGAACCTTTTATTTTTCAAATGATACCGAATACCTTATAGCATTGCCATTAAAGCCTTACCAGATAATTGGGGCTAAATTCGGTACAGTGCTTGCAAGTGAATATTTAACAGAACTTCCCTTTGTATTGCCTCCTATAATTGTTTACGGCATTAAAAGCCAGGCGAATATTTTGTATTGGATGTATTCGTTTATAGGAATTTTGATTATCCCTATCATACCCTTGTGTATAACGTCAATAGCAGCATTAATAGTAATGAAAGCAACCAATATAGGCAAAAAAAGAGATTTATTCAGGATATTGGGGGGCATAGCTTCCTTCATTATCATAATGGCTATACAGGCATACATTCAAAGAGCTTCCGCCAGCGGCGATATTGAAAAAATCACAAGCATGCTCTTTTCAGAAAAGGGTTTCGTAAATTTTGTGTCGAGAGGCTTTCCGCCGGCTGCATGGATAAGTTTTGGACTTATTGAGCACGGAAATATAAAGGGGTTAATATATATACTTTTGTTTGCATTGTGTTCCATTTTATTTCTTATAATTTTTTTATTTTCAGGGCAAAAGCTTTACCTGGGAGGATACATAGGCTCGAGCGAAGTTTTAAGAGGAGGGAAGAAGCTTCAGGAAGAAGAGCTATATAGAAAGATAACACATATGGGAAGAGTTGGCGCAATCTTTTCAAGGGAGCTTAAAATACTTAACAGAGTGCCTGTTTTTTTTATGAATTGTGTGTTTCCCATAGTCATGGTTCCCGGAATTTTTGTTATGATTTATTTTACCGGAGGAAATGAAGCTCTCATGGGACTTAATAGTCTGGTATCAAACAGCAGCAATATGTTTATTCCTACCTTAGTATTATCGGGTATCGGACTTTTTACGGTGATTTCAAATATGACAGCAGCAACATCCATATCAAGGGAGGGCAATCTGTTTTTCGTATCAAAATATATACCTGTAACGCCTAAAGAGCAGATATCGGGGAAAATACTCCATAGCCTTTTAATAGCTGTGATTGGAATAACAACTTCATTGATTACTGTCACATATATAGTTAAGTTTCCTTTAATAAATGTTTTGTTGGCATTTTTAATATCGGTTTTAGGAGCAGTCATTGTAACAGAATTGTCTCTTTTTATAGACTTATTCAGGCCTTATCTAAATTGGGATAATCCTCAGAAGGCTGTTAAACAGAACTTGAACGGAGTGGCCAGCATGTTTTTAAACATGATATGGGTAGCCGGTACGTTATTTATTATTTCAACGGTAAATAATATAATACTGGGATATGTTATTCTTATAGCATCATTCACTCTTCTGTCAGTTGGTGTTTACAAGCTTCTTATTGCATATGCGAAAAAGAGATATAGTGAAATAGAAGGCTAAAGGGACTTAAAGGTACGGCTTGATAGGGAACTTATTAATCATACCCCAAACCGGTATGGAAAAGAAGGAGAGAGGAATTGCCCCGCAAGGATACCGCCTCTTTACATGTTAAAAAAGTCAAGTGATAAGTTTCTATTGAACGCTTGAGAACAACATATGAAAGCGGCCCGCCGAAAAAAGCGGGCCGTTCTTTATTACCTGTTCTTCTCGCTTTTTGCAAAGCACCAAGTCCCTATTAAAAGGAACACCATTGTCAGCACTGCAATGGCAATAAAGTTCACAAATGGGTTAAACATCACCACACTGTTATATTCAGACGTACCCCAGTTGGTCACCGCGCGGGCAAGGTCAATGCAGTAGGTCATAGGCATAATCCGCGACAGTACCATCAATATGCCGCTTGAATTATTAATGGGAATAACCGCGCCGGACAGGAACATCTGGCACATGGCAAGCACCGACACGAGCATATTCGCCACTTTAGTGCTTTTTATCAGACCGATAAAAAGCATTGCGAAGGCGCCGCTCGCCACACACATCAGCGGTGACAAGAGCAGCAGCCACATAAGCTGTGGCAGAGGAAGCATTATGCCCATGAACAATCCCACAATCAGCGTTCCTGCAAGGGCGATTACCGCGCCGAACATACTGCCGAGAATTTTCCCGAACACAATAGACACGCGGCTGACAGGCGATACCAGCATTTCCTGAGTGAAGTCCGTACCGTGGTCTTCAACTAGGGAGGTCATATTCATGGCCGATGTCATAAACAGCATATTGATGATCATTCCCACAAGCATAAACCCGCCAAAGTCAAAGCCCAAACCGCCCGACATATTTTCCATAAGGTTGCCGCCAATCATACCCATCATAATAATCGGCATAATAAGGCTTACAAAAAGCGAACTTGGAGATTTCAGCGAAAGCGTGATGTCACGTGCCATAATTGCAATGACCGTATTTACTTCCCGGAAAAATTTTGAGTGTTTGCGTCCTGAAACCATTGCATTCATTATGCAAGCACCTCCTGATGTTTGTTAATAAATTCTACATAAGCATCCTCCAGGGTGGGCAGGCAGACCTTCGGCGTGGGGTCGTACTGCAGGTGCTTTTTCATTTCTTCCGGCGAAGAGCAAACGGCAATCTGCCCTCGGTTGATGATGCACACCTTATCTACATTTTCCGCCTCGTCAATGTAGTGAGTGGTGAGAAAAACCGTAGTACCGCACTGCTTGCGTGTATCATCGATGTATCCCCACAGGCCTCTCCGTGACACCGCGTCAAGCCCTTGTGTGGGCTCGTCAAGGAACAGTACCTTCGGCGTGTGAATAAGGCTGCGGATTATTTCCAGCTTCCGCTGCATACCGCCCGACAGCTTCTTAATTGGTTTGAACAGCGCATCTTGAATACCAACAATACCGGCAAGCTCCGTAATTTTGTCACGATAGAATTTCGGCATCAGCCTGAAACTCGGACGGTATCCGCACATCCCGTACAGTACCGCGTGGAATCGGATATTTTCCTCGGCAGTGAGGTTAAGATCAAGGCTGGGCTGCTGGAAGATGATGCCCACGTTCTCTCGGACCTTCCGTGCTTCCTTATCTACGTCATAGCCTGCAATTTTTACTTCGCCACCGGTTTTAGCCAGCGTGGTGGTGAGAATTGAAATCGTGGTGGTCTTGCCTGCGCCGTTGGGGCCTAAGAATGCGAAGAACTCCCCCTCGTCCACAGAGAAACTCACGCCGTTCACCGACGGCGACTTGGCGCCCTTGTATTGTTTTGTGAGGTTTTGCACCTCAATCATTTTTGCCATAAAAATAACCTCCGTTTGATTTTATGAGCTTATTCTACAGCTCCAAATTAAACGGAGGTTAAACCTAGCTTAAACGGATTGCAAATCGAGTGCCTTTTTTTAATTCACTTTCAACTTCAATCGTCCAACCGTGCAGGCCGATAATTTTTTTCACTATGGACAGCCCCAGTCCGTTACCGCCCAATGAGTGGTTGCGGGCTTTGTCCGCCTTATAGAAACGCTCGAAAATGTGGGGCAAATCCTCCTTGGGGATTCCGCAGCCCGTGTCGGCAATGATGATAGTGTTGCTTTTCAGAGATACATATATTATCCCACCCTGTGGTGTGAATTTTATCGCGTTGTGGAGCAAGTTCGTCCACGCTTGTGAAAGCAATCCTTCGTCACCGTTTACCGCAGTTTTTTCCAAATCCGCTTCAAGGATGATGTTCTTCACCGCCCACTGCGGTTCAAGAGCGAGAATAACATTTTGCAGCTGCTTATCAAGCCGAAAGTCACGGCGGGTTATCTGATTGTTGTCAAGGCTGGACAGCTTCATTAAATTATCGCTCAGCCCCGACAACCGCCTGCTTTCGGTTTCGATAATCCCGGCATAGCGGCGGCGTTCATCTTCGGGCAGGTCAGTTTTGATCAGTGCGGCAAAGCCGCCGATTGATGTAAGCGGCGACTGAATTTCGTGCGACACGTTGGAGATAAAGTCCTGGCGCATTTTATCGAGGTCGCCCAGGTTCTTGGCCATATCATTGACGGCTTTGGCAAATCCGGTAAAACGTATGTCTTCACTTTCGGGAAGAAATACTGAGAAGTTTCCCCGGCTGATCTGTTCCAGCGCGGCAAGGATTTCCTCCCAGTGGCTGTTACGTTCGTTATTTCTGTGGGACAGCTTTGCTGCGGTGTGTAAAATCCAGGAGAATATCGCAAACAGCACAAATCCAATCCATACGCTTGCGGCAATATCGGCAACCGTTGCCAGTGTAAAGAACGTACCGAGCAAAAAATGTGCGGCAATCACGCATACCATTATCGCAGTCACAAAGCCTAGTATGCTTATGGTGATTTTCAGCCGCATAAGAAGTTTATCGCTCACAAAGACACCTCCAAGCGGTAGCCGAGCCCGCGCACGGTAGTAATCCTGAATCCGCTTGCTTCAGCGGGAAACCGCTCCCGCAACCGCCCGATATGCACGTCAAGGGTGCGCTCGTTGCCGTCGAAGTCATAGCCCCATACGTCTTCTATTAGCGTGTCGCGTGAGAAGGTCCGTCCCGGAAAGCCGGCCAGTTTGAACAGAAGTTCAAATTCCTTGCGCGGAATGTCCTCGCCGCTTACCGTAAAGCTGTTACGATCGATTATTACGCCGCCGATTTGGATAATCTGTGAACTTTCGATTTTGTAACGCCGCAATAGCGCCTTGATTCGCATTACAAGTTCATCGCCCTCAAAGGGTTTCGTGAGGTAATCGTCCGTGCCAACCTCGAATCCCTTTGCCTTGGAGTTTATATCTGCTTTTGCCGTCAGCATCAGAATCGGTAAGTTTTCATAATGCTTTCGAAGTGCTTTGCACAATTCGTAACCGTCCATATTAGGCATCATAAGGTCGATAACCGCAAGGTCGCAGCCATCTGCTTTGGCTAGCGCATCGCGGCCGTCACCGGCTTCGATTACATCAAAGCCGTTATTTTTTAAGTGAACGCGGACAAGTTCGCGGATATTCGGGTCGTCGTCCGCAATTAAGATTTTACTCATATTAAACACCTCGCATACATTATACCAAGCCATTATAAACAGAAGTTAAACGGGAAAATTTTATCAACTATGCGCTTTTTGCCGCACAGTATTCCTGCTTTTCTCCCCTGTCTGACTCACCCGATATCCACGGTTCATAAATGCCTCTATGGATATGCCTCTAGATATCTCTTTTTTTATTTTTTTACTTTGTATTAGAGGAATATAAGAGTTTATATAGAAATATACTTGAGAATAAATTCCGGTGATTATTGTTTATTGCTGTTTTTATCGATATATAGTCTCAAGGCTTTTGTGGCATAGAACAAGGCTATGATTAAAGATATTTTATAAAACATATCGATTACCTGCATAATAAGCAGAGGGAATTCCTTCATAACTGTATTAAAGCTTGACACGGGTGCAACCTCCTTGAACTTTTTTTATTATTTTACCATAAGGCATAATTTTCGGCATTAGAATTATGCCCATGCTTTACATATGCATTTCTAAAAACAGAGCCCATTTAGCCTCATAAAAATCCTTAGGGCTTATTTATTTTAAGGGAAGGTAGCGCTTTTGCTGAAAGCATATTTAAAGGAGAAAAGGGAAAACTTTCAAATGTATTCATAAAGCTATAATAGCGGTTATCTATATAAATTATATTATATAAGAAAGATGTTGAATTAATTCTAACCTTCATGTAAAATGAATAAGTTAAAGCAATGACAAGGAGGGGGAAAGTATGGCTACAAAATATGTTTTCATAACGGGCGGTGTCGTATCTTCTTTGGGTAAAGGTATTACAGCAGCTTCCCTCGGAAGGCTCTTGAAGAATCGCGGTCTTAGAGTTTCAATACAAAAATTTGATCCGTATATAAATATAGACCCGGGTACAATGAGTCCTTACCAGCATGGAGAAGTGTTTGTTACCGATGACGGCGCAGAAACAGATTTAGACCTGGGACATTATGAAAGATTTATTGACGAGAATTTGAGCAAGAACAGCAATGTTACTACGGGAAAAGTATACTGGTCGGTTATCTCAAAGGAAAGAAAAGGTGATTATCTGGGGGGGACGGTTCAGGTTATCCCTCATATCACCAACGAAATTAAACAGAGAGTGTACAGAGTGGCGAAGGATTCCAATGTTGACGTGGTAATAACAGAAATAGGAGGTACGGTCGGAGATATCGAAAGCCTTCCTTTTCTTGAAGCCATAAGGCAGATTAAATATGAAGTAGGCAGGGAAAATGTATGCTTTATACATGTAACCCTTGTACCCTATCTCGGAAAAGCAGGAGAATTAAAGACTAAGCCAACTCAGCATAGCGTGAAGGAATTGAGGAGCATAGGCATTCAGCCCGATATTATTGTGTGCAGGTCGGAGAAGCCCTTATCAAAGGAATTGAAGGACAAGATAGGGTTGTTTTGCAATGTGGACGGAAATTCGGTTATCCAGAATGTAGATGTCTCCAACATTTATGAGATACCGCTTCTTATGGAAGAAGAAGGCTTGGATGACATAGTGGTTAAAAAACTCAACATAGACTGCCATGATTGTGATATGACCGAGTGGAGAGAGCTGGTCGACAGAATAAAGAACTTAAAAGACACAGTAAGAATTGCTCTTGTAGGAAAATATGTTGAGCTTCATGATGCATATATGTCCGTTGTAGAGGCTTTAAAGCATGGCGGAATTGACAACAATTGTGACGTAGAAATAGACTGGATAAATGCCTGTGATGTCACTGAGGAAAATGTAAAAGAGTTATTGAAAGATTCCCATGGTGTACTGGTACCGGGAGGTTTCGGTGACAGAGGCATAGAAGGAAAAATAGCCGCGGCAAAATATGCCCGTGAAAATAACGTACCTTTCTTTGGTATATGTCTTGGCATGCAGTGTGCAGTTATAGAGTTTTCCAGAAACGTTATAGGATTTACCGGAGCTCATAGCTCAGAATTCAGCAGCACTACGGCATATCCCGTAATCGATCTCATGCCGGAGCAGCGTGAAATAGATGAAAAGGGCGGCACCATGAGACTGGGAATTTATCCTTGCAAGCTTAAGGAAGACACCATATCTCACATGTGCTATAAAGACGAGATAATATATGAGAGACACAGGCACAGATACGAATTCAACAACCAGTTCAGGGAAGAAATAACCAGCAAGGGAATGAGCCTTGCCGGACTATCACCTGATGAAAGATTAGTTGAAATCGTGGAGATTAAAGACCACCCATGGTTTGTTGGCGTACAGTTCCATCCGGAATTTAAATCCAGGCCTAATAAATCTCATCCATTATTTAAAGATTTTATAAGAGCATCCCTTGCAAATAAAAAATAATACTTTGTAATGAAATTTATGGAGTAAATTTTATGATTGAAAGCAGCCCTAATTAGCTGCTTTTTTACATTCGTAAATTTTACTAGTATAAGTTAAATATAATGGAAAATTTTTTGATTATGCAGGAAATGAATAGAAAATAGAGAATATAATATACTAATTTATAAAGGAAACTTGAATTTAGTGTGGTGAAAGGCATGGGAAAAGTATTGATAGTTGATGATCAGCCTGTCATCAGGAAGTTGCTTTTTGAAGTGCTGGATGATGAATTTGATGTCCGGTTTGCTGAAACAGGCGAAGAAGCAATTGTTATATCACAGGATTTTAAGCCGGATGTAATATTATTGGATATCGGTCTTGCAGGTATGAGCGGAGTTGAGGCCATACCCGAATTTAAAAAGCTTTCTCCTAAAAGCAACATTATAATGCTGACAGGGAGTGCCAATGGGTCTCTCATTAATAAGGCCTTATCATGTGGTGCATCTGATTGCATTACCAAACCATTTGACATTTTTGAGCTGAAGACAAGATTAGAGAATATAATATCAAAGCAATCCGCCGTTTAAGGCGGCTTTTGTTTTGCTGAATTTTCTACTATAATCACAAAAAGGTGAATTTATTGTACATAAGAGATAAGAGAAAAATAATATTATATTTGATTTTTGCAGTAATTTTTATAATACGGCTTATAAATATTACTTCACCTCCATTGGACTATTCATCCTGGCGGCAGGTGGATACTGACTCCATTGCAAGAAATTTTATTAACTATAAATTTAATATTTTTTATCCCCAGCTTAATTATGACGGCCCTATGCCCAATTATGTGCAGTTGGAATTTCAGGTTACAACATTCATACTGGCATTGCTGTATAAATATATTGGCATAAGCTATATTACAGGGCGGATGATTCCAATATTATTTTTTATGGGCTCCTGTGTTTATCTTTACAGACTTGTAAAAATGACTTCAGGTATGAATGTGGCACTCATATCTGTTTTTTTCTACGGAATACTCCCTCTGAATGTTATTTATTCCAGAAACATTATGCCGGAATCTGCATTGCTTTTCTTCACCATAGGCTGTGTATATTATTTCTGGCTTTGGATTCAATTTGATAAAAGTAAATATTACCTGGCAGCTCTTTTTTTTACCACCTTAGCCATTCTTACAAAGCTGCCGGCAGCATTGATTGGAATACCTCTTATTTTTTTAGCATTTTCGAAATATAAAATTAAGGTATTTAAAAATCTAAAGTTGTATGTCTTTGCCTTTTTTAGTTTGGGTGTACCCTGGTTATATTTTTTGTATACCGGGGCAATTGCAGAGCAAAAATTTGTTTATGGTATAGGAGGTACAATGATAATACCCAATCTGTTCACTTCCATACTTGAAAGAAATACTCAGGAGTATTTAAGAGAGCAATTTATAACCAAGGTTTTCACCCTGCCCGGCGTTATACTTTTTGCTTTGGGTATTAGCATAAAGAAAAGAAAGGAAGAATATTTTTATTATGCCTGGCTTTTATGTGCAGTTCTGCATATAGTGCTTATCGACTCAACAATTCACCTGGATTATTATCTGATTTTTTTAACACCTATTATAGCTGTATTTATAGGATATGGGGCAAGGCTTCTTTTTACAAATAAAAACTATGAATATTTTTTTTATATGGCGTTGATTATCATATTCCTTAATAATGCGGTTTTATTTGAAGAAATACATAAAGTCCGAGAAGATTATATAGTCATCGGGAATTTCGTTAAATCAAACAGCCATGAAGGTGATCTTATAATAATTGACAGGGATAGTCCGGAGCTTTTTTATACCAGCGGCAGAAAGGGCTGGAGACTTTATGGAGAACTTATAAGCAAGGATAATATCGAAACTTTGATAAGTAAAGGAGCAGCATATTTTGTTGTTTCGAGCCCTGAAGCTGCAATCAAAATAACGGGAGAATTAGACAAGATTTATACAAGAATGACGGGGCCTTCAGGATTTATAATGTATAAATTGGAAAAATAATGATGCTATAAGCTCTTTTCATAGAGGATTTTAAAACCTGATGGAGAATTATATATATCTACATTGTCTATAATTTTTTTATATAAATTCGTAAGTATATAGGAGGTGATGGTTTGAAGCTGATAGATTCAAATATAACATTTGCAGTGAGATGCTCAGAGTGCGGCAGAATCACCTTTCACAGGGTATCAGTCTTTCAGTTGTCTGCTAATAATAGAATGGATTTTATGTGCCAGTGCGGCAGTTTTGATATAAGTATAACAATGAAAAGCAATAAAGCCATTTCTGCTGCAGTACCCTGTCTTGCATGTGATGTTAAACATACATATGTATATAATATGAGTGATATGCTCAATAAACGGTTATTCGTACTGTGCTGTACCGACACAGGACTTGAGTTATGTTTTGCAGGGCGGGATAAGGATGTTTATGATATAGTATCAAAATATCAGGATGATTTAAAAAAGCTCTTGGGGGAACTTGGACTCCAATATGACGCTGCCGGTATAAAAAAGATGGACTAAAATCAATAGCCCATTTTTTTTTATCTGCGGAACCATAAAATATAGTATAGCATATAATAAAAAGTGTACTATACTAAATGTTGACAAGCTATTTAAGTGTTATATAATTAATAAGGAATGAATTTGTTAAAATGCATTCTAAGGGAGGGGATTCTTTGGATACTGATCTTGCGTTAGGTCTTGTTAGGGTCACAGAATCAGCGGCACTGAAGGCTGCTAAATTTATGGGACGCGGAGATAAAAATGCTGCGGATCAGGCAGCAGTTGATGCAATGAGAAGGATGTTTGACGCTCTGGAAATCAGGGGCGAGGTAGTTATAGGGGAAGGAGAATTAGATGAAGCCCCTATGCTTTATATAGGAGAAAAAGTAGGCAGAGGCGATAAATTGGATGTAGAGGTTGATATCGCAGTTGACCCTTTAGACGGTACCAGCCTGATTGCAAAGGGATTGCCTAATTCCATAGCGGTTGTTGCAGTGGCTAAGAGAGGGTGTCTCCTTCATGCACCGGATATGTATATGGATAAAATTGCAGTAGGGCCAAAGGCAGCTGGGAAAATAAACATAGAAGCAAGTGTTTCGGAAAATATTGAAGCCGTTGCCAAAGCTTTGAATAAGCGCATAGAAGACGTTACTGTGATAATGCTGGACAGGGAGAGGCACCATGCTAAAATGAATGAAATAAGAAAATTAGGTGCCAGAATAAAGCTTATAAGCGACGGAGATATAGCTGCCGCTATCGCTACCTGCTTTGATTATACCGGTATTGATATCATGATAGGCTCAGGGGGAGCGCCTGAAGGAGTAATTGCGGCTGTAGCGCTAAAATGTATGGGCGGGGAAATGCAGGGAAGGCTTCTTCCTTCCTGTGATGAAGAATATAATAGGTGCGTCGGTATGGGAATTTGTGACCCGGATAAAATTCTTTACCTTTCAGATTTAGTGAAAGGTGATGATGCCTATTTCGCTGCTACAGGAGTATCGGAAGGAGACCTTCTTAAAGGAGTTATTTACCTTAAAAACGAAAGGGCAAAAACCCAGTCCGTTGTAATGAGAGCAAAGACAGGTACCATAAGGTTTATAAACGCCATACACAATTTTAAAAAGATAGGAATGTAAAAGAGGAGGAAAATTCCTCTTTTTTCTTTTGCAGATTTTACTTTAATAGTATAAAATAATGCTATATACTAATGTAAAATATTTCCTGATTTATAGAGGAGGAGGGGAGCACAGTGAATAGTGAGCTGCACTCTTTAAGTTTCAATGAATCAAATGCCGGCGAATTTATAAAGCATAATGCCCAAAAAATTTTTGCTTTCATATTACTGTCCACAATTATTTTCATTTTATTTTTCATATTTAATTTCATGATTTTAATTCCCTCTTATCCTGAGAGTACCGCAAAGCAATATGTCAACTGTATCATGAACAAAAAATACCAAGATGCAATTGAATACTATACATATGAAATTGATGAGCCTGCTCTCTCCCATAATTTTTTGCTTAAGTATTTGGAAAATAAATATAAAAATGCAAATTCCATTAATGTACTTCCTATGAAGGAATTCCAAAACGGCCTTGAGAAAACCTTTTACCTTGAAATAACCCAAGGGGGAAATAAAGTTACGGAATCAATCACACTGATAAATACGGACAGCAGTCTCTTAGGAATTAAAAAAACCTGGAAAATCATATTTCCATATCACACAAAGAGCATTGATATAAAAGGAGCCAATGGCTCTGAAGTTTATCTGGATGATATTTTTCTGGGAGAAATAAGAGATGGTATATTAAAAGCCGATAATGTGATAGAAGGATTGCACTATATTAAATCATATATCCCGGGAGTGGGGCAATCCGAAGTCATAGAAATTGACACCGGAAAGGATGGAGACGATGTTTTATTAAAAATAAATCTTTATCCTGAATTCGAAAGAGCTATGGAAAAGCTGGTGCGGGATTTTTGCAGCGGCTGGTCGGAATATTGCCTTACACAGAACCCGGAAAAAATCAAGCCTTACTTGACCGACAGCCTTTTTAATATCTATACATACAAGGATGGGAGGTTTAATGGGAGTAAATATGAATTGAGTGATAATACCATAAGCTTTGTGGATATTTCTCTTAAAGATTCAAAGACAATACATTATACGGTAGATGAAAAATGGCACATAAAAGAAGCCATCACAGACCCCGGCTTAACCTTCGAGATTAATCGGAAGGAAACTTTAGAGCAGATTCAGTATATGAAATGGAAGTATTATATCATAAATGAAAATGGCACGTGGAAAATAGATTCGGCAGATCAATTGAGCTTTAACCAGGAAATAGTGGAGTGATAAATATTTTGATGGATGTTTGTTTGAATAAAATAGTCAAACATGGATAAGAATTTAGATATACAATGGGAATTTGTATAATTGATTGGTTGAAAAGAGAGTAATTGTCAAAAAAATTCAAAAATATAGTCGATGAATGCAAGAATACATTGAAAACTTTATAGTAAAATGGTAGTTATGGGGAAGAAGACTTAAAATATTGATATTTAAAATAGGTTAAGTTATAATTAGTTGAATTAAACAACCAAATACTAAATCAGGAGGTGATAGGTTGAAGTTTGATGAAATAAAAAATTTATCTCTTCAGGAGCTCCGTGATCTGGCAAAAAGCAAAGGAATTAAAAATATAGCCAGGTTTAGAAAAAGCGAGTTGATAGAAGAACTTTTAAAAGACGAGGCACAAGTTGACGAAACAGGCTTTAAACCGGAAATAATAGAAGAACAGGATGTACCGGTAATCACGGAGGATGAAGCAGAAGTAAGCAGCACCGGGAGTACAGCCAATGCAGAGCTGGAAGCCCCGGGCATTAACAGAGCTCCGGGTATTAACAGAACTGCTGAAACTAATTACCGGCCTCAAGGTCGGCGTAATATAGATCTTTCAGATGTTAATGAAGGAAAGCGTGAAAGACTCCAGGAAATTCTTCAGGATTCTGAAACAGCTGAAGGTATATTGGAGCTCATTGAAAATACTGGATATGGATTTTTAAGATTAGAAAATTATCTTCCGAGTCAAAGAGACATATATGTATCCCCTTCCCAAATAAGAAGGTTCAACCTTAAAACAGGTGATAAAATCCGCGGAAAAGTCAGGTCTCCCAAAGAAGGTGAGAAGTTTCAAGCCCTTCTCTATGTTCAGGCCATAAATGATGAAAACCCTGAGAATGCCATCAGGCGAGTGCCTTTTGAAAATCTTACCCCAATTTATCCCATGGAAAGATTAAACCTCGAAACCACTCAAAATGAATTTGCTACCAGGATTATAGACTTTCTTGCGCCAATCGGAAAAGGTCAGAGAGGCATGATTGTTGCTCCTCCCAAAGCCGGAAAAACCGTTCTCATGAAGAAAATTGCAAATGCTATAACCATGAATCATCCCGATGTATATCTTATTGTCCTTTTAATTGATGAAAGACCGGAGGAAGTCACAGATATGCAGAGGTCTATTAAGGGTGATGTTATTTATTCCACCTTTGATGAAGAACCCGAGCATCACACAAGAGTTGCGGAAATGGTTTTAGAGAGGGCTAAAAGGCTTATCGAACATAAAAAAGATGTAGTCATACTTATGGATAGCATAACGAGGCTTGCCAGAGCATACAACCTTACAATGCAGCCTACAGGAAGAACATTATCCGGGGGTCTTGACCCGGGGGCACTGCATATGCCAAAGCGTTTCTTCGGAGCGGCGAGAAATATAGAAGAAGGCGGAAGCCTTACAATATTAGCAACGGCTCTTATAGAAACAGGAAGCAGAATGGATGATGTTATATTTGAAGAATTCAAAGGCACCGGCAATATGGAAGTCCATCTTGACAGAAGGCTTCAGGAAAAGAGAGTATTCCCTGCTATTGATATTAATAAATCAGGTACAAGAAGGGAAGACTTATTATTGCCGACTAAGGAATTCGAAGCTTCGCTTTATTTCAGAAATCAGTTGAGCCAAGCACCGCCTTATGAGGTTACTGAGCTTTTGCTCAGCCGAATGACCAAAACCAAGAGCAACAGCGAATTTATAGATACGTTTAAATTATAGTTGAAGAAAATGTAAGCCTGTGATATAATTTTATTCGTTGACGATTGAAAAAGCTTGTAAATATATTACATTTGCGTGAAAGAGGTGAAAGCAATGAAAGAGGGACTTCATCCAAAATATAATGAAGCAGTTGTAAAATGCGCTTGCGGTGAGACTTTCACAACCGGATCAACTAAAAGTGAACTCAGAGTTGAAATCTGTTCAAAATGCCATCCTTTCTTTACAGGAAAGCAGAAATTAGTTGACACAGGCGGTCGTGTTGAAAAGTTTATGAAGAAATTCAACTTGGAAAAAAGCGAAGAGTAGACACTTTAAGGTTAGGATATTTTCCTAACCTTTATTACTTTAGAGCTTATATTTGTATATATTGATGAGTATTTTGGGATAACTCAAATTGTAATGACTATCTTAATACGATGAAATAAACATTGCGAAAGGTCTGTAGAAGCTGTTAATGAGGCGCAGGAAGCTGCGCCATTGTTTGAGTGAAGCGGGTTATGGTGATAAGTTGGGGACATTCCTCAACGAAGAGAGGAGTGTCCCCATACCTATGACAGGCGAGTTCACAGCTTTTAAGGCCTGGAGCAGTGAATGGGATCGTATTTAAGATAGTCATGTTAGAGGGGGGATTAAAATGTACGGGCCGAAGGATCATGGATGGGTAGAGGTAATTACGGGACCAATGTACAGCGGAAAATCGGAAGAGCTCATAAGAAGGATAAAAAGGGCAAAGATCGCTAAGCAAAAAGTGCAGGCTTTTAAGCCTGCCATAGATAACAGATATGATTCAACGGATGTGGTTTCCCATGGGGGAGACAGGGCTTTAGCAATTGCCGTCAATAATTCAGGGGAGATATTAAAATTGGTGGAGAAAGATACTGAAGTAGTTGCAATCGATGAGGCTAATTTTTTTGATATGGATTTGGTAAATGTAGTAAGGCACCTTGCTGATGACAATAAAAGGGTAATATGCGCAGGGCTTGATTTGGATTTCAGGGGGGAGCCCTTCGGTCCTACTCCGAACCTTATGGCAATTGCAGAGTTTGTGGATAAGTTAAAAGCGATATGTATGGTGTGCGGTAATCCTGCGACCAGGACACAAAGGCTTATAAACAAGCAGCCTGCGAAATACACTGATGATATAATACTGGTAGGCGCCATGGAAAGCTATGAATCCAGATGCCGTAAATGCCATGATGTGCCTAAAATTTAGCAGACTTTTTACATGTACCCATTTAACAAACATGTGATATAATAATTTCGAATGGCTATGCCATTCGAAATTATTTGGCATAAATTTTACCGTGTAAAATTTATGCTACAATAAATCCCTTCGGGATTTATTGTAGCATGGAATTTGTTATGCAAATTTCATGATATAATGAATCAAAGATTCATTTCGACAATGAAATCTGGGTATAGTTTTTATAATGAAAGAGGTGAAAAAATGGGAGATTTTAATACGAAGAAAAAGACTACCATCGGAGGCCAGGCGCTTATTGAAGGCGTCATGATGCGCGGTCCCGAGGAAATTGCAATAGCTGTAAGAAAGCCCGATTCCCAGATAATAATAGATAAAAGAAAAGCCAATTCAATATCTAAAAAATATAAAATATTAGGACTTCCTTTTATAAGGGGAAGTGTGGCCTTAGTTGAATCCCTGATGGTGGGAATAAATGCTTTAACCTTTTCGGCAAAATTCTTTGAAGATGATGAAACTGTAGAAGGGCCGGGCAAATTCGAAAAGTTTCTCATAAAAATATTCGGAGAAAAATTAGAAGGTGCCATTATGGGATTTTCGGTATTTTTATCCCTTTTAATGACTGTTGGTTTGTTTTTCATATTGCCTTCAGTGATATCTACTCTTCTTAACAAAGCAGTGACCAATGGTATTTTGAAAAATTTTATTGAGGGTATAATAAGAATAGCTATATTTGCAATATATATACTGGCAATTTCCAATATGAAGGACATAAGACGTGTATTCGAATACCATGGCGCTGAGCATAAATCAATATTTTGCTATGAAAATCAAGAGGAACTTACTGTGGAGAACTGCAGAAAGTATTCCACACTTCATCCTCGCTGCGGCACCAACTTTTTATTTATCGTAATGCTGGTCAGCATATTTGTATTTTCATTTTTAGGCTGGCCGGGATTGTGGATGAGGATATTATCAAGGATCATATTCATTCCCATCATCGCGGGAATTTCCTTTGAGCTTTTAAAATTCGTAGGGAGGTCGGATTCAAAACTGGTAAGAATATTGATATATCCCGGGCTGCTGCTGCAAAAACTTACCACAAGAGAGCCGGATGACAGCCAGTTAGAGGTTGCAATAGCTGCCTTAAAGGAAGTTCTTGTAGAAAACAAGGAGGCAGATGTCTGGTGATAATATCTGATGCCTTAATTGAAGCTTCTAAGCTTTTAAGGAAAAATAATATCGATACTCCCAGGCTTGATGCAGAGGTTATATTAGGGTATGTTTTAAATACAGAAAGGCTTAAGCTTTTAACGGACAGAAGTGAGGAACTAACCGGAGAGAATTATGAAAAGTATCTTGAACTGATTAATATGAGAGTAAAAGGTGCTCCCGTTTCTTATATAACCGGAAGCAAAGAATTCATGAGCCTTGAATTTCATATAGAAAAGGGTGTTTTAATACCCCGGGGAGATACTGAAATTTTAACTGAGATTGTTTTGGAAGAATGCAAGAGGCGAGGCGGCAGTATAAAAATTGCCGATGTTTGCTGCGGAAGCGGGGCAATTGGTATTAGCATTGCACATTATTGCAAACAAGCAAAGGTAACTCTTATAGATATAAGCGATACAGCAATTGGGGTATCGAAAATAAATGCAAAGAAAAATGAAGTCCAGGACAGGGTTTTAATAATTAAAGGAGATCTTCTATCGGAGGTTATCAAAGAAACATATGATATCATAGTTTCCAATCCTCCCTATATTAAATCTTCAGCTGTACCCACTCTAGATAGAGAAGTGAAGGACAATGAACCCCATATTGCATTGGACGGGGGAAAGGACGGACTTTCCTTTTATAGAAAAATAACGGAGCAAAGCATAAAATGCTTAAATGACGGTGGTTTTTTGGCATATGAAATAGGGTATAACCAGGCGGATAAAGTATCTATTATATTAAAACAGCAGGGCTATAAAAACATTAAAGTTTATAAGGATTTAGCCGGCTTTGACAGGTGTGTCGCCGGTTACAAATAAATTTTTCCATATGTTGTTTATATATATATTTTTTGTTATAATATTGAGCTGTGGTTAACAAAATTAATTTCTGGAGTGAAAAAAATGCTCGATAAACTTGATTTTATAGAAGAAAAATACAATGACCTTACAAGGAAGATAAGCGAACCTGAAGTAATAGCAGATAATAAGCTGTGGCAGAAGCTTATGAGGGAGCATTCAAGCCTTGAGGAAATTGTAAATAAATATAAAGAATATAAAAATGTTTTAAAGAATATAGAAGATGACAAGGAAATGCTAAGTGACAAGCTGGAAGCGGAATTAAAAGAAATGATTGAGGAAGAATTAAAAGAGCTCTCGGAGAAAAAAGAAGCACTGATGCATGAACTTAGAATACTTCTTCTCCCTAAGGATCCCAATGATGATAAAAACGTATTTGTTGAAATAAGAGCGGGTACCGGAGGAGAGGAGGCAGCCCTTTTTGCAGCCGACCTTTTGAGGATGTACACAAGATATGCTGAAAGGCAGAACTGGAAAGTGGAGATAATGAGTTCCAATCCTACCGATATAGGAGGATATAAGGAAGTCGTTTTAATGATACAGGGAAAAGGTGCTTACAGCAAGTTGAAATTTGAAAGCGGCACCCACAGGGTTCAGCGAGTTCCGGATACCGAAGCCTCAGGAAGAATACACACTTCTGCTACCACAGTTGCAATAATGCCTGAAGTGGAAGATGTTGAGGTTGATATCAACCCCAATGATATACATGTAGATGTGTTCAGGGCGGGCGGCCATGGCGGACAGAGCGTTAATACCACTGACTCTGCGGTGAGAATTACCCATATGCCCAGCGGACTTGTTGTTTCCTGCCAGGATGAAAAATCCCAGCTAAAGAACAAGGAAAAAGCCATGAAGGTTTTAAAAGCCAGGCTTTATGATAAATACCAGCAGGAAAGAAGCGACCAGATAGCAGAAAACAGGAGAAGTCAGGTAGGAAGCGGAGACAGAAGCGAGAGAATAAGGACATATAACTTCCCTCAGGGAAGGGTTACCGACCATAGAATCGGAATGACAATTTATCAGCTTGAATCCTTTTTGGACGGCGAAGTGCAGTCAATGTTAGATGCATTGAATACTGCTGAGCAGGCAGAAAAATTAAAAGCTGTAGGAGAATAAAATATTAACACAAAGGAGCAATATTATCTATGTATAGAAGTGTTGCTCCTTTAAAAATAGCTTAAATAAAGAATCCGGTGATTATATATGAATGTACATAAAAGGATAGAAAAAGAGAATTCATGGAGTTTAAGAAAGATATTAATTTCGTTATTTCTTATGGGCGGAGCGGGGTTCTTTTTAAGTGTACTTATCAGGGAAGGCTTTTTTATGGGCTGGGAGCTGTATTTTGCCCTTGCCTGTTATTTTGTAATATTAACGGCGCTGCTTATTATAGATATTGGTATAATTAGAAAAATTTATTACAAAATGGAAATAGATAAGGGAAAGCTTAAAATAAGAGACGGAGTAATAAGCCGTGCTATCTATATTCCTTTAGACAGGGTTTATTATATTGAAAGTATGAAATTGGATGATGAAATCCACTATGAAAGCATCATAGTCATAGATAAAAAGGTTAACCATAAAAAGATAAAGGCATTCAATGAAGATGTTATGTTAAGGTATAAAAATCTCTTTGACTTTTATATGGATTTAAAGGAAAGATACCCGCAAAAAAGCTTTTATTATTATAAAGTAAATCACAATAGGTATAAATTCATTTATTATATGTACATGCTGTATAAAAACTGCGAGAGGTGTAAATTTTCAGATACCAGTATGGATATTGTAAAAAGATATGTTGAAGGCAGATAATACCGGTATATGAACAAACCACCAATATTACCTGCCATTAATAAGGGGACTATGTTAATATATTGCCCTTAATTTTGTAAAACATGTAATTATTATAAAATTCTTTGTAATTATGTTCCGTAATAAAAGGTTGGCCAAAGCATAATATTAATTAGAATATGATATTATTTGGAGGTAGAAATTGAACAGCCTTTTAACAATTACTATGATAGGCACGCTGACAGGAATAGCCGGTACGGGTATGGGGGGGCTTATGGCACTATTGTGGAAAAACCCGGGCAATAAATTCATGAGCATAATTTTAGGAGCCTCCGGAGGATTGATGCTATCAGTTGTAACCTTTGACCTCCTGCCCGAAGCCTTCGAATTGGGTGGAATACCTACAAGCATTTTAGGTATGATGATCGGTATATTTATGACCGCTCTCATTGATGAAATGCTTCCGGACTTTAATAATATAGCTAAGGGTCGGGGAAAATACTTTAAGATGGGACTTTTATTGGCTTTCGGTCTTGCATTGCACAATTTTCCAGAAGGGCTGGCCATAGGCTCCGGGTTTACGGCAGGAAGAAATATAGGCATAAGCCTTGCACTGGTTATAGGACTTCATGATATACCTGAAGGTATGGCAGTAGCAGCACCCATGAGTATGAGCGGAGTGAATAAAATTAAAATATTTATTTTTACAATAGCAACGGCAATTCCTACGGGAATAGGAGCATTTGTAGGGGGAATACTTGGGGAAATATCTCCTGTGTTTGTAACTCTTTGCCTTTCCTTTGCCGGAGGGACAATGCTGTACATAGTATGCGGCGATCTCATACCCAAAAGCAGAAACTTATATGAAGAATTACTATCAACCTTTGGCATACTTTTTGGGATTATAATAGGTATAATAATAACGTCTATGGCTTGAAGCTAAAATCTTGGAGGAATTATGGAAACAAAAGTTTATGATATTAATGAAAACAATCCGGATTTAAGTATTTTAAAATGCGCAGCTAAAGTGATAAAATCAGGGGGAACGGTGGTGTTTCCAACGGAAACGGTCTATGGTCTGGGGGCAGATGCCTTAAATCCTGAGGCTGTATTAAAGATTTTTGCCGCTAAGGGAAGACCTCAGGATAATCCTTTAATCATACATGTAGCCCATACCAATATTGAAAAGTATGTCAGGGAAGTACCCAAAAGTGCACAGCTTTTAATGGACAAATTCTGGCCGGGGCCGCTTACAATAATAATGAAAAAGTCAGATGTCATACCTGATGTAATAACTGCGGGCATGGACAGTGTAGCAATAAGAATGCCCTCTAATAAAATAGCAGGAAAGCTCATCGAACTCTCAGAAGTTCCCATTGCGGCCCCCAGCGCCAATATTTCCGGAAGGCCCAGCCCTACGAATATCAAGCATGTAATTGATGATTTATTAGGCAGAGTAGATGTGATTTTAGGCGGCGGCAGGACAAACGTAGGATTGGAGTCCACAGTAATTGATGTTACAGGCAGACCCACGATATTGAGGCCGGGAGGTATTACCTTAGAACAGTTGAAGGCTGTTTTGGGGGAAGTTTTTATTGACCCGGCTATAATGAAAGCAGCGGATGAAAATTTAAAGCCTAGGTCGCCGGGCATGAAATACAGGCATTATTCTCCCAAAGCTTTCATGTATATAGTTGAAGGAGAGCAAAAAAAAGTAATAAATAAAATAAACGAGCTCTCTTTAAAAAGTAAAAATGAAGGCTTGAAGGCAGGAATTCTTGCAACAGATGAGACCATAAAAAAATATTTAAACGGGTATATATTATCAATGGGAAGCAGAGAGAATACAGATACCATAGCGGCGTCTTTGTTTGACAGGCTCAGGGAATTTGATGAGCTCAATGTGGATGTAATATATGCCGAGAGCATTCCCGAAGAAGACATAGGACTTGCAGTGATGAACAGGATGAAAAAAGCTGCAGGCTATAATGTGATAAGGGTATAGGATGGGGATATCAGGATAAGAAAAGAGGCGCTTTTAAAGCATGTCACCGACATAAAAGTGTCCCCTTATCTTAATGTATCTTTGTCTTAAAGGAGGTATTATGTTGAAAAAGGTATTGTTTGTATGTACCGGAAACACTTGCAGAAGCAGTATGGCAGAAGCTATTGCAAAGAAAATCGCTGAGGAAAAGAACATAAAAGACATTGAATTTTCATCAGCCGGAGTTTCGGCATTTACGGGAGATAAAGCATCTGTTCAGGCAGTAGAAGCAGCAGCTTTATTTGGTGCTGATTTAACAAAACATGCAGCTAGAAGGATAGACAAAGAGATGGTAAAAGAGGCGGATATCATATTTACAATGACCTGCTCCCATAAAGCAATTTTATTAAGCCTATTACCGGAAATGGAACATAAAATTTTTACATTGAAAGGTTATGTTGACGGCCGGGATTCTGATATAGACGATCCCTTCGGATATCCTGTCAATGTGTACTTGGACTGTGCCGAAAGCTTAAGGAAATATATAACAAAGGCAATAACCAAATTAGCAAAATAAAAAAAGCCTTAATGTAGGCTTTTTATACTATTTTACGGTTCTCAGATATTTGCCGAATTCCAGAATTTTATTATCGCTATTGGCTACCTTAGCAGTCAAATTATTTATATCCATTTGAACTACATCGATTTTGTCATGTATGTTATTTATACCGGATTTTGTTTCGGTGCGAAATTCCGTAAGGTCAGCTGTCTGGTCATTTATTGCTGTTACCTTTTGCTTTACATCCTTTAAATCCATTTTAATTTGGCTAATATCTTTTTCCATAGAGTTAATCTTGCTATCCATGGAACTAATTTTACTGTCCATGGAGCTAATCTTGTTATCCATGGAATTAATTTTACTGTCCATGGAATTAACCTTGTTATCCATGGAGCTAATTTTACTGTCCATGGAATTAATCCTGCCATCAATATCATTCAATTTATCCATAATTTGTTTAAGTGTATCTTCCACGGTATCACTCCTAACAGGTATCTATTAATATTATAGCCGAAATACCGGTTTTTAAAAAGTGACGATATATAAATATATTTTATTTTCAATGGGATTAATATATCTAAAATACTGATGCAATCAATTGCACATATTAAATATATAATATAAAATATAAAATGGTATGGGTAATAATTTATAAACAAATGAGGTGCGAAAATGAAGATTGCTATATCCAGCGACCACGGAGGCTACAACTTAAAGCAAACGGTAATGAAACATCTTGATGAACTTAAAATAGAGTATAAGGATTTCGGCTGTTCATGCTGCGGTTCAGTGGATTACCCGGATTTTGCCCTTCCTGTTGCAGAAAGTATTACAGCAGGTGAATATACAATGGGAATTATAATTTGCGGCACCGGAATAGGAATATCCATAGCGGCAAATAAAGTGCCTGGAATAAGGGCGGCTGTATGCAATGACAGTTTCACTGCCAGGTTATCAAGAGAGCATAACGATGCGAACATATTGGCCTTGGGAGAAAGGGTCTTAGGGCCGGGGATTGCACTAAATATAGTCGATGAGTTTTTAAAGGGAGAATTCCAAGGCGGCAGACATGCTGTCCGTGTGGCTAAAATAAAAGAAATAGAGGGAAAATACTCTAAGAACAAATAGGGGGTAGGTTTATGAAAAAAGTAACGCTTATTAATCATCCGCTGGTGCAGCACAAATTATCATTTATAAGGGATAAAAATACCGGGTCAAAGGACTTCAGAGAACTTATAGAGGAAGTGGCAATGCTCATGTGCTATGAAGTCACAAGGGATATGCCCCTTGAAGAAATTGAAATCGAGACTCCCATATGCACTACAAAAGCAAAGGCGCTCTCAGGCAAAAAAGTGGGTATAGTTCCCATTTTAAGGGCAGGTTTGGGCATGGTAGACGGTATGCTGAAATTAATACCTGCGGCTAAGGTAGGGCACATAGGCTTATATCGTGATCCTGAAACCTTAAAGCCCGTCGAATATTATTGCAAACTTCCCTCCGATATAGGTGAAAGAGATATCATAGTAACAGACCCTATGCTGGCTACAGGGGGATCTGCTGCCGATGCCATAACCCTTTTAAAGCAAAGGGGAGCTAAAAGCATTAAGCTTATGTGCTTGATTGCAGCACCCGAAGGTCTTGAATATGTATCGGAACAACACCTCGATGTGGATATTTACACAGCAGCTATTGATGAAAAGCTAAACGATCATGGTTACATAGTGCCTGGTTTAGGTGATGCCGGCGACAGGTTATTCGGCACAAAGTAGCAATTAATAAAAATTTAAGAAATAGGACCCTAAAGTATGAAACCTATTCATTCCTTTAGGGTTTTTTAATTTGAGAACATAGGTCTTAATGCATGCTTTATTGATTATAGTAAACTTCCCAAGTATAATGTATAAAGAAGGCGGTTAATGAAAGGGTCTGTTGAGTTCCAAACAACGCAAATGAATTGTGAGAGTTCTTTGAAATTTCTTGGTGAAGCTGCTGCAGAAAATACTTAGAATTTTAGATTGCCTGAGCGATAGGAAATTTAAAACTCTTGTATTTTCAAGGCAGAAAGCCTTAGAACTTGCAGAACTCGAACGCAGTGTTTAAAACTCAGCAGCCAACTTAGGGGGGACATTTAGGTGCAGAGAAGAGATAAAGTCAATTATTATCTTGATATAGCGGAAACAGTTCTGGAGCGGGGTACCTGCTTAAGGAGAAATTACGGTGCCATAATAGTAAAGAATGACGAAATAATAGGTACAGGATACAGCGGAGCCCCGCGGGGGCGTAAAAACTGCAATGAACTGGGTTATTGCATAAGAGAGCAACTGAATATTCCAAGGGGCACCCAGTATGAAAGGTGCAGAAGCCTTCATGCAGAAATGAATGCCTGCCTTTCTGTAGCAAGAAGGGATATGATAGGTTCCAGCCTTTATCTTGCCGGTAAAGAGATGAAAACAGGTGAATATATACAAAATGCTACTTCATGCTCCATGTGCAAAAGGGTAATAATAAATTGCGGTATCGAAAAAGTCATCATTAGGGATACTAAAGACGCATACAGGATTATCGAAGTTTCAGACTGGATAAAAAACGATGATTCACTGGAGGATCAATCAGGTTACTGATTGATTTTACCGACATAATATAATTTAGGATGTGTTTTTAATGGAAAAGCATTATTTAATGTTTTTAACTGCCCTGGCAGTGGGGTTTATAACAACGCCGCTTGTTATAAAGCTGGCAGTTAAAATAGGTGCTGTTGATATACCAAGGGATAACAGAAGAATACATAAAAAACCCATGCCTTTGATAGGAGGCCTTGCAATATATCTGGCTTTCATTGTATCCGTCTTTATATTCATGCCTTTAAACAAAGAGACCGTAGGGCTTGTTTTAGGATCTACATTTATAACCATTGCCGGCATGATAGATGATATAAGACCTATGAAGGCTAAAACCAAGCTGGTACTGCAGATAATAGCATCCCTTATTCTAGTAGCATCCGGCATAACCATAAAGGTTGTAACAAACCCCTTTGACAAGGTTTACGGGATGGCGGATTTAAGCTGGCTTTCTATACCGGCAACACTTTTTTGGGTTGTAGGAATTACAAACGCTTTTAATTTGATTGACGGATTAGACGGTTTAGCAGCAGGAATTGCAAGTATTTCCTGCATTACATTGTTTATAGTTTCCATTTTAAACGGCAGAGAGGTTGCGGCAATGTTAACGGCAATCTTAGCCGGAAGCACCATAGGCTTTATACCTTATAATTTCAATCCGGCTAAAATATTTATGGGGGATACAGGAGCACAATTTTTAGGCTTTGTGCTGGCGGCGGTATCCATTCAGGGAGCTATTAAATCAGCAGCAGCCATAATCATAACGGTGCCAATACTGGCTCTTGGCCTTCCCATATATGATACCTTATCTTCCATGGTCAGAAGGTTTGTAAATAAAAAGCCGGTAATGGAAGGGGACAGAGAGCATTTACATCATAAGCTTATTGATTTGGGGTTGTCTCAAAAGCAGGCGGTATTTGTAATGTATATAATAAGCGGAATGCTGGGCTTAACTGCCATCTTTGCCGCAGAATTAAATACCCTCCAGTCATTTTTAGTCCTCATAACAGTCATGCTCATAGTAATTGCCCTGTCAAAGCAGATTGGAATTTTAAAAAGGAATAAAGAAGAAGGGAACCAATAAATTTTATGCATAGCCTTAAAATTATGACCATTTTCGGGACGAGGCCTGAAGCCATTAAAATGGCTCCATTGATCAAGGAGCTTAAAAAAAGTCCAAATATTAATATTATAGTATGCGTCACGGCACAGCATAGGGAAATGCTGGATATGGTTCTTGATTTGTTTGATATCATACCTGAATATGACCTGGACATTATGAAGGAAAGGCAAACATTATCGGGCATTACCACAAAGGTTATTTTAGGACTTGAGGGCATATTAAAAACCGAGAAACCAGATTTGATACTGGTCCACGGAGATACCACCACTACATTTGCCTCAAGTTTGGCTGCCTTTTATAATGATATTAAGGTAGGCCATGTGGAAGCAGGTTTAAGGACTCACAACAAATATTTCCCTTATCCTGAGGAAATGAACAGAAAATTAACTGCTCAACTTTCAGATATTCACTTTGCACCCACATTAAAGGCAAAGGAGAATTTATTGAAGGAAGGCATAGATGAAAAGTGTATATATGTAACGGGAAACACAGTAATTGATGCCATGGAAGAGACGGTAGACAAAAGTTATATTTTTAAGAGTCATGAATTAAAAAAAATAGATTTTAAGAATAAACGGATAATTTTTGTAACGGCACATAGAAGGGAAAACTGGGGACAGCCACTTTTTAATATATGCACTGCCTTAAAGTCAATTGCACAAAAGTATCCGGATATTGAAGTAGTATATCTTGTGCATTTAAATCCGGTGGTAACAGAAACTGCGAACAATATATTAAGGGATGTGCCGAGAGTTCATTTGCTGCCTCCTTTGGATATTAAAGAAACTCATAATCTCATGGACAGGGCATACCTTGTATTGACGGATTCGGGAGGACTTCAGGAGGAAGCGCCCCATCTTGGCAAGCCTGTTTTGGTATTAAGGGATGTGACTGAAAGGCCGGAGGCAGAAATGGCCGGTACCTTGAAGGTCATAGGTACCGATATTGATAGAATAGTAAATGAGACTTCGTTTCTTCTTGATGATAAGGAATTATACAGCAAAATGGCCAATGCTGTAAATCCCTTTGGCGACGGAAGGGCATCTTTAAGAATAAGAAAAGGGATTTTGCATTATTTTAAATATGAGGAACAAAAACCAGAGGAATTTGCAGCGGAAATTTAAGTGAATATAAAATAAACAGCCAGGCGGCAAAAGCGGTCACTGATTTTTAAAGACCCGCTTTTTGCCGCTTCTTTTTTGTTTATGAGGGCTTGTATATTTTTTTTTATGGGTGTCAATAATTAAAAAAATGGGATGTATGAGAATAAAGTTTTTTAATCCCCCTTTTGTACGCTTTATTCTCTCCCATTTTTTTAAGGAGGAAGCCCTATGAAGAAAATCATTTTACTGTCTTTTCTTATATTTTCGTTTGTTTTCAATACATCTTCAAAACCTGAAATCAACAATGATGTGAGCTTTTTAATAAATGCCATGAATAAGACCGGCCTTCAATTTAAAGAAGGTTATATTAGCGGCAGTATTGAAAGGGACAAACTCATAAATGAAGATTTTGAAGCTGAAATACAGGAAGTTTTTAAAATTTTAAAGGCTGAAGCTGTAAATATAAAGTATTCGGCAAATGAAGTTACGGCACATGGTAAATACGGTGAAGGCAATGTTAGGGTATTTATTGAAAGATCGGATGAAACCAGGAGCAACGTAATTATGGTTGTGGATATAACACATAATGGAAATGTATTGAGTATTAATGAAGTGGGGGAAAAACTATACCAATATTTACATAGATACAGCCTTAAGCCCGATATGATATATAACTTAAGTTATTTTACAAATGGAAAACTAAATGAGAAAAAATCCCTCAAAATTATTGACAGCATTATGAAGAATATGAAGGCAAGGAAAATTGATGAAATTATAAACAATAATTTAATCAGCATATGTGGTTACACTAAGAATATATACAATTATAAAATTTTAGGCAGTGAAAAGGTTAACATAAATGTTGCCAGTCGATATAGTTCATATGATAATGGCATGTATTTTATAGCGGCAACTCCGGTAATAAACATAGAATACTAGATTTAAGAAAGGGGCTGCTGCATTATGAACACTCAATTCGCTGTGTTCAAGTTCTGAAAGTTCTAAGGCTCCCTGCCTAGAAAATACAAGAATTTTTAAACTTCACTACCGTTTAAGACAATCTAAAAATTCTAAGTATAATCTTTGGCAGCGTCGCCAAGAACTTTTAAAGAACTCTCACAATGCTCATTTACATTGTTCATAATGCAGCAGCCCCCTGAATGGAGGGCATAAATTGGCTAAACTATTAATTACAGGCGGAGAGCGGCTTCATGGAACTGTAAAAGTAAGCGGGGCAAAAAATTCAGTACTGCCAATCATTGCCGCCTCTCTTTTATGTCCTCAAGATACTATACTTGAGGATATTCCTGCTTTGGAAGATGTTTTATGTATACGCGAAGTATTGGACTCTTTAGGTGTAAATACCGAATTTACTAAAGATAAACTTGTAATAAAATCAGGCAGCCTGTCTCTGTATGAGCCTCCCTACGAGCTTGTGAGAAAAATGAGAGCATCATTTTTGGTAATAGGACCTCTTCTGGCAAGAATGGGAAAAGTGAGGATATCTCTGCCGGGAGGATGCAATATAGGCACCCGCCCGATAGACCTTCACTTGAAAGGATTAAGCGCTTTAGGTGCGGATATAACATTAGGACATGGCTATGTAGAAGCAAATGTTGACCGGTTAAAAGGGGCTAAAATATATCTGGATTTCCCATCAGTTGGTGCTACGGAAAATATTATTATGGCTTCAGCTTTGGCAGAAGGAGAAACGGTAATAGAAAATGCGGCAGAGGAGCCCGAAATTGTGGACCTGGCCAATTTTTTGAACAGTATGGGAGCCAATATCATAGGAGCCGGCACCGATACTGTAAAAATTACAGGTGTAAAAGAATTGAAAGGCACCTACCACAGCGTAATTCCCGATCGTATAGAGGCAGGCACATACATGGCAGCTGCCGCTATTACAGGTGGGGATATAGTAATAGAAAATATAATTAAAGAACATGTAAAATCTATTGTTGCAAAACTGACGGAAGCAGGAGTAAAAATAGCTGAAGAAGATAATTACAGGATAAGGGTAACAGCAGACAAAAGAATGAACCCCGTTGATATAAAAACCCTTCCTTATCCCGGATTTCCCACCGACCTTCAGGCACCAATGATGGCAGTGATGAGTAAATCCTGCGGTACCAGCATTATAACCGAAACTGTCTTTGAAAACAGATTCATGCACGTATGTGAGCTAAAGAGGATGGGTGCCAATGTTAAAATAGAAGGTAGAAGCGCTGTCATTGAAGGAGTGGAAAGATTGACGGGAGCAAAGGTTAAAGCTACTGATTTAAGGGCAGGTGCAGCACTTTTATTATGCGGCCTGGCTGCAGAGGGAAAAACAGAAATAAGCGATATTTATCATATAAGCAGAGGATATGTTGATATAAAAGATAAGCTAAATAATTTAGGAGCATGTATAGAAGAAGTCGAGGAATAATTGACCGCCCGCTATAATAATATTTTATTGTATGACTTAAAATATGGTCAGCGGTAAAATTGCAGGGTGGAATGTTATGAGAAGAATAGGATATATGATGCTTACGATAATAACAGTGATAATTGTTATTCCTATTGTTGTGCTTAAAGGAGCAGGACAAAGCCCAAAGGCAGAATCGCCTCCCCAAAAAGACGTAGTAGGTTTTATCGGGGATGCTGCCTTAGGAAGTGTGACTTTTGATGAAAAAAACGGCGGAGGCCCCAAAATAACAGTCTATATAGCTGAAAAAGATGAGATTCAGGAAATGTTTTTAGAAGAGTATATAAGGGGAGTTGTATCAGGTGAAATGCCTGCAGAATTTGAGCTGGAGGCATTAAAAGCCCAGGCAGTCGCAGCAAGAACCTATGCAATTGCCAGAATGAAGGCTTATGGCGGAAGCGGCTGTACAAAGCATCCGGAGGCTGATATATGCACTGATGCCACTCACTGTCAGGAATGGATATCAAAAGAGGACAGGATAAAGGCGTGGGAGCCTGTTAATGCTCCAAAATACTGGGATAAAATTACAAAAGCTGTGGAAGAAACAAGGGGAGCGATTCTTACCTATGATGCCATTCCTGTAATGTATCCCTTGTATTTTTCCACCAGCAGCGGTAAAACCGAAAATTCCAGAGATGTGTTTAAAGGCCAGTATCCGTACCTTGTCAGCGTAACAAGCCCTAATGAAGAAATATCTCCAAAGTTTTTAACTAAGGCTACTATCAGTAACGAAGAATTTGTAAAGAAATTTTCGGAATCTCAATATAAAATAAAACTTGATAAAAATAAATTAAGCTCTCAAGTTAAGATTATAGAAAGAACGGAAGGCGGAAGCGTAAAGACCGTAAAGGTTGGCACAAAAACTATTGAAGGCACAGAGATGAGGAAAATATTAAGCTTGAACTCGGCAAACTTTACTATTGAATTCAATAAAAACGATATTACTTTTACCGTTTTAGGAAACGGCCACGGAGTGGGTATGAGTCAGTGGGGAGCAACAGCAATGGCAGCATCCGGCAAAAACTATGAGGAAATATTGGAATATTATTATCAGGGAACAAAGGTAAATAGAATAGAAGATATATATAAATAAAATAAAAAATGCCCTATAAAGGCATTTTTTATTTTATTGAAGTATCCAATTTATATATAAAACAATTAAAATATGTAAAAAAATCTAAAAAAATTTTAAAAAAATGGAATTTTAATGTATTTTATACCTAATTATGGACAAACTACAATACAGGAGGTGGTTACATGAATATGAAAGGATTCTTAAAGTCGAAGTTCTCGAAAGAGAAGGTATCAAAATTTTTTGATAAAGAGGGATTTTATATTGTCTTATTCCTCTGTGTATGTATTGTAGCTATTACTGCTGTGTGGGTATCAAGAAACGGTGCTAAAAACAATCAGGGCGTCAACGATGTAAATGATACAACTGCCCCTATAACGGCACCCGGCAATGAAACCTCAGCACAGGAAATTGATCCCGAGCTGGAAGCAAGTTTTTCCGTAGACGATGAGAACGATTACTCGGAAGTTGAGAAAACGGACGGGATGGCAGAAGTGAATGAAGAAGATACAACTGCCGTTTCTTCAAAACCTGCAGCAGCGGAGGCTGATGTGAAGTTTGACAATCCAATGAAGGATGGTTTTACAGCAGCCAACGTCATGAGAGACTATTCAACTGAAACCCTGGTAAATTATGAAAGCCTTGGCGAGTGGAGAACCCATTCAGGTATAGATATAAAAGGAATAGAAGGTACCGAGGTTGTTGCAATCGCCGATGGAAAGGTAGTCGATATAAGAAATGATAACGAGTACACAGGCGGATTGGGATGGTTAGTTGAAGTAGAACACAGCAATGGATACAAATCAATATATGCAAACCTTGGAGAGAAAATAGAGGTTAAGAAAAACCAGACTGTTAAAAAAGGACAGTTAATAGGCTCAATAGGCAATACATCAATATTTGAAAGCAGTAGTTCTAAGGATAATCAGACTATCGGACACCTGCACTTTGAGTTATTGAAGAAGGGTGCTGCAGGTTATGAAAATGTCGATCCAAAGGAATATCTGACACTGCAGAATTAAGAGTGCACTCTGCACTCTGTTTTTTTAAAGTTGTATTTGTTAGCTCTGTATTTTTATACTAGCTGACATATTTTGTGCATATTAATTATCAAGAGAAAAATAAAGGGAGGTAGCGTTTTGAAGGATTACATTGAAGAGAGAGTACTTGAAGTAGCAAAGTACATTATCGATTCTAAAGCAACAATTCGTAAAACTGCAAGGCAATTTGGTGTATCCAAAAGCACAATACACAAAGATATCACAGAAAGACTTCCCAAGATAAATCCACAAGTCGCAAATGAGGCTAAGGAGATACTTGATTACAATAAGGCAGAAAGGCACATACGTGGCGGCAAAGCAACAAGGATGAAATATAAGACATCAAACGAGTAATCAAGAAATTTGAGAATAGCTTTCTACATCAAAATTAATATAAATTGTTATAAAAAAAAGGAATTTGTAAGTTTTTATAGAAATATTATTCGTTAACAATAACGGTATAAAAATTGACAAGTCTCTTTATAATAAATGGTGTAGGGAGTGATGTATATGGGATTTTTGGGATTTGGAACTGATATAGGGATTGACCTTGGCACTGCCAGTGTCCTTGTATATATAAAAGGAAAAGGGGTAGTTTTAAAAGAGCCCTCTGTTGTTGCAACCGACAATACAAAGCGCAAAGTTCTAGCAGTAGGTGAGGAAGCGAGGCAAATGATAGGGAGAACCCCTGGAAATATAATTGCTACCAGGCCCTTGAGAGATGGTGTGATTTCCGATTATGACGTAACAGAGAGAATGCTTAGGCATTTCATTAAAAAAGCCAGAGGAAATTCTGTAAGCTTGCTACGTCCCAGGGTAATTATATGCATACCCTGCGAGGCCACCGAAGTAGAAAAAAGGGCTGTTAAGGACGCTGCGCTTTCGGCAGGAGCCGGCAAGGTTTATTTAATAGAAGAGCCTGTTGCTGCGGCTATTGGAGCGGGCTTGGATATATCAAAGGCCAGTGGAAGCATGATAGTAGATATCGGCGGTGGAACTACCGATGTTGCGGTTCTGTCATTAGGAGGTATGGTTGTCAGGTCTTCAATAAAAATCGCTGGAGATAAATTCGATGAAGCAATAATAAGATATATCCGGAAAAAACATAATATAATGATTGGGGAAAGGACAGCTGAAGAATTGAAGATTAACATAGGTACAGCTTATCCCCGAAGTGAAGAAGTCACAATGGACATAAGGGGCAGAGACCTTGTGACCGGACTTCCCAAGAATATTACCGTAAGTTCTGAAGAGATGAGGGAAGCGCTGGAAGAGACTACTTCAGCAATAGTGGACTGCGTACATTCGGTACTGGAACATACTCCTCCCGAGCTGTCAGCAGATATCATAAATAAAGGTATTATAATGACAGGGGGAGGTTCCCTGCTTTACGGTTTGGATTTGTTAATACAATCCAGAACTCATGTTACAACAACAGTTGCTAAAGATTCAATATGCTGTGTTGCTTACGGTACCGGTGAAGCATTGGAAAATCTGGACAAATTCGCTGAAATGCTGTCACTTATTGATGACAATAAATAAAAACTGGCCAGGGCGGTGGATTCTCCCTGGCTTTGTTATTATTGAGCAAATATAAGGGGCTGTTGCATTTGAAACACTGCATTTACTGTGTTCGAGTTCCGCAAGTTCTATGGTTCTCTGCCTTGAAAATACAAGAATTTTTAAACTTCCTTCGTTCAAACAATCTAAAATTCTAAGTGATATCTTTGGCAGAGTCACCAAGAGCTTTAGAGAGAACTCTCACAATGCTCATTTACGTTGTTTCAAATGCCACAGCCTTTTATCTATATGTCGTAATAAATTTCTCTGGAATTTATTTTTGACATGAATTTTACTCATTAAAATTCATGATATAATATATTAAAAATAATGTATGTAGGTTGACAGCTAATTGCAAAGAAGCAGCGAGCGAGGTAAAGGGAAAGGGGGACACTTCTGAAGAAATGTCCCAACGTAAAGCGAGTGCGGCCGTTAAAATCAGGAAGATTTTCCGGAGAGCTCTTTACAATTAGCTACTGTAATATTATAGCAAAGGGGAGATAGTAATGCTGGATATTAATGAGATTAAGAAGATAATACCTCACAGGTATCCCTTTCTTTTGGTAGACAGGATAGAAGAAGTGGAAGAGGGAAAGAAGGCTGTAGGAATTAAAAATGTTACGGCAAATGAGCCTTTTTTTCAGGGACATTTTCCGGGAAATCCTATAATGCCAGGGGTATTAATAGTTGAGGCAATGGCTCAGGTAGGAGCAGTTGCCATTCTATCCATGGAAGAGTACAAGGGTAAGCTTGCGGTATTTGCTGGAATCGATAAAGTACGCTTCAGAAAACAGGTAGTGCCCGGTGATACATTAAGGATGGAAGTGGAACTGGTAACACTTAAAAGAGGCATCGGAAAAGCCAATGCCTATGCTACGGTAGATGGAAAAAGAGCATGTGAAGGAGAACTTATGTTTGCCATAGTTGGCCAGTAAGTTTTTGGCGGCAGAGTGCCGCCTTTTTACATTCTTGCAGCTTCTATGATGGCCGAGGATATTATCTCGGCCATTTTCATTATCAAATTAAGCCGAATGCTTCTGATGGAAAATATATCGGAAACATCAATAGAGTCTACCACACCGACAATTGAAATATCTCCAACTTTAGGAAGGGCCTTGCCTACCCCTTTTCCGGGGTGCACAGGTCCTAATTTTATCTGAATATCGCCGATACAGTCTGCCTGGCCAAGACAGGCATCTACGGCGATTATAAAAGAGTTTCTATGCTTTTCGTTAATTTCTGAAATTACTTTTTCAAGATTGACTGCGTGGGCAGGGAAATCCAAGGTTCCTATTACGGGATATGAGAAGTTCTTGTTTAATAGAAGGGTGCCAACTAAAGGCCCCAAGCAGTCGCCTATGCATTTATCAGTACCTATGCAAACTATTATGGTTTTGGTGTTAAAAAAACTGCTGATAAATTTGCCAAGAGTGCTGACTGCATCCTTATCCGTATAGCTGACCCTTATGCCGACATCATTCTGTGGATTTTTATTGTGCAATATACCCACCTCCTAGTTATATGTATATAACCTACTCAAGTCTATAATTACTTTTTTTACTCCGTTGAATAAAAATATGGGATGAAATCCATAATAGCTTTAGGAGAACATAGGAGGCGATGTAATGAAGAAAAACACAGGTTTTAATATTCTTTTGGTCATATTCATGACTGCTGTATGCATTGCATCAATACTGGAAATAGAAAGACAAGAATTCAAGCCGGTTCAAAGTACGGGATATACAATGTATGATGACAGGGAGTATTTAGGATATATATTTGATGATTACAATAAGAGCGTTAATATTGAATATGTTGATAAATATTGTATAGAGCAGGATGAGGAAGACTTAAGGAGCATTTTCTCCTTCACTTCATCAGGTGATGAATATTCCGGCGACGCTTTACGAAAATTAAGAAGCGAAAGGATTATTGAAGAGGAAGCGCAAAATGCCGAAAGTGCAAAAAGTGCGGGCAGCAGTATTATAAATGCATACAACTCATTTGTTCATGGCAATATGGAGCTGAATGATAAAGTGGATATGTTAAACCTCATGAGGAATTTGAATGAGAGCGAAATACTGAAATTAAAAAGGCTTTTTGAAACGATGGTTACAAAGAGTGAGAAAGAAAGTATTTTAGATGCTCTAAGCCTTAAATATACAGATGAAGAGTTTGCAAAACTTAAAAGCATATTAAACAAATATACAGCGTAAATAATTAATCTAGGTTATATCTATATAAGGTGATAATTTAAGCTAAATAGACTTATTCTGCTTATTTTAACGATAAAGGATTATTTTACTTGTTGAAACCAATGGGCATTTTGTTATATACTATTCATTGTCACAGCAAGTGGGAGCATAGCTCAGCTGGGAGAGCATCTGCCTTACAAGCAGAGGGTCATAGGTTCGAGCCCTATTGTTCCCACCATTTATATGCTGGCATAGCTCAACAGGCAGAGCAGCTGACTTGTAATCAGCAGGTTGTTGGTTCAATTCCGACTGCCAGCTCCATAACCTGATATTTAAAATATTACGGAGGGATTCCCGAGTGGCCAAAGGGGGCAGACTGTAAATCTGTTATCGGACGATTTCGATGGTTCGAATCCATCTCCCTCCACCAGAAAAAATCAAGCTTTTCAGCTTGGTTTTTTTCAATGAAATTTGTCCTGAGGGCAAGTGAAATGTTGCTAAAGCATATTTCATTTAATATCATTAGAATTAGGTTTTCTATTTTTACATCATATAAATATTGGTATAATTCTCTAACAATAATTTGTTTACTATGACAATCCGCTGTTTATGGTAAAGGATGTGGCTGAGTGGATTGAGTATAATGCGAGCAAAGTAAATGATATAGTATCTTTGGTAGATGATAATGAAAAGCTGATATTGATAATGGTCAGATCAGAAACCAAAAAAAGTGAAAACTGCAGCAGTAAAACAAAGAAGCAATTATATTATTGTATAATTGCTCTCATAGCATTACAATAAATATGATGATAAAATTGCGATTATTATTATTCAATAGACTAAGGATTTAATATCACTTGCGTCATAAAACCATAGCAGATGGGGAAGCATATAAGGCAAATCAATATAACATTTCTCTATTCTTCGCACATATAGACATACCAGTAGAAATGCTATGCACATCGGAAGATGGAATCGGGTTACTAATATAAAAATAATCAATTTCTTAAAAGCAGGGCTTATTTATTTGCTATTGTAATAGCAATAATTTATTAATAAGTCAATTATTATTAAGGAGGTATTTTTATGTTAACTAAGAGGCAGAATCTTTTAGAGACAATCAGGGGAGGAAATCCCGACAGATTTGTAAAACAGTACGAGGCATTTGGGATTGTAATGGGTGACCCTATTTCCCGTAATAATCCTAGTGCTAAAAGGGGCGGCCCTAATGTTGTGGATGCCTGGGGGGTTACAAGAAGCTGGCCTGCAAACGTACCCGGTGGTTTCCCGGTGCACGATTATGAACACAAGGTAGTTAAGGATATCACAAAATGGAAGGAAGTCGTTAAAGCTCCTAAGCTTGATTATCCTGAAGAAGATTGGGCTCCGATAGTAGAAGCTGCAGCTAAAATTGATCGTAATGAGCAGTTCGTAACGGTATTCCGTGCACCGGGAATCTTCGAGCAGGTGCATTACTTAACGGGAATAGACGATGCTTTAATGTACTTCTATGAAGAGCCTGAGGCTATGCATGAGCTTATCGATTACATAGTTGAATGGATGCTTAAATATGCTGAACAGATTGTTAAATATGTTCGTCCGGATTGCCTCTTCCAGCATGATGACTGGGGCAGCCACATAAATTCATTCATGTCTCCTGAAATGTTTGAGGAGTTCATTGTTCCCGGTTTCAAGAAAATATACGCATATTATAAGGCTAACGGAGTTGAGCTTATTGTTCACCATAACGATGCATATTCTGCTAACCTTGTTCCGCAAATGATTGAAATGGGTATCGATATCTGGCAGGGTGCAGTATCAACGAACAATAACCCTGAGCTTATTAAGAAATATGGCCCCAAAATTACAATAATGGGTGACATTGATAACGGTATATTGGATAAGGAAGGCGTAACACCTGAAGAAATCAGAAGGGAAACTGAAAGAGCCTGCAGAAATTGCGGAAAGTTATACTTCATACCCGCAATGACTCATGGTTTGGCATTTAGTATATTCCCTGGCGTGTATGAAGCTGTAGATGCAGAAATAGACAGAATGAGCAAGGAAATGTTCTAGAACTGATGATGGCACGAAAGTGTAGATTAACATATTAAACAGGGAAAATCGGTGTATTTTTTCTCATATTAATTAAGATGTTCTAATTTAATACTACGTGAACTTGAAAAATAGATTTTCTGATTAAAGTATATTTGAAGTATGATAATATTCTGCATGGGAGTAATAAATCCATGCAGAGTTTTTTTATGCGACTCAAAGCCTAAAGCACTTTGAGCAACAAAATATTCAAGTGGATTTATTTATATCATACTTTTCAAGGTCTATAACAGCAATAGAATCAACATCCTAAAGCTATTACTGGTATAAATTGAGAAATTCCCTAATGTTAATTTTTCATGTAACAAAATAATCATGGGGTACTTAAGATGGAAAAAGAGGATTTAAAAGAAGAAATTAAGGAATTAACTCTGATGTTGTTGTACCTTACATCCTGGAAGGAAAATGAATTTGGAATTCAATATCTCAGAAGTTGGAAGGGCTATGGTTTTGGTATTCTTAATGAACTTACCGAAGAGGATTTGATACCAGGGAGTCACCGTTCCAAATCCGTTATGATAGCTGATGAGGGAATAAAGAATGCCAGGGAATCTTTGAAGCAATATGATATGACTGAACAATAAGCTCTTGCTATAATAGATTAGGGTTTAGCAGGAAACACTATGAAAGTCAGACCACATATTTTCACTTTTACTATGAATTGCATTTAGTAAGTTCAATGTTGTTTAGAACTTAGTATTAAAATAAAAACTAGAGGTCCTTGTATGCTAGGTCATTATTTGATGTTCAACAGAAACTGCGTAGAAGCTATCAAGATTTATGAAAAAGCTTTTGGTGCAAAAACAATAGAAATTCAAAAATACGGAGATATGCAGCCGGATCCTGACTTTGTTATTTCCGAAAGCGATAAAGAACTGGTTTTACATGCACGGCTTCAACTGGACGGTATGGAGACTATGTGTGCCGATAGCTCAGAGGCAGCATGATCGGCAATAACATGTATGTTTCTATAACTACAAAAGATGAAGCTTTTATACAAAAGGCATGGGACATTCTAAAGCAGGATGGGGAAGTTTATATGGAGCCTACCTCATCGTTTTTCACAACCTTACACGGCTCTTTACGAGATAAGTTCGGCATAAACTGGATGTTTACCGTTTTGAAATAAACGGAAATGATCCAAACGCAAACAAGTAAAGTGACAGATAATATATAGCGATACTTTTCGTGGGAAAATGCTTTATTTTAAATTTTGCATATATATTGGGTAAGAAGAACAATTTTATTGGCCAGAGGTTCTAGTTGAAATTACCCGCCATACCCTGTAAAAATATTATTCAATGATTTAGCTTTTTTGCCCACTTCAAGGCTTCCAAATATAGCTCCATAAACTTATTGGTCATTGGATATTGAGCCGCAGCCTTTTCCCAGTGTGCATTTTCCAAATTCATAATGAAATTCAGCAGCTTTCGCTGTTCATTGTCTATACCTAATAAGGCATTTTTAACATTTATAGACAAGGGAAGCCCCTTTAAAACCTGCTCCATTTGGCTGCTTAATAAAACATCAATGGAAGAAAATATTCCCGTAAAATAAAATTCGGATTTTTCTCCCTTTAAGTGCAGTTCATAGGCAAGGAGTTCCATAAGCTTTCCCCTGATAAGGGATTGTTTAACCAGTTCGGCATTTTCAACATCCTGCATATCCTTCAGCATCATAAGCGAAATCCACTGGTACATTTCATTAATGCCAATATATGACAGAGCGTGGGGGATTGATTTAATCCTATTTCTTGCACCTATATAAACTGAATTGGCAAGTTTCAATAGCTTATATGAAAGCCCCAGGTCTCTTTCGAAGATATTGGCAATAACGGCATAGCTTGGCTCGGGAGAGCTTAGCTCTTCAAGAATACTAAAAAGATTGGCGTTAAGCGTTACGACTTCCTTGGACTTGACAATAGATGGTTTACTGAAAAAATATCCTTGAAAAAGCTCATAGCCCATTCCGGACGCCTGCTGATACTCTTCCCGGTTTTCAATTTTTTCCGCTAAAAACTTCACTTTTGTTCTGTATCTTCGGATAAGGTTGTATTGCTCATGGCGGCTTACTGCCGAAAATTCTATTTTGATAATATCTGCCATGTCAATTAAGGGAAAATTGTTTTGATTAAAAACAAAGTCGTCAAGAGCCAGGCTGTATCCCATAGCTTTAATCCTTTTACAGGCGTCTATCGTAGCAGAGGTCACTTTCTCCCGTTCGAGTACTTCCACAACGATGTTCTCCTTTGGAAGTAAAAAAGGGACATCACTGTTAATGAGCTCTTTAGAGAAATTAATAAAGGCGTTGGCTCCATCCGTCAAGTCCTGAAGCCCCATAACAAGAAAAGCGTTGTAAATCAATTCGGCTGTGGCCTGATCGTCATCAATTCCGGTAAAAAAGTTATCCCCGCTCTGCCTGTATAATAGTTCATATCCGTAAATTTTCATGTTTTTATCAAAAATAGGCTGTCTGGCAATAAACGCATCCATTTTCATACCTCCCGGTTTCAATATTCTCTAAGGGTTAAACCGCTCATACTCCGTGAGTATTGTCTATTTTACCTCTTTTTCACCGATGCGATTATGTTTTCGGCAATATCCTGCATATTGGGATAAAGATTGGCAGGGACAAAGCTTTCTCCTGCTTCGCACATTATTTTATACCTTGCACAAAGGTGATGGTTGCCTTTACAATACTTTTTTTTAAATATAGACCCGATCCCTCTTTCCATAGGCATCCTGTCATTATAAAAAGGACATACCTGCAATTTGGCACAATCCATAGCCCTTACTCCTTTCTTTGTTAATTTCTTTATATTTTAACACCTTGCTATGTAAATCTTCATATAAACTAATATTCCACTCTTTTATTTGCACCAGACTTCAATAGTATTTCAAATTCCTCTGCTGGCATCGGTTTATAATAATAATATCCCTGCACTTCATCACACATTTTCCCGTTGAGAAATTCCGACTGCAAAGCGGTTTCCACGCCTTCGGCAAGGACTTCAAGCTCCAGGCTCTTAGCCAAGTTAATGATGATTTTAGTTATAGCCTGGTCTTTTTCGTTGCCTTCAATGCCTTGTACGAATTGCATGTCAATTTTAATCCGATCGAGGGGAAGCATCTTCAATCGGCTTAAGGACGAGTATTCTGTTCCAAAGTCGTCAATGGAAATGGATACGCCCAGATTTTTCAGTTTATCTAATGTGTCTATAATATAATTCGCTTCATTAATTGCAATACTTTCCGTAATTTCCAATTCAAGATACTCAGGGCTCAAGCCTGTTTCCTTGAGAATACGATTCACGTTGTCAACCAAGTGGGGATTTTTAAATTGGGCGGCAGAAAGGTTTACGGCCATCCGCAGGTGAGGCATCCCCATATCCTGCCATTTCTTATTTTGGTTGCTTGCCGTCTTCAGTACCCACTCTCCAATGATGTTTATCAAACCGTTCTTTTCGGCCAACGGGATGAATATGCCCGGGGATATCATACCCAATTGCGGGTGATTCCAGCGCAATAAGGCTTCTACGCCGGTTATTTGGCCTGTATACAGTTTGATCTGGGGCTGATAAAAAATAACCAGCTCATTCCGTTCTTTGGCGTGATATAAACTGTTGGACAACATCATGTTTTGCTGAACTTCATCCTTCATATTCTCGGTGCATAGGACATATTGGTTCTTACCCTTAGATTTAGCCTTGTACATGGAAATATCAGCATTTTTGATTAATGTTTCCGGGTCCTCGCCGTCCACCGGATAAGTAGCGACACCTGCGCTACCTGTGATAAAGAACTCCTGCCCCCCTATATTAAACGGCCTTTCAAACAGCCCCATGAGCTTATCGGTGATCCTGGCAATGTCTTTACTATCGGGGATGCTGTTAATTAGGATCAGAAATTCATCGCCGCCGAAACGGGCAACCGTATCCGTTTTACGCAAACGCTGCGCCAGACTCTGCGCTACTTCCTGAATCAGCTTATCCCCGCCATTATGCCCCATGGTATCATTCACTGTCTTGAAGTTGTCCAGGTCCATGAACATGACGCCGACAAATTTTCCAGACCGTTTGGCCAGGTGAATGGCTTGGGTTAGCCTGTCCTCAAATAGAGTACGGTTAGGAAGGCCGGTCAGGTGGTCATAATAGGCCATGAATTCAATTTTTTTCTCAGCTTTGACTTTAATGAAACCGTCAGCCAGCAGGTTAGCCAGAATTTTAAGCAGCTTAATTTCATCTTCTGACCATTTCCTTGGCGACACAATGGAATCAATTCCAAGGAACCCCTGGATATTCCCGTTCCCCTCAATTGGAATGGCAACCAGGGACTTGACCTTTTCAAACTGTTTCTTTTCCGCGCCGGCTTCAGCCTTCAGTTTGCTTACATCTTCGACACAAACCGGTTTATTGCTTTTCAACTGTTCCGTCCACCAGGGGAATAGGCTGAGGGGGACATCCCGGATGGTGCCTATTTCCGGTTCTATTCCTTGAGTACACCATTCGTATGTATAGGTCATGGTGTTGTCTTCATGATTGAATAGGAATATATATGTACGGTCCACCTGAAAAAAGCGTCCTATTGCGTCCAGAAGATGATTGGTTTTTGCCTCAAAATTTGTTTGGTTTACACTTACAAAATCAAAAGAAATTTCCGAAATTATTTTTTGAAAACCTATTTGGCAAGCATTTTCCTTTAACTTTGATACGTAAATTTTATTAACATACAGTCCTATCCAGAGGGCCATGACAAATAGGCCTATCCGCAAAAGATAATGAAATCCGTCCACCTGAACCATGGCTTTAGGCTTGCATATCCAAATCAGGATCTGCGTTGCAATGGCAACAGCCGTTATCGAAAGCAGCAGGCTTCGTTTATTGAATATCAAAGAAATAATCATTAAAATAATAGGGAAAACCCAAACCGTTATGCCGGTATATTGCAAAAACCTAAGTGTGATCAGAGGGATGCTGGAAAGGAGTACAATCATATTCAGCGTATTTTTTATATTCTCGTTTTTTAAGCGCTGTATAATTTGGAAGGCAAAACCGGTGCCGAACAATAATCCGCCCGTTAATAGAGCAGAATATATATTGCCTGTACCTTGGAGCCTATGGGGTAGATACTCGGATAGAAAACCCAGCAAACCGGCTGCAAAATACCCAGCGGATAAATATTGGAACAATATGGCACGCATCTCATCATTGAGAATCAGTTCGTCTTGGTCGAGCATTTCCCGGTGCATCAAGCCGTAACGCTTGATTGAGTAATAAATGGCCATGATGGGGATTAAAGTGAATACTGGAGCCATTTGCGGCAACGGATTGGTTAGATTTGAGCTCAGGACAACATCCGTTAAACTTCCCAGCAATAAAGCCGCAAAAAGCGAAATACAAATCAGCATGGCTTGCATCCGTATGTTTTTATCCGTGGCTTTTCTCTGCCAAATAAAGACCAGCCCCAGACAGGCCAGGGTATATCCACCATAGTAAAAATAAAAAAACAAATCCCAGCCATTATTAACGGCTACATTAATCCAGCCGTAATCCAGCTTTATCAGGCTGTACTGAAGGGCTGCCATATTATCGGATAGAGAAAAAACGTATAGATTGATCAGTGCGGGAAAATACAGCATCAGACAGAACCAGCCGCGCTTTAAGACGCTGGTTTTGCCTGTCAATACCAATAGAAAATGCAGCAATATACTGTAGATAGATGACCAGCCGAGAGCGGAAATCCTTCTCCAGAATAGACAGGTCTTTAGATCCGGCGCGGAGTTGGCAATGGAAAATCCAAAAGACCATAGGCACAAAGAAATACAAACAATCAAAAACAATTTGTTCAAGCTTGCCTTAGGGTTTAAATGAATAATATATATTCCGAAAAAAAGATAGATGGCAAATGCAGTAAAAAACAATAAGGAAAATAACAGGGGTGCATATTCCATGAGATACTCCTCCAAAGGACTAACCACAACCGCTATAAAGCGGTTTGGATTATATTAAACGATTAAAGCTTTATAAAAGCTTTATACTTTAAATTTCTTAACCAAGCCTTGCAAATTATCTGCGCTGGCTTTAACATCATCCGTTTCCAATTTGATTTCATTAGCCTTATCCTTTATCTTAGAAACTTTATAGGAAATATGATTTGTTCCCTCGGACCCAGCCTCTGCGGCCTTTGCTATTTCGGTGATCCCTTCCGATACTGTTTTTATGGAGGCGAGCAGTTGCTGAGAGGTCGCACTTAACTCCGTGGCCCAATAGCTAATGGATTGAGCATCCTGATCATAGTTTTCACCGACAAGGACGGATTCCTTATAGCTGTCCACTACTTTTGTCTCGATATATTCCAGAGTTTGCCTGGAGCTGTTGGCCAGGTTTTCGACAGCTTTCAGGATAACGTCCAGAGTATCCTGGATCTCTTTCACCGTGCTTTTAGAGTTTTCCGCTAATTTTCGTATTTCCTCAGCAACGACGGAAAATCCCTTTCCGGCTTCGCCGGCTCTGGCCGATTCGATAGCCGCATTTAAAGCCAGCAGGTTGGTCTGGGAAGATATTTGCAAAATAACTTCGGATAAAGTCTTAATTTTATCGACTTCTTTGGCTTTTTCCAGAGCTTCATCCATACTTTTCTTAATGGTCAAACGAGTCTGGTCGGCCCCGGTCTGAAGCTTTAGTGAACTGTCCTTTAAGGCTACTGCCTTTTTGCTGATTTCATCGGCGGATAATGCGCCTTCCTGTGCTTTTACTGCAACGGTTTCCACTGCGCTTTCAATCTCATTGGAAGTTGCGGTAATTTCTTCAGTGGAGGAGGCGGTTTCTTCCATCCCTGCCGATAATTCCTGGACAGTTGCCGCAGCATCTTCTAACTCCATTGTGAGAGCCGCTATATTTTGATGGGACATTGCTACCAAAGCATTTACCTTTTGGGTCTCATTGACAATGCTTGTTACCATATTATGGACGCTGTTAATGAATAGGCGGAAATAGTTTGACATTTCTCCAATTTCATCATTCTGTTTAAGTAGTTCTTCGGATATTTCAAAGGTTAAATCAAATTCTCCTAATAATGTAGTATAATATTTCAGCTTTTCAAGATATTTTGTGATCCGCATCGCAAAGAAGTATACTACCATAAGGCTTAAAATGAGGAAAATTAAAGATGTAAGGATAGTATCCCGTTTTAGAATCGATAGCCCGGACAATAATTCTCCTTGTTCAACCTGTACTGCTACAGACCACTCCGAATAGGATATGGGGGAAAATCCAAGATACATTGGTACGTCATTATATTCATATTCCCCAAATCCGGTTTCGCCTTTTATCATCCGTTCCTTTATGACATTGTAATTTTTATTCTCCGATTCTTCGCCATTGCTTTCATGTGTCGTTGTGGCCGACGAGACCACACCGATTTCTCCAGCTCCAGCTGCTTTCGTTGCAGAAGAAACTGTAGCAGTTCCGCCAGTATTTATTTTTATCAAGTTGCTTAATATTTCTTTGTTGGAATGGGCGATGGTTCTGCCATCACTAGTCACAATAAATACGTTTCCCGTTTTACCGACGGATATCTCCTTTGCAAGATTGCTTAATTCATATCCATCCCTGATGGCGGCAACTACGCCGATAATGCTTTCTCCCGATTTAATGGGGACTGAAAAAATCATTTCAATATTGTTGACCTCTCCGTTTGCAATGGGATCCGATATGAAATTTTCGCCTTTTATGGCTTCTTGGAAATAGTCTGTGTTTTTTATATCGGCTTTTTGTCCGTCATTATATGCGGCATACCCGTGGGCATTGACCACTGCCATTCTTTTATATCCCTGCCGTTTTACTTCTTGGTTCAACAAGGCCTCAATACCTGGATTTTCTTCTTGTGTACTTCCAAAGGATATTATTTTTTCATTTGAGGCCAGTGCCTCTAAAGAGTTAATCTGGCTTGACATTTTAGTTTCAATAAGCCTTGCAGCTTCAAGGGCAATCTTTGGCAACATCTCTTCAATATTGCCGCTTAGTGAATTGTAAATGTTATGGTATGCCATAAGCCCTAATCCCGAGCATATGGCTGTCAATATTATACTCATCAAAATGACAATCTTAGTTTTTAAACTCCCTTTTCTTCTGGGCATTCTTTATCCGAAACCTCCTCATCATATTTTGCTATCAGTTTTATTTCAGCATCCTTTTCATGTTCCATACGGATTTTACAAAAGAATGTCTATGCAAATATCATATTGCTACCACATGAAACCTGCATGTCCAATCCCCCGTTGACCAGCAATCCGTTTCCTTGACGATAAATTTCCTGCCTGTATATACTTCCAGGATACCCATTATAAGGCCTTCATCATAATTACAGGTTGTTTCGCCGGTTACCGGCACACCTGAACAGTCCAGGTCTTCGGATACCTTCAAAATAAAGATCATATTGTCAAAATCCGCATGTTCGATCTCAAGTATCCCTATGCCCAGTTCAGCCATGTTTTGCCTGAGCAAACGAAAAAAGTCCGCAGGTGGAAGGCTGAGATCCAGCACATGTTCACAAAACTCTCTCCCCGCTAACCGTCCGGCTTCTACCAGGTTATGTTTAACTGCCTCTTTACCATAACTTTTCTCCAGGACGCTGCGGAGAGAATAATGGAACATCCTGTAAACAGCAACATGCATTTTCTCTCCCATAGCAGGCCTTCCCAGTTCAATGTCCCCAATATCTTTCCATTCAAAGTTTCCAAAGGTATCTTTCATTCTTTCTCCTTATAAACCATCCATGAAATAGAGTTAAAATTTATATTGTTTAAGCATTGACTCCAGTTGACCTGACAATTGAGCCAGGGCTTCTGCTGAAGAGGCGATTTCCTGTATTCCTGCCGATTGTTCTTCAGTAGCGGCAGAAATGGTTTGACTATTAGCTGCCGTTTCATTGGATATATCCCGTATTTTTTCTACTGCTGCGGTCACCTTGCTGCCGGAAGCTGACAGGACCTGAACACTTGCTGTAATTCCTTGAACCGCTTGATGGACATCGTCGATCTGTTGTTGAATGACTTCAAAGGATTTGCCTGCTGCTAAAACTACTTCCTGTCCTTTAAAGACTTCCTGTGCGCTTTTATCCATCCTGTCAATCGCAACTTGGATTTGGGACTGAACCTCATCTATAATTTGGGCAATACTTCCTGCTGATTCTTTCGCTTGTTCGGCAAGTTTGCGGACTTCATCCGCAACGACGGAAAAACCACGGCCATGTTCGCCGGCGCGGGCAGCTTCAATGGCTGCATTTAAAGCTAAAAGATTGGTCTGGGAAGCAATACCTGCAATGGTATCTACAATCTGGATGATTCTATCGGAAAAGTTTTCTAAACTTCGGATAGTACCTGCGGTATTCTGAACAATTCCATTAATGTTGGTAATAGAATCAATGGCATAGCGGAGCGCTTTTCCTCCTTCTAAGGCAGCCGAGGCCGATGATTGGGAGACATCCTCCACTGCACAAGTATGCTGGGCAATGCCGTTAATTTCTTCTCCGATTGCTTGCACGGTTTGAACCGTATCATTAGCAGCCTTGGCCTGATCCATTGCACCTGCCGCCACTTGAGATACCGTTGCGGCCACTTGGCCTGCCCCTTGGGCCGATTGTTCTGCACTTGCTTCCAGTTCCTCACTTGCAGAGGCAATTTGTGCCGCTGCCTGGCCGATCTGTTCCATGGTGGAGCGGAGCATGCCCGCCATATCTCTGAAATCTTGCTGGAGATGGCCTATTTCGTCCTTGCCTTTCACCAGGATGGTTTTGGATTGGGTAAAATCGCCGGACGCAATAATATTGGCCTGGTCGGCAATATTTCTGATGGGATCGGCTATATATTTTGCCCCTGCCAAAGCCACAATGGTGCTTAAGAGGGAAGTAATTAATGTAATCATAAAGGCGGAATTACGTTCTTTCATGACCGGGGCCATTGCTTCGTCATAAGTCATCCTGGCGGATACACCAAGGGAAGTCCCCGGAATGTTTGTATAGGCGGCGATAATTTTTGAACCGTTAAAAGTATAAATTTGACTGCCGGAGTGTCCTGCTGTGGCTTCTTTTACCATGGCCTGCAATTCTGGTGGAACCAGGGCTTTATCTTTTTCATCAGGGTTGATGAACTTAAGCGAGCCGACATATTCCTGGAACGGGTGGGCAAAGACCATGCCATTTTTACCATCAAAGGCAAAAGAATAATTGCTGTCATTCTTTTTGCCTGCGGCCACAATCCCTTGAAGGTTGTCGATATTGACGGAAATCCCCAGATATCTTTCAGGTGCGCCGGGAACCTTGACGGGCGTTGCAATCATGAGTGATGGTTTTTGGGTAGCCTGGGAGATGAGAATCTCATGGGATATAACCGTTTTTTTTGTTTTTTGAACTTCCTGCATGTATTCCCTGCCGGCCAGAGAACTTATTTCACCTTTTTCATTCAACCTATTGAGAGCCGAATCCGTCATGAAAACTGTGGAAAAAATGTGATTTTGTTCTTTTATAGCAAGCAGTTCTTTGATGATACTGTCCTTGTCGTCTGATGAAAAAACACTATTGTTGGCTGCTGTTTCCAGGGTGGAAACGGTTTTGGCTATTTCTGTTTCCAGTCTGGATGCTGTCAATATTGCAGTATTTAATTGTTCTTCTTTAACTGTTCTTTCAATTTCTGAGGCTCTGCCCTTATAACTGTATATCTCTACGGCAGCGACAGCTAAGGCAATAAGCAGCACGATCACGCAGACAAGTTTTGTGCGGATACTGATAAAACTCCTGTTTTTGTCTTTCCAGATGGCGTTCATTATATTGAATCCTCCTTTATAACTATATAAAAACTTTGTCCTCAGGCCCTGTTTTACTATTTAAGGCCTTCGGAGGTTCGTTACTATTGTATCAATGTGTTCTGAACATTTTCTGGACAATTTCAGAGAATATCTACGGAATATCGACAGATTATCTGTTAAAATTTCTCATCTTCAAGTAAAATATATAAATAGGAAGATTATTTGGAAGGATTCCTTATTATGAATAATATAAGAGTACAAAAGTCCTTTTTTTATATAATGTTGATCATAATGGCCGTAAGTATCGCCGTTCCGGGTATCCGCCAGTTGTCGTCAGATGCTCCTGAAGCTGTAAACGGGACGCTGGATCTGAGAAATTATGATACCACAGATAAAACGGTAAAATTGAGCGGGGAATGGGAATTTTATTTTGACCAGCTTCTCACGCCCAGCGACTTTAAAAGCGAGCAGCCTGCAGGGAGAAGTGTGCAAAAGCTTCCCTCATCCTGGCGGGCCTATCAAATACAGGGTATAAATTTACCATCCTATGGAACGGCCACCTACCGTCTTAAAATATTGCTTCCTGACGCCGGCGATTATGGAATAAAAATAACCTGTATCACTGCTTCAGCCAGGGTCTTTGCTGACGACCGGCAAATCATCGCTTGCGGAAGACCCGGAGACACACCCGCATCCACCGTTCACCAATATTATGCTGACACTGGCTATTTCTCCGCCGATAAGGATGAAACCGAAATCATTGTCCAGGTTGCCAATTATCTTCACTCCTCCGGCGGAATTCGTTATGAAATTTATTTTGGCGGCCAGCAAGCAATTACTTTTTTACGCTTGTATCATTTCTTTATTGACGTCGCCTTAATTTCCGGTCTGTTTTTTATGTCCGTTTACTTCTTCGGCTTGGGTCTGCAAAGAAAACGCAACCGCGAAGCGCTGTACTTTGCTTCTTATTGTTTATTTTCAGCAATTTACGCCGGTACTTGCTCGGAAGGTCTTATCAACTATGCTTTTCGGTTTATAAGCTATACCACGTCGCTCAAAATTATGACGTTCTCCCTAATCTTGAACCTGTACTCTTTATTCAAGTATGTCTATTATGCTTTTAAGGTGTCTTATTCTCGCTGGGTCAATATGATCATTAACGGAATTACCGTCTTTTTTGTACTGTTGACCTGTTTTACCAATTTTTATATATCCACTTACGCTTCCTCTATCCTTTTTCTGGGAAATATTTATGTTATTTCTTTGACATTGCGTATTATCCTTAAATATATCCATACCAACATTGAAGGCAGGTATTACCTTTACACCGCTACATTCAGTTCCGTTATTTTATTAATAACCAGTTTTTGCGTTCTTGCCCTGCATATAGAATCGAACTTTTTTATTCCCGTCTTTCAGCCGATTTTTGTTTTATCCCTGGCGCTATACATGTCGGAGAAATATGAAAATTCCTATATAACTATTGAAGAGCTCAGCGAAAGGCTGGTTGTTTTAGACAAACTGAAAGACGACTTTCTGGCCAAAACCTCTCATGAACTGAAAACGCCGTTAAATGGCATTATCAATATTTCCCAATCCCTTTTAGACGGAGCAGGAGGAAGTTTAAATGTAAACCAAACTGAAGATATCCGGCTGATTACCAGAATAGGCAAACGACTTTCCACTTTGGTTTATGATATTTTAGACTATTCGAGATTGAAGGTTATGGATATCAAATTAAATATCACCTGCCTGGACGTACACCAGGTAGTGGAATCAACAGTAGAAATTTTCAGCTATCTGATTAAAGGAAAACCTGTTATTCTGGAAAATAAAATACCGCCGGATCAATATATTATCCTGGCGGATGAAAACAGGCTGAAACAGATTATCACCAACTTACTGGACAATAGCGTAAAATTCACGGCACAAGGAAGCATTGTGATCGACTGCCGCCAGGATGGAGAGTTCCTTTTGATTGAAATCAGGGATACAGGCATCGGCATTCCTGAAAGCAAACTAAAAGATATTTTTACTTCCTATGAGCAGATTGAAGAACAATCAACCGGTACGGATGGGACAGGCATCGGCTTGACAATAACCAAGCAGCTTGTTGAGCTTCATCAAGGGCAGATCTTTGCCCAATCGGAGCCGGGACAAGGGGCATGCTTTACTTTCTCCATGCCCCTTGCCAAAGACAACAAGCTTTTGGGAGCATTGCCAGGAAAATATGAGGAATACGGTTTACCCCAACCTTCAATGGTTGAAAAACTGCCGCATACGGTCAATGTGGGAGGAGAGTTTTTCATCCTTGCTGTTGATGATGAATACTCAAATTTAAAAGCCCTGTTAAATATACTGACGGTCTGCCAATACAATGTTACCATTGCCGGAAATGCAGAATCAGCTCTAAATCTTCTCAAGGGGCCTATAAAATACAATCTTTGTATCCTTGATGTCATGATGCCGGGCATGAGCGGCTATGAAGCATGTCGAAAAGTCAGGGAAGTTTATTCCCCTCTGGAACTTCCTGTACTTATGCTCACAGCCAAAGCGCTTCCTGAAGATCTGGAGGCCGGTTTTATGTCGGGAGCTAATGACTTCATACAGAAGCCCTTTGAAATCGGAGAGCTAAAATGCCGGGTCAATACACTTGTCCAGTTGAAAAAATCCATGGATTTGCTGCTGGAAAAGGAAACAGCTTTTTTGCAGGCCCAAATCAGGCCCCATTTTTTATTCAATGCTTTAAATACTATTAGTTCTTTTTGTTATACCAATCCTGCAAAGGCAGGGGAACTGCTTTCGGAATTAGGCGTTTTTTTAAGGAACACCTTCGATTTCTCCAGTACCTCTTCTTTTATAGCCATTGAAAAAGAACTCAGGCTGGTTAAGGCTTATGTGGCCATAGAACAAGCCAGGTTTGGCAAACGGCTTGAGATGGAATACAACATTGATCCCGCTGTCTTAAAGTATAGCATCCTTCCTCTCTTGATCCAGCCAATTGTGGAAAATTCCATCCGGCATGGCTTGATGAAAAGAAACCAAGGAGGGAAAGTTGCTTTAAATCTGACTCTTTGGGAAGGCCGGATTAAAGTGGAAGTCATAGACAATGGCGTCGGTATGGCCGCTCCGATCTTGAAGGGCTTGATGAAGCTAAACCATGAAGGCAGCGGTGTTGGTTTGAAGAATGTCAACCGCAGGCTGTTAAGTTTTTACGGTTCGGGTTTAGAAATTTCAAGCGCAGAAGGCCAGGGAACGGCAATATCGTTTAATATACCGGCAAGATATAGCTAATTCAGTATATAAGCCTATTTATAATAAGAGAATCTATTTTTGGGGGTAGTATGTATTATGTTAAAGGCAATTATTGTAGATAATGAGGAACCTGCCATCAATGTCCTGAAAATATTATTGGAAAGAACAAGACAGGTAACGGTGACTAACAGCTTTCTCAGTGCGGCGGATGCCTTAGCAGGGTTAAAAAAGGCAAAACCGGATGTTGCATTTCTGGATATTGAAATGCCCGAAACAAATGGCCTGGAGTTGGCCGTAAATATTTTGGCAATCTACAGTGACGTTGAAATCATCTTTGTAACCGCGTATGATCAATATGCCTTGAATGCCTTCCGGGTCAATGCTTTGGATTATCTGTTAAAACCCATATCTTTTGAAGATATCGAGCAAACGGTCGACCGCTTTATCAAAAGAAAAGTTCTATTGGCAGGCTCCAATCATAGACTTCCGGGTAATGGGCGAATTTATTGCTTTGGTAAATTCTCAGTATACGGCGCCGAAAATAAGCAACCTGTCAAGTGGCGTACTTCCAAGGCGGAAGAACTATTTGCCTATATGTTACAAAACTTAGAAAAGGAAGTCCCAAAATGGAAAATCTGTGAAGCTCTCTGGCCCGAATATGATCAGGAAAAGGTGGATATTCAACTTCATACAACCATATATAAGATGAAAAAGGTTTTATCCTCAGCCGGGATAAATTTTAATTTCAGTTTTATCAATGGCTGCTATTGGATGAGTCTTCCACAAGTATACGTTGATACGGTTGAGTTTGATTCTCAAACAGCTTTCTCTGTACCTGTTGAAGAAGGTACTATAGAAAAATATGAAAAAGCCCTTTTATTATATAAGGGAGATTATTTAGAGGATAATGACTATTTATGGTCTTTACCCCAAAAAGAGGCCTATTTTAAAAAATATTACAAGTTGGCAACTTCCATCGTGATTTACTATATGCAAAGAAATGATTACATAGCAGCCGAAAAAATACTTGGCGAAATCCTGGAGAAATCTCCTTTAAATGAGGCCGCTCATGAAATGCTTTTAAAATGCTATTTTGTCAAAAGGGATCAGGTTGCATTTATTACCCATTATCAGGTTGTACAGGAACTATTCAAGGCTGAGCTGGGAATTAAGCCGAGCAAGTCGATACAGGCTCTGTATAATAGTATTCAATTATAATAAAACTGATTTAGGAATGAAGCTGTATATTCATTAACAAGCTATATTGCTCGGCGGTTTTTATGGGATGCGGCGTAGTGAGTGTGTTGGCACCAGAAATCGCAATTTGATTACTTAGAGTAAACATTGACATTAACAACAGTAATTGATAATATAATTTTATTATATAATTGCTTAAATAAATTGACATAATTTGTAGTAAACCTTGTGACCGACTGTTTGGGTTTAGCCTGAACAGCAGGGAGTTGTATATGTTATTAAAGATAATATATACAAAGAGCAGAGTAGGATTTTGCGCGTTGTAGTGCCTTCTGAACGGGGAGTTGTCGGAGGGACGAAAAGCCCATTGGCTTGCGGTGCAAAGTTCGCATCCCGCAGCTACATGAAATAGAGATATGGTTTTACTATGCCTCCTATTATGTAGATTGCTGCATAATAGGAGGTGTTTTTATGTAACAAAGTAGGGGAGCATATTTACTCAACCATATTCCTAAATATATGAATAGAGAGGAATGAATAAATTGAGAAAATCTTCTTTACATTTACGCCGTATCACTGTATCAGCGATATTCTTAAGTCTTTCACTTATTATAAAAAGTTCATTTACATTTTATGTACCTATGTTCGGCCAAAACGGAATGAGTATAGGTGTCTCTGGTATTTTCTCCATGATGCCCGGCATTTTATTTGGGCCTATTTTTGGAGCTGCTGTATCAGGCCTTCAGGATATTTTGGGCTTTATTCTAAAGCCTGCGGGCTCCTTTCTCCCATTTATGACTTTAATTGTTGCCTTGGGAGGTTTTATAAGAGGGGCCATATGGATGCTGCTTCGCAATAAAAGCAGTATGAAAATGAGAATTGCAGTGGCCGCCATTTCCGTAGCAATGCTTGTATCCGGTGTTTTAAATTATATATATTTATCTGCTGACGGCGTCAATGCCTCATTTTATGATAATGTCAAAATAGAAGATGTAAATATCGAGGGAATGCACGCCATAAGCAAACTTCTTATTCAGAGGACAATAAATACAAGTAACCCGGGCAAAAATCTGGAAACGTATATTTTTCCGGTTACAGCGGGCCTGGTAGGAAGCGCCTTATTTGGCTTAATCCTTTTAGCAGCGGATCTTATTATATCAAGGCTATTCTTAAAGGACGCGCAAAAAGGGCAAACTATGCAGATGCTCATTGCCTTGCTTGTATCCGGACTGATAGTTACTACTCTTAATACCATTTTGCTGCGTGAAACCATTTATACGTCCTGGAAAGCTTTACCCTTTGCAGCAGTTTGGATACCTCGTGCCATAGAAGAAATCCTAGGCAATACCCTGAAAGCTTATTTTATGGCGGTACTTCTTGGAATATTCAATGAGCAGAGAAATTTAAAAGAATTGATGATTTAAGTATAATAAAACAGGGGCTTCAAAATTTTGAAGCCCCTGAATTAAAATTCCTACATATGATAATCACCGGCTGCTTCAGGCTGGTATAAAATCTTTTTAATATGGATTTTTGCGGTGCCTGATGGAACCTCCCATTCAATGACATCACCTTCACCATATCCAAGTATTGCAGTGCCGATGGGAGAAAAAACAGACATCTTATTTGTATCCAAATCGGCATCTTTGGGGTATACCAATGAAACCTCTATATCTTCATCATCGATATGAAGCAAGGCTTGTGAGTTCATGGTGATAATATCTTTAGAAATTTGCTTTGAATTGACTATGACTGCTTTATGGATTTCATTCTCAAGATGCCGAATAGACTTTTCCATAGCTTTGCCGCTAAAAAGCTCTTCATTAATTATTTTTATTAATCTTTCTTTGTCGATTTCTGTGATATAAATACTTGCAGACATGGCAGTTCCTCCTTTAACAGACGCTAGATATCTTTCCATAGTTATTGCGAAGATTTTAAGAAGAGGAGTTTCATAATCAATAATAAAACCTGCATTGATGAAGGCTCGAATAGACCTCTTGTTTTCCTTATGGATCTTCGCTATGACTTTTTGCGCCCTAAAATCAAAAAATGCAATTTTTATACTCTCGCGGATAGTAGCAGTTCCTAATTTTTTGCCCCAGTTATTCTGATCGCCTATCACAATGACAATTTCAAAATCATTGCTCTTTTTAACAAGGCGAACGAAACCAATGGGTATGTTTTGCTTGGTATAAGCCATATAAAATCTGCCCTTTTGATTAAACAGGTGAGTCAGTATAGGAAGGTTTGCTCTGTTAAGTACTTGTTCGATATTTTTAGAAACATCATGTGAATCACTTAAGTATCTTTTGACTTCCAGATTCTCCAACCATTTCATTAAGTTTAGTGCATTATCTCTGGTTATTTCCGAACATAAAAAAATAAAAGGCTCTTTCATTTTTTACTCCATCCTGTCGTAAGAAATAAAAGCCTTTCATAGATTAAATTTTACTATGACGGTTCTTTTATATGATTATTATATATTAAAGGCTCATGGAAATCAAGCTTGCGGTCATTTCCAAATTGTTTTAAAAGGATAAATTCATTTGCAATTTACCCTTTTAAATACTGGACAAAGCTATAGGAAAAATGTTATTATTTATAAAATAAAAGAGGCCTTTAATCTTTAATTTAGTCCGGAGAGGCTAAGAAGGGAGGATTATAAATGTATAAAATATGCAGCATACAGCATCTTTAATAATGTATGCTTTTTTTGCGTATTTTATATATTAGGATTGTATGAAAAGGATGGTGCAAGATGTTTATCGACAGGCTGATTGACGGCGTTTTAAAAGTCAATAATCCGGTAGTAGTGGGCTTAGATACCAGAATAGAGCATGTACCTGAAGGTTTACGAAGCGGAGTAAATGATGCTCAGGATATTTTTAAATATAACAGGGAAATTCTAGATGCAGTAAAGGGACTGGTTACTGCAATCAAAATACAGTCAGCATGCTATGAGGCTCTGGGCGTTGAAGGAGTTTCGGTATATAAGCAAACCATAGACTATGCAAGGGATATGGGGCTTTTGGTAATCGGTGATGTTAAAAGAGGCGATATCGGCTCTACCGCTGAAGAATATGGGAAAGCACACTTTAGCGCCTTCGGATGTGATGCCATTACAGTTAACCCATATATGGGAATGGATACAATAGAGCCTTTTATAAAATGCTGTCTTGATCTTGATAAAGGGCTGTTTGTGCTCATAAAGACATCAAATCCGGGCTCCAATGATTTTCAAAATCTTGATGTAGGCGGAAAAAAGCTATATGAGGTTGTGGCTCAAAAAGTATTCGAAGAGTCGGAAAAATACAAGGGAGAAAAAGGCTATAGCTTTATAGGCGGAGTTTTAGGTGCCACATATCCTGATGAACTTCAAAATGCAAGGGAGATATTAAAATCCTCCTTCCTTTTAATTCCCGGCTACGGTGCCCAGGGAGGCAAGGCAGAGGATATAGCATTAGGCTTTACAAAAGGAATAGGGGCATTGATCAATGCATCAAGGTCTGTACTTACAAGCCATAAAAATGAAGAATACAGAAGAATTTACGGTGACGATTATGCTTCGTGTATAAAGCATGAGGTAACAAGGATGCGGGATGAATTATTAAGCCATATAAAAGCATAAAGGAGTGGGTAGTTTTGAAAGAAGAAAGAGTGCTTGAAATATTAAGGGAAGCAGGAGTTTTATTGGAAGGTCATTTTAAGCTTACCAGCGGAAAACACAGTCCGAGATACCTGCAGTGCGCCAAGGCTTATCAGTGGCCAAAGCACGGTGAGGAATTATCAGAGGCTCTGGCAGAAAAATTCAAGGATATGAAAATCGATATGGTTATAGGCCCGGCAATAGGCGGAATACTCATAGCTTATGAAGTGGGAAAGGCATTGGAAGTTAAAGCTATATTTGCCGAAAGGGAGAACGGGGTAATGTCCCTAAGAAGAGGCTTTGATATAGCGCCAAACAGCAATGTACTTGTAGTTGAAGATGTTGTAACAACAGGCGGTTCTGTAAAGGAAGTAATTGAAATAGTAAAAAACTATGGCGCCAATGTGATAGGTGTTGCAAGCCTGGTTGACAGAAGCGGCGGCAAAGTAGATTTCGGTGTGGAATATAAAAGCCTTATATCCTTTGATATACCCACATATGAGGAATATGAGTGCCCCATGTGTAAAGACGGTAGTCCCTGTATAAAACCCGGAAGCAGAAAAATGGCGTAGAAATTTTACTGTGTAATTTATACAGGCACTTCTCCTAAAGGAAGAACCTAAAAATGAGAGTGCCTGTTTTTTTATTGCTTAGGAAATTTCTCTAAGCAATAAAAAAAGGGGAGTGCAGAGGATATACCCCTCGACGATTTAAGGAGGGTGCGGAAGTGGCGAAGCCACTTTTTTATTGTAATTTATGCCAGTTCTACAGTATAATTATGGATATATCTTTATGGGTGGTGTAAGAAATGAAAAAAATTATGTTTTTTACGGCCATTTTTGTACAAGCTATGCTTATTGCATCCTGTCAAAGAAGTGTGGTTGTTCACAATACTGCTGTACCTAAAACAGCACAGCTTCAGCCAAGGTCGGATATAGGTATTATACCTGACGAAGCTGTGCAGGATATATATAATCAGGATATATATCATAAGGAGATACTTGAAAAAGCCAAAAAGGAAGTACCTCATACAATGCCTTCAGTTAAAGAAAGGGTATCTGAAAATACATATTATAAAGGCAGAGCAGTAGTTTTAACTTATCATCATATAAGCAATAAGCCGGTAAGCAGCATAACCATAAAACCCGAAAGATTTGAGAAAGACCTTATAATGCTCAATGAGAATTTCAATGTCATATCCTTTGAAGAAATGATAAAGTCTATGAAGGGGGAGTACGAGCTTCCCGACAATGCGGTTGTAATAACCTTTGATGATGGTTATGAAAGCTTTTATAAATACGCTTATCCGCTTCTGAAAAAATATAATACGCCGGCTATTAATTTCATAGTTACTTCCTGGACGGAAAGCTATGAAGCTAATGGAAGGGATTTGAATTTATTAAGTCCGGAACAAATAAAGGAAATGTATGAGAGCGGTCTTGTAGATATAGGGTCCCATACTCATAATGGCCATGAATACATAATAAAAAATGAAAAGGAGCAGTTGGGAGGGGTGCTGGCATATCAAATTTTTGACAAAGCCACCGGCACCTTTGAGAGTCAGGAAACCTATGAAAAAAGAGTAATTGATGACCTTAAAAAGTCAATGGAAGTCATAAAGGAATATACGGGAGATACAACTAAAGTGCTGTGCTTTCCCTTTGGTCACTATAACTCAAGGCTGCTAAAATTAAGCCGTGAGGCCGGGTTCGAGTATTTTGTGACTACTATTTACGGAAACAACAAGGAAAATTCCAATAAAACTTTGATCTGGAGAATAAGGTCCGGTGATGCAAAGCTGACGCCTGAAAAGCTGAAGGAAAGCATTATAAACTGCGGAACTGGAAAGCCTTTATCTTAGAAGGTATTGATGAGCTTACGTTAAATTTCAGTTAAAAATTCTACATTTAATTTCACATTCCTCCAAACTTTGCTATTTTTAATAGTTCTTTTGAAGGAATTTTTCTTTTTATATAGAAATCTTATTTATCGTGAAAAATGTAGGGAATTGTAAGTTATATTAGAACATATATTAAGAGGGTGATGATTTGAAAAGGCTTGACGATAGCGGTGCAGTACAAAAATCACCGGATAAAAACGGTGAGGCAGAAATAAGAGGCGGCAACATAATTATAACAGATCCTGAAGGAAGCGGCAGAGAAGCTGTATTATCCTGGGGGAACGGTATAACTGTATTTTTAGATGAAAGGGAAGCCAGGCAGGGTATAAATGTCAATGGCTCTTCAAAAATTTCGTTTAAAATTGATACTGTAGATCCTCAGCGCACTCTTGATATCACCATCAGCACTGATAAGTTAAAGGCTTTTGCTAAAGTTTCATACACCGACGGACAAAGGTTTAAGTTAAAGGACAAGGCACCAACAGATAAATTGACCATAGAAATTGTTCCGGATGAAAAAATTGAATGCCCTAAGTATACTCTGGATGAAGCAAAGCAGGCTTTAGTGAAGAGCGGCGTTATACACGGCATAAACCAGGAAAGTCTGGTCCAGTTAATAGAAAGGCCGGGAAAGGATCCCATAGAAGTCGCGACCGGCAAAAAACCAGTAGATGAGACAGATGACAATATAGTTTTAAAATTTGATGATACAAGAAAATTTACGGAGGTAAATGACAGAGTTGATTATTACAGTATAGGAAAAGTGACTGCGGTGGAGCCGGGGGACCTTTTAGCCGAGCTCATTGCCGGAATAAAGGGAGAGATTGGAGTCGACGTAACAGGAAAAGAAATCCCCTTTAAGAAAGCAAAAAGATTAATTCTGAAAGCTGGAAAAGGAGTTCACCTCTCAAGAGATGGTCTGCAGGCCTTTGCAGATATTGCAGGAAGACCGGAGCTTAAAAAGGATACTGTAAATGTTCATAAAATATACGAAGTGGAAAAAGATGTGGATTTATCTACAGGAAATATAGAGTTTATCGGCGATGTGGTAGTTAACGGCAATATTAATGAAGGTATGAAGGTTAAAGCAGGCAGCAGCGTCATAGTTCATGGAAATGTTACCGGAGGAGAAATTGTAGCCGGCGGTGATGTTACAATTATGAAAAACGCCATAAGCAGTAAAATCATAGCCGGCTCAGTGGATTACTTTAAGCATAACTTAATTGATATTTTATCGGATATATCAAAGGTATTGATGTCTATCTTTTCTGCCGCTTCCGCACTCAAGGTAACGGGAAAAGTGCCGAAAATATATAAAGACGGACAGATAATAAAACTGTTAATCGACACAAAATATAACAATTTAAACGGACAAATAACCACACTGAGAAATATTCTTCAGGAAAACAGAGAAAACCTGGATATGGATACATTGAGGATGGGTGCTCTTCTTGTAAAATTCTTTTCAGGTAACGGTCCTGTTTTATTGGAAAGCTTATCGGATTTAAAGACTCATGCCGAACAAATCGATAATATGATAGAAACGTTTAAAGATGAGCTTAAAAATCCGTCAAACATTACTGTAATGTATATCCAGAATTCAGAGCTTTCAACAACGGGTAACATCGTTATAAAAGGAAAGGGATGCCACACATCGGACCTCAATTGCAGGGGGGATGTATTGATAGAGGTAAAAGGAAGTGTTACAAGAGGAGGAAATATAGCTGCAGGCGGTAATATCAAAGTATATGAATTAGGTTCCGCAAGCGGTGCCATTACAACGGTGAGTACCGGCAAGGATTCTACCATAACTTGTGCAATAGCCCATGCAAACAGCGTAATAAAGGTAGGGGAACAGGCTATGAGACTGGATTCTTCAGTAAAAAACGTGAAGGCTTTCTTGTATAAGGGAGAGCTAATTGTTGAAAAATCAAAAATATAATTCAGGAGGTGTAAGAATGTCTACTGCAGGGATAGATGACAGGAAGGTTGTAGTATTCAAAATAGGAAATGAGGAATACGCAACTAACATTGGACAGGTTGAGCGAATATTGGAATTCCAGAAAATTACCAAGATACCCGATGCTCCTGATTACTTAAAAGGTGTGACGAATTGTTTAGGAAGGATTGTACCGGTTATAGATCTTAAAAAGAGGTTTGGTCTTTCAGATACCAATGTATCCGAAGGCTCCAAAATAATAATTGCAAAACAGGATCAAGGAGATATAGGACTTATAGTTGATACCGTTTCAGAGGTTATTGATATATCCGATGAAATGATGACTCCTCCTCCTGAAATAATTGTAGGAATAGTTAAAAAGTACATAAAGGGTCTCATTAATATGGACACAAGGATAATAATAAACCTTAACCTGGGGAGAATATTAAGCTTTGGTGAACGCGAAGCTATAGAGGAAATGATTAATTGAAGTAACACAAACTAGCTGGAGGAAATATGGGAATAGAAGAGATAAGGGTAGGTATCGGAGAATACAAGTCTTCGCCAGTACCCTCTAAAATCGTCACAATCGGCCTGGGTTCTTGTGTGGGGATAGCGCTGTATGACAGCAATAAAAAAATCGGAGGACTTGCCCATATTATGCTGCCTGACAGTACGCAGTTTCAAAATAATAATAAACCGGGTAAATTTGCAAACCTTGCAATACCTCTGCTCTTAAAAGAAATGGAATCCCTGGGTGCCAACCCAAGATATATAACCGGAAAAATAGGAGGCGGTGCCAGCATGTTTAACTTCTCAGAAAAAGGCCTCGTTATGGATATAGGAAACAGAAACGTAAAAGCAGTAATAGAAGCCATGAAAAGGCTGTCCATCCCCATAAAGGGGCAGGATACCGGCGGTAGCCATGGAAGGACAATGATACTTGATGTGGAGACAGGAAAAACATATATAAGGGCGGTAGGACAGGAAGTCAAAGAAATTTAACAGGGAGAAGTGCATAAAATGAGTAAGATTAGAGTTCTTGTTGTAGATGATTCTGCATTTATGCGAAAGATAATATCCGATATGCTTTCTTCCGATAAAGACATAGAAGTTGTAGACACTGCAAGAGACGGAGTTTGGGCATTGGAGAAGCTTAAAACAACAAAAGTGGATGTTGTAACTATGGATGTTGAGATGCCCAGAATGAACGGCCTTGAAGCCTTAAAAGAAATTACCGGATTATATAAAATACCTGTAATTATGCTTTCAAGCCTGACAAGCAATGGCGCCGACACCACATTTAAAGCGCTGGAATTCGGTGCCATGGATTTTGTGTTAAAGCCATCCTTCTCCATCGGAATGAATTTAGATGAGCTTAAAATTGAACTTATTTCCAAAATAAAAATGTGCTGCAAGACAACAAAAAAAACAGCCCCTGAAAAAATCGAAGCGGTATCTCAAAACAGTCAGACTTCGATGAAGGGAAATGAAATAAAAGGGGTGTGCATTGCCGCATCAACGGGAGGGCCTAAAGCCCTGTCAACCGTGATGAAGATGTTCCCTCAAAATTTCAAGCTTCCCATACTTATTGTGCAGCACATGCCGGCGGGCTTTACAAAAGCATTCGCAAAAAGGCTGGACGACAACTGCCCTGTTTCCATAAAGGAAGCACAAGCAGGGGAAAGAATAGAAAAGGGTAAGGCATACATTGCGCCCGGAGGATATCATATGGTTGTTGAAAAGGATATGACAATATCCTTAAATGAGGAACCTGCTATGCATGGGGTAAGGCCTTGCGCGGACAAGCTTTTTATATCGGCAGCAGAAAATATTGGGGGAAAGTTAATAGGCATAGTGCTGACAGGCATGGGAAAGGACGGTACTTTAGGTTTAAAGGCAATAAAGGATAAAGGCGGCATATGTATAGCTGAGCATCAAAGCACCTGCACCATATACGGTATGCCCAAAAACGCCATTGAAAAAGGTGTGGTGCATATAATAGCTCCTGTTCATGATGTGGTGGGAGAAGTATTGAAGATAACGCGCACAGGCAATTAAAATCACATTTGATTAGAATCATGCACAAATAGAGGTGTAAGTATGGATATGGACTTAAAAAGTCTTGAAAGTTGGATATTTAAAGAGCTTCATATAGATTTGTCGGCATACAAGTCCAATCAGATGAATCGCAGGCTGACCAATTTTATAACCAGGAGCGGAACAACCTCCGTAAATGAATACATAAAGCTCATGGATAAAAATCCCGAGCTTAAACAAAAACTTAAGGACTTTATAACAATAAATGTATCTGAGTTCTTCAGAAACAAGGAGTTGTTTGCCGAATTTGAAAAAAAGGTCAGGGAAGTATTTTTAAAGGATAATAAAAAGCTGAAAATATGGAGTGCTGCCTGCTCCAACGGAGCAGAGCCTTATTCCGTGGCAATGATATTGGATAGGCTGACTCCGAATGTCAGGCATACAATAATAGCTACGGATATTGATGCTACAATATTGGAGACGGCAAAAAAGGGGGAATACAACCCCAATGACATAAAAAACGTTGACAGCAATGCCTTAAGTAAATATTTCACTAAAATAGGCGATAAATATGCTATAAGCCCTGATATAAAAAGCAGGGTGCAGTTTAAAAAGCATGACCTGATAAGAGATCCTTACGAAAAAGGATTTGATATAATATTGTGCCGAAATGTTGTGATTTATTTTACGGCAGAAATTAAGGACAAACTATACAGACAGTTCAGCGAATCTTTAAACCCTGGTGGAATATTGTTTGTTGGTGCAACAGAAAGCATTTACAACTATAGCCAATTTGGTTTTGATAAAGCATCAACGTTTATATATCAGAAGAAAGGTTAATGGAGGTGGATGTTTTGGACACATCGCAATATTTAACACTATTCCTGGAAGAGTCCGCAGAAAATATAGAAAACTTAAATCAGTCCATGCTGGAGTTGGAAAAAGAACCTCAAAATATTGAGATAGTCAATGAAATTTTCAGATATGCCCATACATTAAAAGGAATGTCGGCTACAATGGGTTTTGGCAATATATCTGAATTGACTCACACCATGGAAAATGTTCTGGATAAGTTAAGAAACGGAAGCCTTAAGGTATCCACCGAGCTTATAACCATACTTTTCAAATGCATAGACCACCTGGAAAAGATGGTGGACGGCATACGTTCAGGCGGAAGTGACAGCCTTGATTATTCAGACATAAAGAAGAAGCTTTTGAATATTTTAGACCAGAAGCCCCAGGAGTCTGAGGTTTCAAAGCCCAAGGAAATAGAACTTAATATTTATGATAAAAATGTATTGAAAGAAGCTAAAGACAGGCTTTACAGCGCTTACAATATAAGCGTCATAATAAGAGAGACCTGCCAGATGAAATCTGTCAGAGCTTATATGGTATTTAACAATCTTTCGCAGCACGGCGAAATAGTTAAAAGCGATCCTACTGCAGAACAGATTGAGAAGGATGAGATTGGAGATATAGTATCTCTGATTTATCTTACTCAACGGGAGGAAAGCTTCGTAAAGGAACTTATAGAAAGCATATCGGAAATTGAAGAAGTACTGATTGAACAGATTGACTTTAACAGCATCGAGCAAAGCGTTAAGGCTGAGGTGGTTTCAAGTGCTGCAACTCAAATAATTCAGGATAATAAATCCGAGGCTCCTTCAAATGAAAATGCCGCAGCTGCGCCTAAAAAGCTGGGCCAGTCCGTAAGAGTGGACTTAGACAGATTGGACAAGTTCATGAACCTTGTAGGAGAGCTTGTAATTCATAGGACCAGATTGGAACAGATAAGTTCTTCCAACCATGTTACTGAGCTTAATGAAACATTGGAGCAGGTGGGAAGAATAACATCAGACCTTCAGGATTTGGTTATGAAGGTAAGGATGATACCATTAGAGAGGATATTCAGCAGATACCCGAGAATGGTGAGGGACTTATCAACAGAGCTTAATAAGGAAATCAATTTTGTTATAAAAGGTCAGGAAACAGAGCTGGACAGGACAGTTGTGGATGAGTTGGGCGAAACTATGATACATATGCTCAGAAACTCCATAGACCATGGCATTGAAAGCCGTGAGGAGAGAATTGCAGCCGGAAAGAATCCCATAGGCAACCTTACCATAACGGCTTATCAGGAAGGTAACAAAGGCGTAATAAAGGTAGAGGATGACGGCAGAGGCTTGAATTTGGAAAAAATAAAGGCCAAGGCTGCATCAAAAGGCATAAATGTTGACGGTATGAGCGACACGGATGTAAAGAATCTCATATTTATGGAAGGCTTAAGCACCAGTGAAAAAGTAACTGATGTATCCGGAAGGGGAGTTGGGATGGATGTTGTAAAGACAAAGGTTGCATCCATAGGCGGCTCCATTGAAGTAAAAACTGAAAGCGGCAAAGGTACAAGTTTTATCGTAAATATACCCCTTACTTTGTCTATCATACAAGCTCTTTTGGTCAAGGTAGGAAGTGAGTCCTTCGCTATATCATTAGGCTTCATTGACACTGTAATTACTGTAGAAAAATCTGATATAAGCTATACCAACGGTAAGGAGGTTGTTGTTTATCGAAACGAGATAATTCCTATTATAAGGATTGCCGATAAATTAATGCTGGATGCAGAAAGTGCTGACGACGGCTTCCTTGTTATAGTAAAAGCAGGCGACAAGCAAGTAGGGTTAATGGTTGACTCCCTAATCGGGCAGCAGGAAATTGTAATCAAGCCTTTGGGCAAGAGTATGAAGAATCTTAAGGAATATGTGGGGGCCACAATATTAGGAGACGGCCATGTAACACTTATACTTGATGTTGTCTCAATTGTTTAGGAAAGGTGAATTCTGATGAATTATAAAGATCTGACTGAACTGCAGCTGGATGCCTTAAGAGAAATTGGGAACATTGGAGCAGGCAACGCTGCGACAGCCCTCTCTCAGATGATACAAAAGAGAATAGACATGTCTGTACCCCAGGTGGATATACTTACTATTGAGGATATTGTATCTAAAATAGGCAGTGAAGAAGAAATGGTAATAGCGGTGGTCTTAAGAGTATTAGGAGATGCACCGGGCAATGTGATGTTTCTTTTGACAATGGAAAGCGGTTACAGGTTACTGGAGCTCTTAATCGGAGGAAAGGTTGAAGGTGAACTAAATGAGTACCAGCTCTCCGCCTTTCAGGAAATAGGAAATATTTTGACGGGAGCTTATTTAAACTCTTTAGTAAAGCTGACAGGGCTTACGATGATATCATCAGTCCCCGCAGTATCCAATGATATGCTGTATCCCTTGATGACTACGGCATTTATTGAGTCAGGGCAATATGATGAATATATACTGTCCATAGATGCTAAATTTTTGGAAGGAGATAAGCATATAGACGGTCACTTCTTTTATATACCCAGACCGGGTTCATTGGAAAAGCTTATGGAAAGATTAGGCCTTATGTAGACAAGCCTAAAAGGCTTGCTTTAAATATAAAATTTAAAATAATCTTTTAAACATAAAATTTGGAGGTGCAAATAATGCCAGGAAAAGTACTTATAGTTGATGACGCAGCATTTATGAGGATGATGATAAAAGATATACTTTCTAACAACGGTTATGAAGTAATAGGTGAAGGAAACAACGGCATAAAAGCTATAGAATTATATAAAAAGGAAAGGCCGGATGTAGTAACAATGGATATCACAATGCCTGACATGGATGGCATAACTGCCGTTAAAGAGATTAGGAAGATTGACCCTACTGCAAAAATAGTAATGTGCAGCGCGTTAGGCCAGCAGTCCATGGTTATGGATGCCATACAGGCAGGAGCCAAAGACTTTATAGTAAAGCCCTTTCAGCCTGACAGGGTATTAGAAGCAATAAAGAAGGTATTAGGATGATTCCTGAAAGGAGAAGGCTATGCAAATTGTAGTTTTTCAGTTAGGCGAAGAAAAATATGCAATAGAGACTTCCAAGGTACAGGGCATTGAAAAAATGGCCAATATTACCAAGGTACCAAGGGCTCATCAATCTATAAAAGGACTTATAAACTTAAGAGGAAGTATTATTTCGGTTATAGATCCCTATGAAATCCTCGGCATATCGGCCAAAGAAAGGCTGAGCGAAAATATAATAATAATCGATATAGAAAGTGAAATACTAGGTATAATAGTCGATAAAGTAGCTGAAGTTGTGGAAATTGAAAATCATCACATAAAAAACGTATCAATTTCCAAAGGCAGCGAGGATTTATATATAAAAGGAACGATAAATATGGGGGATCATCTTGTAACTTTAATCAACATTGAAGCGTTGCTAAACATCGAGGTATAAGTTTAAATTAAAGAGGTACAGCCCATGAGTGAAATTCTGTCTCAAAGTGAAATAGATGCGCTGCTGTCTGCCATTTCAACGGGTGAATTGTTACCCGAGCAAGACAACGACGCAAATAAAGACAAGCAGCAGATAAAAAAATATGATTTCAAATCACCAAAAAAGTTCTCAAAGGAGCATATAAGGACTCTGGAGATGGTATACGATAACTATGCCAGGATACTGGCAGGTTATTTATCAGCTCAGGTCAGGACCAGTGTGGAGATGAAGGTGGCAATAGTTGAACAGATAACTTACGAGGAATTTATAAAATCCGTAAGCTCCCCTACCATACTTACCATATACAAAATGCCTCCTATGGTAGGATCACTGCCCTTTGAAACAAATCCCCAGTTTGTATTTCAGATAATCGATATACTTTTCGGAGGCCAGGGAAATACCGTATTTAAAAGCAGGGAGTTCACGGAAATTGAGAAAAATGTAATCCGGAGCCTGAATGAAAAGCTTATTGAAAACCTTAAGCTGGCATGGGAAGGGGTAATGAGTGTTGAACCTGAGGTTCTGGAGATAGAAACCAATCCCGCTTTGAACCAAACCATGGCACCTAACGAACCTGTTGCCATAATAACTTTAAGCGTTAAGATTAACAATATACAATCCTATATGAATCTATGTATACCTTATTTAGCAATAGAAAAGATTATGGATAAGCTGATAGTCAGATATAAATTTAATATGGATGAAAATGTTGATAAAGAAGCTGTCAGGCATCAAATTGAAAAAAAGATGCAGAACGTACCATTAAACCTGATAACGGTTCTTGGGAAAACTCAAATTCCCGTAAAAAGCTTCCTGGATCTCCAGGTGGGAGATGTAATACAATTGGAAAGGACCGTAGGCAGCTGTATAGACACCTTTGTAGAAAACAGGATGCATTATAAGGTGCTGCCCGGCACATTTAACAAACGTAAGGCAGTTCAGGTTGTGGAAATAATTGATAAGGATGTGGAAGAGTATGAGTAATGATTTTTTATCCCAGGAAGAGATAGATGCATTGTTGAGCGGAGCGGCTGAAAGTGCTGTCCCTGAAGAAGAGGACCTGGACGCTGCCGATAAAGACTTACTTGGAGAAATAGGCAATATATGCATGGGTTCTGCTTCAACAACCCTTTCGATATTGATTAACCAGGCGGTAAGTATAACTACGCCCAAGGTTTCATTGACAACTCTTCGAAAAATGAAAGAATCCTTTCAGGTGCCTAACATTGCCATAGAAGTTAAATTCTCATCAGGCTTAGGCGGCGCGAACCTTTTGGTACTTAAAGTTCCCGATGCCGCAGTAATCGCTGACTTAATGATGGGAGGAAGCGGTGTATACGCAGGAGGAGAATTAAGCGAGATACACATGAGTGCGGTATCCGAGGCCATGAATCAGATGATAGGTTCGGCGGCCACTTCCATGGCAACCATGTTCAGCCGTGAAGTAAATATAACTCCTCCCAACGCAATATTATGGGATGATAATGCCCAGAAATTAAGCAATACCATGAGCGAAGATGAAAAGATAATCCAGGTAGCCTTCAGGCTGACTGTCGGTAATTTAATCGACAGTGAAATAATGCAGATACTGCCTGTAGAAACAGGAAGAAGCATAATAGAAGCTATGACGGCAACTTACAAAGAAGATTCTAAAGAGCCCCAGTCACAGCCTGTTGTGGAGCAGGTGGTGGATACAAAGGTGAGTACCGAGGAAGAGGTTCCGGTGCACAAAGCGCAGTTTATGCCCTTTGAAGCGCCAAAAGGACAGGCTATGCCTAAAAACATAGATCTCATATTGGATGTTCCTATTGAAGTTTCCGTAATACTGGGAAGGACAAGAAAAACAATAAAGGAAATACTGGAACTTAATACCGGCTCTCTTATAGAGCTTGACAAGCTGGTGGAAGAACCGGTGGAAATACTGATTAACGGTAAAAAGGTAGCCGAGGGTGAAGTTGTTGTAGTTAATGAAAACTTTGGTATAAGAATCACTAATATCATAAGCAACGTTGAGAGGGTTAAAAATCTTCGGAATTAATAAGGCATGGAAGCATGTCTTTTTTTCTTTGCCGTAAATTCTGCCGATGTTTTAATTGAGTCTTTTAACTAAAGTTTAAATCATTAATACCGAAATAATAAATGAAAAAAGTTACTAACCATTAATAGGCGGTGGTATTATGAAGATTACGAGCAATAACAGAATTGAAGCCCTTAAAGCATATAACAGCAATAAAATTAAATCGGGCATGGAAAAAAGTGCAGGCAAAAGATCTGACAGCATAGAAATTTCTCTTGCAGGCCATGAGATTGCAAAATACATATCAGCAGCAAGGGAAATCCCAGATGTAAGGCTGGAGAAGGTAAATGAAATAAAGGCAAAAATACAAAAAGGAACATATAATGTATCTGCCGAAGACTTAGCTTTAAAGATGCTTAATGCCATGAAAGAAGGTATGTGATATGGAGCTTATTAACCTTTTAGAAGAAGAAAAAAAGTGTCTTAAAGACATGCTCGATATATTAAATGAAGAAAAAGCCGCCGTCATAAGCGATGACATGCAAAGGCTTCAGGGTGCGGCAAAGAAAAAAGAAGAGCTTAAATTAAAGATAGATGATCTGGAAATCACCCGGATCCAAAAATGCGGCGATAAAACATTGTCAGAAATTATATCTCTCCATGAAGGCAGCGAAAAGGCTGAACTGGAAACATTGGCGGCGGATTTTAAGGATATAGTCAAAAATATACAAAAGATAAATGATATGAACAGGAGACTTATAAATCAATCATTGAATTTTGTTAAAGCGGCCATAAGCACGGCAGCACCGTCCGGTACTAGCGTATACGGCCAGAATGGAAGCATAAATAAGAAATCAACCTCAAGTGCAATGCTTGATAGAAATATATAACAGGCCTTTAATAAGTGCACAAAGGAGAAAACAGGGAGGTTTTTAAATGTCAGGATTATTCGGTACATTAGGATTGTTGAAAAAGACGGTTAATACAAAGCAGGCGGCCATAACTACGACTACACATAATATAGCAAATGCGGACACCGAAGGGTATACAAGGCAAAGAGTGGACATGGCCACATCAAGAGCTCTGGATCTTTACACCATGTCAGGTAAGCATTATTTAGGCACAGGTGTGGATATAAGAGGGGTATCAAGAATAAGGGACATGTATCTGGATGTTCAGATAAGGGACGAGAATGCCAATTTGGGGAAATATGAAGCCAGGGATGAGTTCATGACGCAGATTGAAGCCATAACCATGGAACCATCCACCGAAACCGACGGTATATCAAGTACTTCCGAGCTGCTGACTGAAATGTGGAATTCATGGCAGGACCTTGTCAACAATCCCCATAACCTGAATTCCAAGACTTACGTCGTTGAAAGCTCTCTTTCCCTTACAAACGAAATGAATCATATTTATAGCCAGTTGACAAAACTGCAGACAGTAAGCAAAACGTTAGCTTCACAGAAGATAGATACGTTCAATTCGAATTTAAAGCAGATTGACGATTTGACAAAGCAAATTGTGCGGGCCGAATTGACGGGAGGCTCTCCTAATGACCTTCTGGATAAAAGGGATTTGCTGTTGGATGAGTTGTCAAAAATGATGGACATAACCGTTACATATGGACAATATGGTAAAATCACCATATCTACCGGAGAACAGGCGGATAATCATAATTTTGTTATTTATAGTGAAGCAAGGTTTGCGACTTTGGAGTATTATGAGGCAGATGATCACCTTGACTGGCATTACGAAGAGGATACTGACGGTGACGGTGTTAAGGAATCGCTTATCCATTGCATGGAGCATACACAAAAAGGCGGCACCATAGCCGGGTATTATGCGGTGGGAAATGAAATCGATAATTATAAGGACAGACTGGATGCCATGGCAAGGTCAATAGCGGCGTCGGTGAACCTTATACATAACGTAGGCCTTGACGCTTCAGGAAATTATGTATATTACCAGCCGGGGGACCCGGAATACCTGCCGGTGTTTACCAACGGAAGCACTGACCCTGCAGATTGGGTGGAGGATAATATTACGGCGGGAAATATAACAATAAATCAGGATTTGCTTACTAATGCAGAAAAACTGAGGGCAGGCATGCAATTAGGACCAAGCTACGGCGAGCCCTTCACTGATACTGCGGATACCAGGAGAGCTCTGGCCTTGGCCCAGTTAAGGGATGTGAAGCTGGATATCGAAAATATACTCACTAATGTGCCCCCGGGTACGGTAAGGGACTATATAAATTATGAACTGGACGGGAGCGGAAACCTGATAAATTTCGGGAATCTTGTAAGCTCGGATACCGCAAGCAACAAAGTTACTGTAAGCGGATTCTATGAAGACCTTATATTGAAAATAGGATCTTATGCCGAAGAATCCAAAAATATGACAGCCGGCGAGAACGAGCTTGTAAGTCAGCTGATGGCAAGAAGGGATTCCATATCCGGAGTTTCCACCGATGAAGAAACGGTAAATTTAATTCAGTTCCAGCATTCGCTGAATGCGGCATTTAACGCTATATCCGTTGTGGATAAGCTTCTTGAAACCGTAATAAATCTGGTAAGATAGGAGGTTTTATAATGAGAGTTACCAATAGCTATAAAGTAAGGACTTATTTAAAAAGCCTGAATCAAAATATGGAATATTTAAGCAAGCTTCAGGAGCAGCAGTCGTCTGGGCAAAAGCTCCTCAGGCCTTCGGATGACCCCTTTGGAGTTTCCAGAACCTTAAATATTAGTGATTCCATAACCAGGAACAAGCAGTATGGGGAAAATATAGATGAAGCAATAAACTGGATAAACACATCGGACGAGGCGCTGGATAAAGTAAGCGAATATTTAAAAAGGATATACTCGCAGATCAATGCGGCAGCCAACGGAACAAATTCGGAAACGGAAATGTTTGCATACAAAGCCGAAATACAAGAATGTATAGAAGGTATCGGAGATATGCTCAATGCCAACTACAATGGAAGCTATATTTTTGCGGGGTACAAGACCACCGAAAAGCCCATTGCAGTTGAAAAAAACAGCACCGGAGTAACAGGAAAGCTTTTAAACACCGGAGATCAAAACCTTCTATGCAAGGAAATATCCCCCGGGGTTACCGTAAGCATAAACACAACAGCCTATGATATTTTGCTGACGGCTAACGATTTGGATGAGGCAGATCCCTCTTATGACCCTACTACGGATACTGCCGAGAGCTTGAGCAAAACATTTGAAAAATTGATGGAGGCCATGACGGATCCGGCAAAGAAAGAAAATCTTTCATCGGACAGCCCGGAGTTTTCATTTTTGGATAAGATAACCGCAGCAAGGGACAATATAGCCAGATTGAGAGCACAGATAGGGGCAAAGCAGAACAGGATGGATGCGGCCTCCGCTAAAAACGCAGTAGAAAACGAGAATATGACGGAAGTTTTGGCCAAAACCGCGGATATTGATATTGCCGAGATGTCCATGCTGGTTAGTGTCGCACTGGCCACACACGAATATGCTTTAATGGTTGGTTCTCAAATATTGCAGCAAAGTCTTTTAAGTTTTCTTAAATAGAAGGTGAAATAAATGGTCATTGATTCTAAATTTTTCGGGCAAATTGAAGCTGCCGACGAAGATATCATATATTTTGAGGAAGGCCTCCTTGGCCTTGAGGATGTAAAAAAATTTATATTGGTTGATATCGAGGGAGAAAGCTCTTTTAAATGCCTGCAGTCGGCAGACAGTCAGGAAATTGCCTTTATAGTTATAAGCCCCTGGGAGGTAGAGGAAGGGTATCAGGTTGATATTGATGATGAAGAGCTTATAACCCTTCAGGATAATGACTTATCCGATATCTTTATCTATTCTATAGTTACTTTATCGCAGGATAAAATGACAGCTAATTTAATAGGGCCTATTATTTTAAATACAAAGACCAAAAGAGGCAAACAGATCGTTTTGAATAATTCAAAATATACTACAAAGCATATAATCAAATACTTTGCAAAGAAGGAATAACGTATGCTGGTTGTAACGAGAAAACAAAATCAAAGCCTTATTATAAACGGCAATATTGAAATCATAATAATAGAAGCCAGGGACGGCAGCGTCAAAATAGGAGTCGAGGCTCCAAGAGACGTTAAAATATATAGAAAAGAAATATTCGAGGAAATCAGAGACGAAAATAAGAGCGCTCTTAATACCAGAGAGCTTGATATAAAAGAATTAATCAAAAAAGAGGATTAGTTATCCTTATTAAAGGCGGTGGAAATTATGAGTTTTACAACAAAAGCCAGCGATATGATAAGGCTTACGGGATTGGCCACGGGCCTTGATGTGGACAGCCTTGTACAGCAGATGATGAAAGCTGAAAATATAAAGATGGACAAACTAAAGCAGCAACAGCAACTGACGCTGTGGAAGCAGGAAGCATACCGCAGCATAATGGATGACATCAATGAATTAAAGAGCACCTATTTTGACGTACTAAAATCCGACACCTACGCCCTGTCATCAACCGGCTATTCGCTTCTTAAAATAACTTCCGATTCGCCCAACGTGGCAACAGCTACAGGCGGCGCCGGCGCCCAGGCGGGCACCTATTCCCTCACAAATATAGTAGTGGCCACAAAGGCCTCATACAAAAGCGATAAGCTTATAAACGTGAGAGAAGCGGACAATTCTTTTGCATCTCTTAAAATAGAAGCGGGTGTCAATGATTCCATAACCATTAAATTAAACGACAAAACATATGATATAAAGCTGGAGGCAGGGGAATACGGCACCTTTGACGGTACGGGAACAGAGAGCACCGACTTATTAAAACAGATACAATACCAGATGCAGCAAAAAGGTATAAGCGATACCGAAATAACCGTAAGCTCCGACGGCTCAAGAATTAATTTCGTCGCAGCTAGTGGCAATGATCTGGAAGTTACGGGAAATACGGTTACCGGAAACAGTATGATTTTTAATACTGCAATAAACAGCAGCAATAATAAGCTTACCATAACTATCGGAAGTGACAGTTATATTGTGACAATAGATCCGGGAACATATTCCTCTAATGAACTTTTTACGGCAATTAATAATGCAATGGTGGCGGCAGAATCAAGTGGCGGAGGAACAGAAGATATTTCAAGTAAAATTCAGGCAGGGTTGTCACCGGATGGCACCAGAATTCAACTTTATGATTCCAGCAATTCCGGCAGCCCCAGCTACATAAATGTAAGCGGTGCAGCTCTTTATGCCATGGGCTATTCAAGCATGAGTATCGACGTGGATATGGGCACCTCCACAAAGATGTCAAGCCTTGTAACTGGTGAGGTATCCTTTGAAATAAACGGCAAGGAAATATCTTATGACTTTAGCGGAGCCGATAAAGACCGCTCCGTTGCCGATATAATGAGGGACATATCATCAACTGCAGAGGTGGACGTAAAATACAACGAGCTGACCAAAAAGTTTGAAATGTATTCTTTGACCACCGGTGCGTCACAAAAATTTGACCCTTCAACTACCATAGATACGGAAGGCAGCTTTTTATCCAGCCTTTTTGGTACCGCCACAATAGTAAACGGCACCAACGCAGAAGTTACCATAAAGGAACCGGGAGGGAATGAGGTTTCGGTCATAAGATCCAGCAACAATTTTACCATTAACGGAATTACCTACAGTCTTCTTAGCGGAACTACCTCCAATAAGAGTTCGGCAACCCTTACTATGACTACAGATGTGGACGGGGCTTACAATAAAATTAAATCCTTTATAGACAAGTATAATGAAGTAATAGAAAATATACAGACAAAGCTTAACGAAAAGAAGGATTCCGAGTATACGCCCTTAACCGACGAACAGAAATCGGCTATGACCGAAGAACAGATAGAGAAGTGGGAGGCGAAGGCAAAGGAAGGACTTCTTCGTAACGATTCCAGTCTTGAAAACATGCTGTATAATTTAAGAAGCGCATTTTACGATACCGTAAAAGGGGCGGGTGTTTATTTAACCGATCTGGGCATATCTACAAGCAGTAATTACAGCGAAGGCGGAAAGATAATTATAACCGAGAGCAAATTAAAAAGCGCCCTTGAAACTAAGGGAGTACAGGTAATAAATTTTTTTGCTCAAAACAGCAATATAAGCTATGACCCCGACCACAGAACCGACAAGGACAGGTACAGCCAGGTAGGAATATTCCAGCGTGTAAATGATATATTGAAGGATTATACCAGGACTACCAGAAGCTCCAGCGGGCAAAAGGGTATACTGGTGGAAATTGCCGGCATGAAAGGTGACGGCTCGGAGCTCAGCAATGATTTATATGACCAGCTTGTAGGACAAAACAGAAAGATAACGGAATTGAGCAAAAAACTATATGCGAAAGAAACAAGCTATTACAACAAGTTTTCAAAGCTTGAAGCTGCAATGCAGAAGTTAAACAGCCAGTCTAACTGGTTGTACTCCATGCTAGGAGGAAATTAATAATGGAAGGTTTAAAAGAGGCTCTTGAAACATATACCGGAGTCACAAAAACCTTAATTGCCGCCCTTGATAACGGAGATTATGATAATCTTGACAGGCTTATACTTGAAAGAGAGCAGGTTATAGAGCATGTTAAAACCATAAGCTGCACTAAAGAGGAATTCAAAAACATATGCAATGAGCTTGAAACGGAAAAATACCAGCGTATCCTTGACGAAATGACAGACCTTAAAAAAATGGAGCTTAAAAAAGAAATGGATTCCTTCAAGCGTGCGGCCAATGCCAACAAAAACTATAATAACAGCGCCTATGGTAGTTATGACTTTTTAAACAAAAAAATATGATTTTCGATAAATTCTATAAAGTTAGCAAAAATAAATACGATATATTAGTATAAAATGAAAATGTAATTTGAATCAGGCGGCCGAGTGATTTGAATTGCAATCATTCAATAAACGGTGAAAAAGGATGTTCACCTTAAATTTCAAGGAGGGAAAAATACAATGATTATTAATCACAATCTTAATGCGATGAACTCATCAAGAATGCTTAATGCTAACAACAGCAGAGCTACAAAATCCATGGAGAAGCTTTCCTCAGGTCTTAGAATAAACAGGGCTGGAGACGACGCAGCAGGTCTTGCAATATCAGAAAAAATGAGAGGCCAGATAGCAGGCTTAGACCAGGCTGCTAACAACGCACAGGATGGTATTTCATTAATCCAGACTGCAGAAGGTGCTTTAAACGAAACTCACAGCATACTCCAGAGAATGAGGGAACTTGCCGTACAGGCATCCAACGATACAAATGTTGGCGTTGACAGAACTGAAATTCAGAAGGAATTGAACCAGCTGGCAGACGAGGTTGACAGGATAGCAAATACAACCGAATTCAATACTCAGAAGCTTTTAAACGGCGACAAAGTTGGATTGAAAGCTAAAGTTGACGGGAAAGTAACATATCAAAATAATAGTTCATTAAATATAACTGGAGATATAACAATATCAGACAAGGATCTTATAAATAAATCAGGAACTATTATTATAACACGTACGAATGGAACTGTAGGCGCTTCTACATTAACTGTAAGTAATTTTCATATTGGTGATCCAAACGGCCTTGGTATGACGACTGCATCGATTACTGGCCTAAATCAACTCACTTTTAATGGGGCTACTTTGCAGTTTGCAATTGCTGGCGGTAATGATTTAATGGATATGAAAATCGGTGAAAGCATTACTGTAAGCTTGTTTGCAATGGAAGATGCAGAAACTGATGTTTCAAAAGCTCTTAGTTTCCAGATAGGAGCAAATTCCGGTCAGAATATGCTGGTTGGAATAGGTAAAATGGATGCATCATCATTAGGTATCAGGAAGGGAAGCGATGCTGTTGACGTATCTGATGCAGAAAGTGCAACAGCAGCAATAACTTCAATAAACTCCGCTATAGAAAAAGTTTCAGCTCAGAGAGCTCAGCTTGGTGCTTACCAGAACAGGCTTGAACATACAATTAACAACTTGGGAACTTCTTCAGAAAACTTAAGTGCAGCAGAATCACGTATCCGCGACGTGGACATGGCAGCAGAAATGTCAGAATACAGCAAGAACAATATTCTTGCTCAAGCTGCTCAGGCTATGCTTGCACAGGCTAACCAACAGCCGCAAAACGTGCTTCAATTATTGAGATAGTATGAACTTAAAAGGCCGGAGTATGACTCCGGCCTTTTTATATAAATAGTATTACAGGTTGAGAATATAATAGGGGGATTAGGATGATAAGCATATCGGCATGCATGATTGTAAAAAACGAGGAAGATAATATTGAGAGATGCATAAACAGCTATAAAGATATTGTAAATGAAATAATCGTAGTGGATACAGGTTCTACGGACAGAACTGTAGATATAGCGAAAAAAAATGGATGTAAAGTGTTTTTCTATAAATGGGATAATGATTTTGCATCTGCGAAAAATTATGCCATAAAGGAAGCAAAGGGGGATTGGATTATCTTTCTGGATGCCGATGAATATTTCGATTATCAACTGTCTCAAAATATCCCTCAAATTTTAGAATCGGCCGATGAAAATGTTGATGGTCTTGCCTGCACCATGATAAACATAGATAAAAATGGTGATATCATAGATGAAACGATACACCTCAGGATATTCAGAAATAAAAAACAAATATCATACAAGAATAAGATTCATGAAGTTTTATCAAAGTTATCAGGTACAATAGAGGCTAAGAAGGTTGAAAGAAACGCATTGGTTATTTATCATACAGGATATGACCGGGATTTTATGAAAATAAAGGGTAAAAGGAATCTAAAACTGCTTTTAGAACAGGAGGAAAAAGGACAATTTGACTATCGTACTGCTTATTACATAAGTGAATGCTATTATGCAATGGAACAATATGAACAAGCAGAGGAATATTCCAAAGCAGCTATAGAAAAAAGTAATAATGAACCATTTTTTTCGCTGATAAAGATGTATCAGAATTTATTGTATTCAATGTTTACCCTGGAGCGTCCAGAAAGAGAGATTAAACAATATATCGATGAGTCTAAGGATAAATTTTCTTATCATCCCGCATGCTATTTCTTTGATGCCTGGTACAATATAAATATTAAAAGGTATGATATTGCAGTTGATAGTTATAGAAAAGTGATTGAAGTGCAAAACAATTATAATGCACGAGACATTAATTTTGTTCCATCTGTAATATATGATATACATTATAAAATTGGTGAGATAAGTTTCATTAAAAATGATTATACCGGTGCTCTAGATAGTTTTGTGAAGTCCTTGAGATTTAAAAAGTATTTTTTTGAAGCCTTAATTGGATTAATAAAATTAATCAAACATGAAAGTCAAGAAGATAGCATTGTATTATTAAACAGTATTTATGATATCAATAATGAAAAAGACATGGACTTTTTAGTGGATGCTTTGATAAATCAAAAATCAGGAATAATGCTTGCTTATTACAATAACATACGTATAAAAAAATTCGGGAAACAAGATGCAGCAATTATGTATACAATGCTTTCAAATAGAAAATATGATAAAGCTTATGAAATGTTTTACCAATGCTATAGTGAGGATAGTATTAGCAATGTCATATTTTCTGTCATTTCTGCTATATGCAGTAATAACACGGATAATATGCTTGAATTGGCTAAGAAAGTAGGGCCATCATTCAAGAGGATACTAGATAATTATTCCGAAAATAATCTAACGGAATTTATATATGAAGACAAAGAAGACTACATTATGGTATTGGATGAACTTATTACATTAAATGAACATGAGGTATTAAATAAATATGTGGGATTAAAGAGATATTTTAAAAAAGATATCTCCTTGGATATCGGTAATGTTTTAAAAGCAAATGGATTGTTTAATTTTGCAATAGAAGAGTATCAATACTACATTAAAAATAATAGCAATGATAATAAATACAAGGGGGGTATATTAGCTTCGTTGGGATATAGCTATTATAGATTAAAGGATACTAACAATGCAATAATCTATTTCGAAAAAGCATTAAATATGAACACACCTTCGAGTTATAATATAAATGAAATACTTTCCTATGTAAACTGGTCAATTGAAAAGATAAATAATAAAGAAATAGTTGATAAGTTAAAAACATTAAAAAGTAAATGCGAGATTTTGATTCAGAATATTCAATTTCGTTAGAAGTTTAAATGAATTAACTTCGACAATAAATAATAATATTGTCGAAGTTAATTTTTTATAAAACCTAATTATATTAAGAATTATACCGAAATATAGGTATAAGGCTTTTTTGCATTCATGTGAATGTAAAAAATAATTGTCGAAGAATGGAGAATATAAATAATACTCTTTAAAGTTATGTTTGAAGATTGGCAGGGAGAATGAAGGAAAATGAGAAAATACCACCAGCAACAGATATTAGAATTACTTCGAACAATTAAAGAAGCACAACGTTCGGGTTTATATGAGGACTGTAAAGAAGGAGCGAGCGCTGTTTGTAATTTTATTGAGAAAATGGAGGGTAAGGGTACGCAAACAGTTGTACTGTTACAAGAATATTGCGAATTGCTGTTCAAGGCAAACAATAGGAGAATTGGAGAAGATGTACTTCATAAATATTTAAAAAAAATTGAGAGTTATGTCAGAGATGAGTTGAAACCAAATAAAATTGAGGTTGTATTCTTCCCTTATCAGTTGTCTATGTGGGATTCATTTGAAAGCATTTACTTGACTGCAAAATCTGACCCGAGCTGCAATGCTTATTGCGTACCAATTCCTTGGTTTGAAAAAAATGCCGACGGCACTGTTTTTGCCGCGCACTACGATGGTGATAAATATCCGTCGAACATAGAGGTTATAGATTGGCGCAAATATGATGTTGCGGCTCGTCATCCCGAAGTTATTTTTATACATAATCCATATGACGGTAACAATTATGTAACAACTGTTCATCCCAATTATTACAGCAATAGACTGAAAGATTTTACCGATTTGCTTGTATATATTTCATATGGTGTGTCGTACAATCACTTGAGCAACCCACAAAAATATACGGATCCGGAAAAACGCATTATATTACCTTTTTATTTAAACTGCGATTTAATGTTATTCCATCAACGCGAGCAAGCAGAACGTACAAAATATATTCTCTCAACTGACTTGCGCTGTAAAAACATACAATACAGGCAACCGCAAGAAGAAAGAGCAGTTGCGCTAGGGAGTCCGAAATTCGATAAAGTCATTAGCACGATACGTGAGAATTGTGTTCTGCCTGATGATTGGGCAACGCTTATAAATGACAAAAAAATACTGCTGTTTTGTACAAGCCTGTCAAGTATGCTTAATCTGAAAAATGGTGGAGAGAAATATTTGGATAAATTGCGGACGACTTTTAAAGCTCTAACTAATCGTGATGATATTGCGTTGTGGTGGAGACCGCATCCGCTTATGAGCAGTACTTTTCGCTCAATGCGCCGAAGTTTACTTGACAATTACTTAGAAATAGAAAATGAATTCAAAGAAAACAAAATAGGTGTTTTTGATGATACGCCGGATTTGCACAGAGCCATAGCTTGGAGTGATGGTCTTCTTACCGATAAGAGTTCCATTATGTTTATGTATTTGGCAACGGGGAAGCCGTTTTCGATAAATGCCGTTGATTGTGCGTTAGATAATCCAAAACACAGTAATTCGGTTACTTTTGACGAACAATTATCTCAGCGCATAAAAAATATGAAATTCGCAAAGGGGGCAAATGTCCACAACACACCGTTCTGCATTTGGTGGGACAATTTTTCCGAAGAGGATATGGTCAATAATACTCATTTTGATAACTTTTTAGATAATTTTATCCATTACATTACGCATACGGAAGAATATCCGGAATCAGAGGAATACAGGCTGCTGCAGTTGCAGATATATGAAGATTTTGTCGTAAATCCCGACGGTACGGCCGGATATGAAATTTACAATTACTGCAAGAAAAAAACGTTAGGAGGATAATAGATTGAAAGTTGTAATTCTTGCTGGTGGGTACGGCACTCGCTTATCCGAGGAAACGCGTGTTTTACCGAAACCTATGATAGAAATCGGCGGAATGCCTATCCTTTGGCATATAATGAAATATTACTATTCGTTTGGTCATAAGGAATTCATCATTTGCCTTGGGTACAAAGGCTATATTATAAAAGAATATTTTTATAACTATTGGCTGCGATCGTCCGATATCACCCTCAGAACCTTGGCAAGCGGAAATGACATAAAAGTTGTTCATAGTGCTGTTGAAGACTGGTCTATCACACTTGCGGATACAGGTCATGACGTGCAAACCGGACTTAGAATCAAGAATATTGAGAAGTATATCGGCAACGATAGTTTTATGCTTACATATGGCGACGGGGTGAGTGACGTTGACTTGAATGCATTGGTTGAGCAGCACAAAAACACCAACAATGTTGTTACAATAACGGCTATACAACCGCAGGGGCGTTTCGGAGAGGTTGACTTTGACGGAAATAAAAGGGTATCTGCTTTCAACGAAAAAAGGAAAAGCAAATATATAAATGCCGGATTTATGGTCGCTGAACCTGAATTGTTCAAGTATCTTGGTAAGAATGAACCGTTAGAATTCGCCCCTTTCGAAGCAATTGTCCGTGACGGCAAGCTCGGCGTATATCCGCATGAGGGATTTTGGAAGTGCATGGACACCCTCAGTGATTTGAATATTCTTGAGAGGATATGGAATGGGAAAAACGTTCCGTGGAAAGTATGGGAATAACGAAAATAAGTGTTATTATGTTGACCTATAACCGTGAAGCTTTTGTGCCGCGAGCCATTGAGAGCGTGCTCGCACAGACTCTCATCGACTTCGAGTTTATTATAATTGATAACGGCAGTACGGATAGCAGTGGGAAAATTGCAGATGACTACTCAAAGAAAGATAGCCGCATTAGGGTTATTCACCGTACAGGCGGTAATATCGGCAGCGGAAGAAATGCGGGTCTCGATATTGCAAGCGGTGACTATATAGCATTTATCGATGATGATGATTATTGTGAGACGGATTTTTTAGAGTTTCTGTACAACCTTGCAAAGACTCACAATGCTGATATTGCAACTTGCGGTTCTAGAAAGGAAGAAAACGGAAATGTATCTCCAAACGGCATTTATGAATATGATGAGCTGCATATAATGAGTACCGAAACCGCCATGGAAAACTTTATTTGGCGCAAACTTTATAACTGCGCTATGCCGACAAAGATGGTGAGGCGAGATTTGTTTAATAAAGGGACATTTTTGGAAACCGGTAAATATGACGATGTGTCAACGACTTATAAATATTTCGTCAACGCTAAAAGGGTTGTTGCTTATGGCTTGCCGAAATATACGTTTTACAGGCACGACGGTAACAATTCAAATGCTGCTACAAAGCACCATTTGCTGAACTCGGAGCAGTTGTTCGAGTATCTGAAAGCATATAATGAACGGACTTTATATATTGCCGAACATTTGCCTTCGCTGATTCCGCTCGCCAGATATAGTGAGTGGTCATATATGCTCAGTATGATTGAGAAAATCAATAAATTTAAACTGACCAACTGTAATGAACCGCTTGAATTTATGAAAAAAGAAATCCATAAAAATCTGGATGAGTTTCTTGGCGGCGGGTTTATATTAAAATTTGAAAAGGAATGGGTGAGCAGGTATTTATTATGAATTTAATTTTATCGAAAGTGACGCTTATCATTACAACACGTTGTAATTTACGATGCAAATTATGTTGTGAATATATCCCCACAAGCAAACCTTTCACAGATATGACAATCGAAGATGAAAGAAGAATACTTGACGCATTGTGTGAAACGGTTGACTGCGTGGATACTTTGCATTTATCGGGCGGCGGCGAGCCGTTTTTGCATCCGCAGCTTGCCGAAATGACAGAAACGGCATTTGAATTTTCTAACAAATTCAATAGATTTATGCTTTTTACAAACTGTACTGTTATGCCATCCGAAAAACTTATTGATGTTTTGAACAAGTATGGTGAAAGAATGATCGTTCAGGTTTCAAGATATGGTATAAATCCTGAAAAGGAGGAAGCCGTTATCAAGCAATTACAACAAGTCGGAGCAAAGCTCAAAATTGAAAAATATCATGGCGAAAACCAATCGTTCGGCGGTTGGGTAGACTTCGGCGAATGGAAAGCTCACGGACGAGCAGAAAGTGAGCTGACAGATATTTTTCACAACTGTGCCGTTACTCGCGATATGTGCGGCAATTGGCGAACAAGAGACGGAAAACTTCACTGGTGTTCACGCTCTCAACGTGGTCATGAGCTTGGCTTGATTCCCGATTTTAAAAATGATTATATCGATTTGTTTGATATAAGTACATCAAGAGAAGATAAAAGAAGCAAAATACGCTCAATCATTGAAGCTAATTACTTGTATGCCTGCGATTACTGCTCAGGACATCAGGGAACAAACGATATAAGTTTAAGATTTCCGGCTGCGGAACAATTGAAATAAACGAAACTATGCTAATATTAACATTTTTCAAACTGAGGTGTAATAATGAACAATAATAAACTTACAATTCAAAGAATTTCATTGCATACGCATTTCATTTGTAATCTGAAATGTAGAGATTGTTGCGTTCGTGCCGTTGAATATGAAAAACCATATAACCCAACTCCCGAATTCCTAATTTCCGAGATAGATAAATTGTTTTCTATTATAGATGGAATAAATTATTTTGCCATTGAGGGCGGCGAACCTTTACTATATAAAGGATTACCGGCAGTTCTTAACCATATTTTGAAATATTTAGATAGAATTAATATTGAAGTCCCTTTAATCACGAATGGCGGTTTTATTCCGGATGAGAAACTGTTGTTTGTATTAAGTCGATTTGAAAATAAAATACATATTATTGTTGATGATTATGGTCCAGGAAAATCGTCAAAAGTCAATGAGATATCAGCGCTGTTAAAAATCAAAAATATACGCTGCACTATAAAAGATTATTCTCAAAATTTATATTTTGGTGGTTGGGTTGATTTATATGGCGATTATGACAAAAAACGCACGAAGAAGGAGAGCAAGGATTTATTTCAAAAATGTGCTTGGGCGCAAAAGCTAATGGGGGTCGTCGAAGTAATAGGTGGTTGTCTGTTTTTTTGCCCTTCTGTTCGTATATTTAATGAACACGGTTTTGATACAAGCGACGGGTGGATTGATATGTACGATACCTCTGCTTCAAATAAAGACAAAAAAGAAATAATCAAAGGTTGGTATGAAAAGGATTGTTTTAATGCTTGTATGTATTGTAACGGAATACATGATGAAAGCGAACGTTTTGTTCCGGCAATTCAACTTACTCCTGAAGAACTTAAAAAAATACGAGTTAACAAAAACATATATAGGGAGCAATTATAATGTTGTCAAAAAAAATTATTATTGAAACTCACGCATACAATGCATCTAAAACTATTGAGCGAACAATACAATCGGTTTTGGCACAGACTCACCAAAATTGGGAGTGGCACTTATTCGAGAATGGGAGTACCGATGACGGCGCAACTTGGGAAATTATTCAAAAATATGCCGCAAAAGAACCGCGTATTAAAACATATCAGTGTGTTTACAACAATCCTTTAAATACATATCTGTTTTTGGCACGTGAAGCGGGTTTAAAGCAAAACATTAATAACTATTTTACTTACATTTGTGCCGATGATACTTTTGAACCTGAATTTATGTCACACATGCTTGCATTTCAGCAAGAAAATAAGCTTGATATTGTGAGCTGTACTAGTAAATATACAGACGCTGTATCAGGTGAGTTACTAAACAAATTCTTTTTGCAGCAAAGCGTTGTTATTTCTACGCCGCAGGAATACAGTGACAAATTTAGTCTTTTTTATTCATTTTACCGCGAAATGTGGGGACATTTAATTTCTTTTAGAATACTGTCAAAGTTATCACATTATAACTACTTAAAATATTTCTTAGAATATTCCTATTCTTTTCTTGCGCTGATGTTGGATATACTTAATGTTACTGACCGTGTAGGAATACTTGCCAAACCTTTGCATAATTACTATATTTCAAAAACAAGTCTTGCATTCCAGTCGGTGATGAGAAATTCCCGATTAGTTCATTTTGAATCACTGTGTGAGAAATTGAGATATTTTTTGTTGCAAAAATGTGGATATATCAGCATGGATAACGAAATATTTATCCTTAACCGTTATGCTAAAACGATTTATGATTATTTGCCGACTGCTATCTCTTGCGAGGATGATGTTCAAAAATTGTTGTTTCTAGTTAGAATTGTAAGATTTAAAAGTACAACACAGGTTTTTGAGTCAGAACTTGTTCCACAAGAACTAAAGTCAGATTTTTGCAACAAAATTTCAGAGTGGCTTACAAATGCGGTTCAAAATAAAAAATTTAACAAACCAAGAGTTATCGGCGATAAGAGCGGTGTGTTTGATTATTATGCATCAGACAGCTTGATGTCAGAATTTCAATATCAAGTAACCGATTTTTATAAGATTAATAATAGCATTGAAATTGCCGATAACAGCATTGAAATCGTCGGCAATAATACTAAACCGCTTATCAAATTCATACTCGAACTCGAAACATTCATAAGGAAATATACTTGAATGAGTTTGAGTTTTGGAGTAAACAAACAGTTTGGGAACGTATTTAATCTATGAAAGTGAGGTTTATCATGTCTAATTTTATTGATAATGTGAACAAAAAATCACAATCAAATAAAACAAGAAGATTTCATGATTACAAGTCTCCAAAAGCAGTGTTTTATGGTGCGGGTGAACACGGAGTTGCGGCTTGCAATTCTTGTCTTAATTTTGGGTTTAATGTTGTCGCATTTTGTGATTCGAATAAAACTGGTAATATTGATGTTGTTGTTCATGGCAATACTATTACATTGCCTATAATAAGTCCTGAAAAGTTAAAATCTGAGTATTCTGATGCTTTTGTCGTAGTATCTGTTAAAAATCCCATGTTTGAAAAAGAAATAATACAAAAATTAATGAATATAGGAATAAAAGAAGAGTTGATATTAAATTATGATGATTATAAAATCTCCCATAGTGATTTATACATAAAGGAAATGTCAGGTTTTTCTGATTCGTTTCTGTCAGGACATTTGAAAGGATACGAATGGTCATATAATTTTTTTGAAGATAATATTTCAAAAAATGTTATAGTAAATATTGCTTGTCTACGTCAAGGTGTAAAAGTTGATAATATTCATACTGGCGGAAAACAATATTTTGATTTAAGCATTAACGGATATGAATTTACTGAAGATGAAGTAGTCGTTGATTGCGGATATTTTACTGGCGACACTGCACAAAATTTTATTAGATCAGTGAACAATCGTTTTAAAAAGTATTATGGTTTTGAAATATCAAAGTATAATCTTTCAAGACAAAAAGATTATATTGTATCTGATAAAAGGATTGTTGTTGTAAAAAAAGGATGCTGGAGCTACGCAACTGAGTTCTTTGCATCTTTGGATATCGATTCATCGTCCAGAATTTGCAATGCTGAAACACAGCGAGGAGCAGAGGGGACAACTTTGAGTGTTGTACAAACAATATCATTAGATTCTTTCTTTAGCACCGAACCAGATATACCCACTCTAATCAAAATGGATATCGAAGGGGCAGAATTACATGCATTGCTTGGAGCCAAAAATATTATACAAAAGCATAAACCGAAGCTTGCAATTTCGGCATATCATAAACCTGAAGATATTTATGAGTTGCCGCGGTTGATTAAAGAACTTAATCCTAATTATAAATTCGCCTTAAGACATTACACTAACGGATTGTTTGAAACTGTTCTATATGCTTATTGATTAATTGACTTCAGGAACTGCTAACTATAAAAAGAGACAGGTTGAGGACGCAGAACATCCGAACATTCTTTTTTGATATTTATTAAAATACAATCCTAGAGGGAAGGAGACCATCTGAACTGATAATCCCATATATTTGTCTCCTTTCAATCTATTGTTTTGTTGCTTTAGCTGCTTTTTAGAAAATTTCTCTATTCGTAGTGACCATTTCATAAGAAATTCTTGGTTAGTTTATTTGAATCATTATGTGAAAAGTTAAGATATATTAAATAATTCATTTCAAAAATAATTAAATAAGTATAGTTATTTATTCAAATGAAAAAAGTTGATTGATATTTATAAATAGAAAAGTATTAAAATCAGAAGCTGTAAAACCAGCCTTCTTTTTATCTTTCGGAACCAACACAAGATATCACTAACTCTGTATTAAAACCTCTAAAGTTTAAACTCAAACTTCCGATAAATATAGTAATATCAAGTATGCAGAGGTGATTACCATGGATATCAACAATGTAAATTCAAACGGCCAAGCAGCCGTAGTAAGGCCCATAGCCGGAGGGGCTCAAAAAGTGCCGGAAGTAAAAAGAGAGCAAATCGAAATCAAGCATGAATTTCCGGGTAGCAATAAAGATTTAGAAGGTGCAGTAAAATTTGTCAATAAGGTACTCTTTAAAAATAATACTCACCTAAAATTCCAGGTTCACGAAGTAACAAATGATATAATGGTTAAAATTGTTGACGACGCGACAGGAGATATTGTCAAGGAAATTCCGCCGGAAAAATTACTTGATATGGTGGCAAAGCTCTGGGAGATAGCAGGGATAATAGTGGATGAGAGAAGGTAGAATTTATGGCGGTCAATAATATTAACTTAAATAAAATTGACCCTGTTATTGTTAATCATGTGCAGCAGCAAACAGTGGAAGGTGTTGTACATGCATCTGAAAAAACAAGAATTGATAAGGATAAAAAGGAAAAAAAGCAGCAGTTTTCATACAAGAGCATAAAAGATAAACTAGCCCGGCTTAATTCCCGGCTTAGTTCCGCCGGCATTGATGCTGTCTTTGAAATGCAGGATGATGGTTCGGTAGTCGCCTATGATAAAGATAGAAATATTATAAAGAAGTTCAGCAAAGATGAACTTAATAATCTTCTGGATAACATGGAAGATATGGCAGGGGTTTTTGTTGATTTAAAAAAATAGAGGAGATGGAGATATGTATAATCAGACATCCAATGCATATCAGGTTTACCGGGATAACGAAGTGCTCATGGCATCCCGGGGAAAGCTTTTAGTTATGCTGTATGAAGGTGCAATGAAGTTCTTAAGATATGCCCAACTTTCCATAGATGACAAAAATTACGAAGAAGCCAATAAATATTTTCAAAAAACTCAGGATATCATAAGTGAGCTTATGGTGACTCTCAATATGGATTTTGAAGTATCAAAAGGCTTGTATTCGCTTTATGACTATATGAAATACCGCTTGGTTCAGGCTAATATTAAAAAGGATAAGGAAATGATAGACGAAGTATATAAAATGCTTTCTGAATTAAAAGAAACCTGGGAAAAGGCTATGACAATGATTTAGGAATTCCTTCTTCAAATTTACTTTTATAAATTATTAAGCAAAATGCGAGTTGTTTTAATCAGCTCGCATTTTGCATTATATATGGAACGGTTTTTGTTATTGGCTGAATAAAGGTCTGTCCAAAAGTCTATAATCCCAAATAAAAGACAAGTTCTAAATTGAGGGGATTAACTGTGAGAAACAAGGCCTTTAATTTGTTGGTTGCACAATATATAATGGCTGTTTTAGTTTTAGCTTTTGGATATTATTCTTACGCCTGGTTTTCAAATTCAGATATTATTACTAACGGTGATTTCACTTCCGGCACTCTTGAAATTCAAGGTCCAGGTGGTGAGGCAAAAGCAGAATTATTTAATATAAATATTACCGGCCCCGGCTGGGAAGAAACCAGTGAAATCAATATAAATAACACCGGTACTTTAGATTTTGATTACCGTATGTATATTGACCTTTCAAATATTGAAGGGAATTTATTATATGACGGTAATTATCCGTTGATTTTAAAGCTCATGCGGGGAGAAACATTAATGACGGAAGCTCCCTTAAACCAGCTTGGATTTGTAGACATGGGTTCGGTTGCTGCGGGAGAAAGTGAAAATCTTTCCTTTGAATTTCATCTTCCTTTAGAGGCGGACAGTCAGTATCAAGGAGCATCGGCTAATTTAACATTTGTTTTTGAAGCCAGGCAAAGAACTCCTGGGGCGACATATCCCGGAGCAAAAGTAATTTATGCAAATTACAGGGGTATTCAGACAGCTATAAATTCAGCAGCTGATGGTGATATCATAATTGTTGATAAGGCAGGAGTATACGATGAAAGTATTGTTATAGATAAACCTCTGACACTATTAGGGATACAAAAGGATGTACCGGGATTTGGTCATGGAAGAGTTGTCGGAGGCTCTCCTATTAATGAGGTAACCATAACTTCAAAAGGGGGAGAGCCTGCCATAACATTGATAGGAAGAGGCACATCGGATGTGACAATAAAAGGGTTCACTATCGGGAAGGCCGGTTCTAAACTGCCTTCCATAGGTATCAAAGCAGAAGGGGATATAAGCAATGTTTTAATTGAAAACAATATATTTTACGGAACCTCCGGTGAAGGAATAAAATTTAATGATATAAATAGAGACAATGTAATAATCCGCGGCAATATGTTTTGTGATTGGAGTTCTCAAAATATTACTACTATATCACTAATAGGCGGAGAAAGCAACAATCTTACGGTAGACAGAAATTTAATAAGAAAAACCGATGGTAATTCTTTGCCTATTGGTTCCCGAAGTATAGCAGTGAGCGGAGCCATAAATTCAAGTATAACCAATAATATTATAGAAAGAGTCAATAGAACAGGTATACAGCTCAACAACGGAGGCGAAAATATTATTTGTTCCAATAACACTATAACAAAATCCGGGACTGCCGCAGTTCATGTAGTAACCGGAGGTACAAGTAGCATGAAGGATATTACAATAAGCAGCAATGAAATAACTGATTCCAACAGATATGGTATTTTGATAGAAAAATCAGCATCACTATCGGGTAATACTATAGAAAATCTTAAAATAAAAGATAATATTATAAAGGTAGATACCAATCCAATGGAGGCAACAACAAATGCTGCCGGCATATGGATAGAGCTGGACCCAACTGTTTCGGCTAACCATGGAAATATTAACATAAATAAAAATACTATAGATTTTTACAAAGGAAAGGTTATAAGCAGCAATAATATGGCAGGTATAATGCTTATGGGGAAAATAAACAGGGTTGATATATTAAATAATAACTTGACTGGCAATCAGAAGGTAAATACGGGTATATATATTAAAAGATCTTTTTCAGGTTATGATATACCGGTTGATGCTGTAATAAACTGCCCTCAAGACCAAAACACCATAAAAGGTTTTAACAAACATAACATATTGGATGAAAGACTAAACTAGAAACAGCCTTATTAACCAATATCCCAAGGATGCACAGATGAATCCTAGTGCAATACTGGCCGTCATATATATTATTGCTTTCTTAAATTCCTTATTTTCTAAAAGCTTATGTTCTTCAAAGATAGCAGTGGAAAAGGTGGTATATGCACCGGCAAAGCCCAAGGTTAAGAATAAAAAGAGATATTGGTTAATTTCTATAATACTGTTCAGTGAAAATATCATTCCTAGAAAGAATGAGCCGGTAAGATTAACTGCTACCGTACCGGCAGGAAATGATTTGTTGGGAAAAATACTGCTTATTTTATATCTTAATATGCTGCCTAAGAATCCGCCGCAGGATATACATAATATTTTATATATAGTCATGGTTGTCTTACCTCTGTTTTTGAAAAATGCTTATTAAAAAGTCCGGCTGATAATACTCCGAGATAAAGAAAGATCATGCCTGAAACCACGCTTAATAATAGATAAGCAATGGCAAGGATTAATTCCTTATTTATAACGATAGAATTCAGTTCAACCATAAAGGTTGAAAAAGTGGTATATGAGCCGATAAATCCCGTGGATACAAAAAGCTTTACATTATCACTCAGCTTTAAGTAATCCCGGGTGGCTGTCATGAAAAATCCTAAAAGAAAGCAGCCGGTGATATTAATAATCAAAGTATTGAAAGGCATGGAATATTGAAGATTTTGACCTATCAAGGCTGATAGTAAGAATCTGAGATTGCTGCCTAATATTCCTCCTAAACCTATATATAAGTATTTTTTCATTTTTTCCTCCAGGTGCGGTTAACAAATACTAATATAAACTAATTTTACACCTAAATATTTATAAATACAAAAACATGTCGAAATTAAATACTAGTCTACATTAACTAATTGAATTTATAATCTATATAATAAATAAAAATTTATATAATAAAAATGAAGTTCGCTATTTTAATATATAAATTTATGGGGTGGTTATATGAAAAACAGAAACGGGAAATTATTAAAGGTATACCTTGACGAGTCGCAAAAGCATCATGGAAAATCACTGTATGACACAATCATTAAAAAGCTTAAAGATGCAGGGGTGTATACTGCCATTGCCTATAGAGGTATCGAAGGCTTTGGTCAGGACGGCACGATTCACTTTTCAAAAATGGTGGAGCTCGCCATAGATTTACCTCTTATCATCGAGGCTGTCGGAGATTATGAATCAATTAACAAGGCAATAGATACAATCCAGCCTGTACTTCAAAAGGGTTATATGGTGTTGTTGGACGCACAGCTTGTAGAGACTAAACAAATATAATAAAATTGAATAAATGACAATATATTTATACTAATAATGGCATTGTTTTTCATTGACTGTATACTTGAAAGAATTATAATTTAGGTAGAATTCTAAAAGTATATTATTTTTATTAGATACCATGTATATTTTTTAACAGGACTTTAACATTATGCCGATTGTGCATATGCGATAATTGATGTTAAATATAGGAAAGACATTGTATTTTATAGAGGTATTTTTGTTACTGAAAGGCAGGTGTCAAAAAAGATGAATCTGTTATATTTGGGATTGGATGTAGGTTCTACGACAGTAAAGCTGGTAGTGCTTGATAAATATGAAAGAATGGTATATAGCAGGTATGAGAGGCACTATTCAGACATCAGAAATACAATAAAGCGCTTGATTAATGATGCATATAATGAGTTCCCCGAGTGGGACATTACAATCATGTCAACAGGTTCGGGCGGACTTTCAGTATCAAAATGGCTTGATATACCTTTCATACAGGAGGTAATAGCCAGTACAAACACCATTGAGAAATTTTATCCCCACACCGATGTAGCTATAGAGCTAGGCGGCGAGGATGCAAAGATAACATATTTTGAAGGCCAGGTAGACCAGAGGATGAACGGTACCTGTGCCGGCGGTACCGGGGCTTTCATAGACCAGATGGCTGCATTGATGAAGACCGATGCAAAAGGTCTAAATGAGCTTGCCAAAAGCTGCAAGGTAATATATCCTATAGCTTCCCGGTGCGGCGTATTTGCAAAAACTGATATACAGCCTCTTTTAAATGAAGGAGCAGCAAAAGAAGATATCGCAGCTTCGGTATTTCAGGCTGTCGTTAACCAGACTATCGGAGGACTTGCCTGCGGCAGGCCTATTAAGGGCAATGTGGCTTTTTTAGGCGGTCCTCTGTATTTCTTATCTGAGCTTAGAGTAAGATTTATTGAGACACTCAATCTTTCACCGGGACAGGTTATTTTTCCCGAAAATTCACAGCTTTTCGTAGCGGTAGGCGCGGCGTTATCCAGCAGCAGAGATAACAAAATTTCTTTTAAGGATTTGGTTGACAGGCTGAAGGTTTTAAACAATGCGGTAGAAGGGGAAGTAGAAAGATTAAGGCCGTTATTTATAGATAAAAATGAATATGACGAGTTTAGAGAAAGACACAGCAAAAACACAGCAAAGTTTAAGGACTTATCCGCATACGAAGGGGATTGCTTCTTAGGCATAGATGCAGGTTCAACTACTACAAAGGTCGTGCTTACAGACAATGAGGGTGCTATATTATTCTCCCGCTATGGAAGTAATGAAGGAAGCCCTTTACAGTCAACAATAAAAATACTTAAGGAACTTTACAGTATAATGCCACGTAATGCGAGAATAGTAAACTCTGCCGTTACAGGATATGGAGAAGGCTTGCTTAAGGCTGCATTATCCGTAGATATCGGTGAGATTGAGACAGTTGCCCATTACAAGGCTGCGGAGTTTTTCCTGCCCGGTGTGGAATTCGTGCTGGATATCGGCGGACAGGACATGAAGTGCCTGAGAATAAAAAATGGTATGATAGACAGCATACTTTTGAACGAAGCCTGCTCTTCCGGTTGCGGCTCATTTTTGGAAACTTTTGCACAGTCCCTGGGGTTAACCATACAGGAATTTGCAGCATCAGCGCTTTTGTCAAAACGCCCGGTTGATTTGGGGACAAGGTGCACGGTTTTCATGAATTCAAAGGTAAAACAGGCACAAAAAGAAGGAGCCGAAGTGGGGGACATATCTTCAGGTCTTTCATATTCCGTAATAAAAAACGCTCTCATGAAGGTTATTAAAATAAGAGATCCAAAAGAATTAGGTGAAAAGATAATAGTTCAGGGCGGAACCTTTTATAACGATGCGGTATTGAGAAGCTTTGAACTCATATCTGAAAGAGAAGCCGTAAGGCCGGATATCGCCGGGCTTATGGGAGCTTTCGGTGCGGCATTGATTGCAAGGGAACGCTATGAGGGTAAGACAAGCAATCTTTTAGCAGCCGATAATCTTGATGAATTTAAAATGGATACGGAAATAAGAAGGTGCGGCTTGTGCGGAAACAATTGCCTTCTTACCATAAACAAATTCTCCGATGGAGGAAGGTTCGTATCCGGAAACAGGTGTGAGAGAGGCGAAGGCATAGAAACAAATAAGGAAAAGGTTCCAAACTTATTTGATTATAAATATAAAAAGTTATTTTCATATAAACCGTTAAAAATAGAGGATGCGAAAAGAGGAAGGGTAGGAATACCGAGAGTCCTTAATATATATGAGAATTACCCATTCTGGTTTACCTTCTTTACAACCTTAGGCTACAGGGTAGAACTTTCACCAAGATCCTCTAAGGAAATATTTGAATTAGGCATGGAGACAATGCCTTCGGAATCCGTTTGCTACCCTGCAAAAATTGCCCACGGTCATATTATGAGCCTGGTAAATAAAGGAGTGGATTTAATATTCTATCCCTGCATTCCCTTTGAAAGAAAAGAGCAAGCAGAGGCAAACAATCACTATAATTGTCCTATTGTTACTTCTTATCCCGAGGTTATTAAAAACAATATGGATATATTGAAGGAAAAGGGAATAACCTACTTAAATCCTTTCGTTCCTTTGGATAACAAGAAAAGGCTTATAAGAAGGCTGTATGAAGAATTCAAGATATATAATATATCAAAGGATGAAATCATTAGGTCTGTTGAAATGGCATGGCAGGAAACTGAATACGTCAAAAACGATATAAGAAGAAAAGGCGAGGAAGTAATTAAATATCTGGAGGATAACGGCAAAAAGGGGATAGTATTGGCCGGACGTCCTTATCAGCTGGATCCAGAGATAAACCATGGTATTCCCGACCTTATCACTTCCTTTGGAATGGCAGTTTTAACAGAGGATTCCATAGCCCATTTAGGGAAGGTGGAGCGCCCCTTAAGGGTGGTGGACCAGTGGGTGTATCATTCAAGGCTGTATGCGGCGGCAAGCTATGTGGCAACACGAGACGATATGGAGCTTGTTCAACTCAATTCCTTCGGATGCGGCCTTGATGCCGTCACAACGGACCAGGTAAAAGAGATACTTGATAATTACGGAAAAATATATACTGTTTTAAAAATAGATGAAGGCAATAATTTAGGAGCTGCCAAAATACGCATGCGCTCACTTAAGGCAGCCATGGAGGAAAGAGAAAGAAGCGGTTATATATCCCAGAGGCTTGGTTCTTATCCATCCAGAATTTTGTTTACAAAAGAGATGAGAGACAAACATACAATTTTGGTGCCTCAGATGTCTCCCATTCATTTTCAGTTTTTAGAGGAAGCCTTCAGAGCATCAGGCTACAATTTGGTGGTGCTGCCATCTGTAAATAAAAAGGCTGTGGATGAAGGCCTCAAATATGTAAACAACGATGCCTGCTATCCTTCCATAATGGTTATAGGGCAATTAATCGAAGCTTTAAAGTCCGGAAGTCATGATTTGAATAATACTTCGGTTATGATTTCCCAGACCGGCGGAGGTTGCAGGGCAACAAACTATATAGGATTTTTAAGAAAAGCTCTACATGACGCAGGCTTTGGACATGTTCCCGTTGTATCTTTAAATGCTGGCGGATTGGAAAGGAACCCCGGATTTTCCCTGACTTTAGGTCTTTTGAATAAAAGCATCATGGCGCTTGTATACGGCGACCTTTTAATGAGGGTATTGTACAGGGTGAGACCATACGAGGCAATACCCAACTCAGCAAATGTGCTTTATAAAAAATGGGTTAAAATCTGCAAAGAGTCGGTAAGAAACGGAAACCGATATATATTCGAACAAAATATAAGGGAAATAGTAGAGGATTTTGACAGGCTGGAAATTAAGGATATTAAAAAGCCCAGGGTGGGCCTGGTAGGAGAAATTTTGGTTAAATTCCATCCTGCAGCCAATAACGATATAGTGGATATTCTGGAAAGAGAAGGGGCGGAAGCCGTAATGCCGGACCTTACAGACTTTTTGCTTTACACCGCTTATGGTACGGAGTTCAAGCATAAGTTCCTGTCAGGCAGCTGGAAGGCAAAATTCTATGGCTCTCTTGCTATAAAAGCAATAGAGTATTACAGAAAGGAATTAAAGGATGCTCTTAAGAGGAGCAGCAGGTTTGAGCCGCCGAGGACTATTCAGGAATTGGCACATGGGGCATCCCCTATAATCTCTGTCGGTAATCAGACGGGAGAAGGTTGGTTTTTAACCGGCGAGATGGTGGAATTAATAGAAAGCGGTGTTCCCAATATAATATGCATGCAGCCCTTTGCCTGCCTGCCAAATCATGTAACGGGCAAAGGTGTCATAAAGGAATTAAAAAGCAGATATCCGGAAGCAAACATTGCGGCAATTGACTATGACCCGGGTGCCAGCGAGGTAAATCAGCTTAACAGAATTAAATTAATGCTATCGGTGGCATTTAAGAATATGAATATCAGTAAAGAAGAAGTTGAAACCCACGATGAAGGCAAAGATGTAACGATAAAATTCGACATTCAAAGAGCTAATGCCATAGTAAAAAGCTTATTACTTTAATAAATGAGGCTGTGTCTATAGTCTTAATTAACTAAAGGCACGGCCTCACTTTTTATACTCTCATTGTTTATATGGGAGTTTTTTTGTTTAACTAGTGATTCGTTATACAAATATCAATATATTTTTATTCTTACTTTAATTCAATTAAAAAAAATCCTGAAAATTTACATAAATTTAATATTATTTGTAGAATCTTGAAAAAAGTGGTGATATAATATATCATAATGACAAAATATATAATTTCTTGCGAAAAATTCTTCTTTAGGAGGAAATTAAGATAAATATATCGAATAATACACAAAAGAGGTGGTTTAATGTCGGATTTAACATACAAATTAATCAAAAAGACTCTGGATGCCGGGGCATTGAGGCAAAAAGTAATTGCCAATAATATAGCCAATATAAATAACAAAAATTTTAAAAGGTCTGATGTTGTGTTTGAAGAGACATTAAAAGATGAGCTTAACAGGATTGGGAGAGATAAGGATAAAGTTGACTCCTTAAAACCTGAGGTTATAAAGGATGAATCCTCTAATATCAGGATGGACGGCAACAATGTTGACATAGATACAGAAATGAGCAACATGGCAGCTAATAATATTTTATACAATACTATGATTACCCAGCTTAACACAAAATTATCAGTGTTAAGGCACATTATAAGTGAAGGGAGAAAATAGTGATGCAATTATTTAAAGCATTAAGAATAAGCTCCAGCGGCCTTACTGCAGAAAGGCTGAGGATGGATACCATAGCAAGCAATATTGCCAATGCCAATACTACCAGAACAGAAGAAGGCGGTCCTTACAGGAGAAAAGTTGCGGTATTCCAGGAAAACCTGGAAAATGAATTGGATAAACTATCGGGAGACTCTTCTTTTAATGGGAAAGGCGTTAAGGCCACTGCCATAATTGAAGATCCCACTCCTTTTAAAAGGGTATATGACCCCTCGCATCCTGATGCTGATGCAGAAGGTTTTGTCAGTATGCCTAATGTAGATATGCTTACCGAAATGGTGGATTTGATAGCAGCAACAAGAGCATATGAGGCTAATGTAACAGCCGTTAATGCAGAAAAAAATATGGCTCTGAAGGCCCTTGAAATAGGAAGGTAATAAATATGAGAATTGATAACGTTTACAGAAATATTAACTTTGATGAACCAGTAAAAGCCGAGAAAAAAAGCGGCAATACCGGCGTTTTTGGTGAATACCTTAAAGAAGCAATCAATTCTGCCAATGAAGCGCAGATTAAATCGGATGAAGAGACTACAAAGGTGATGACAGGAGAAGCTGAAGATATACATAATGCATTGATTGCAGCGGAGGAAGCGAGGATTCAGATAGAGCTCGTAATGCAGGTTAGAAATAAGCTGTTGGAAGCCTATCAGGAAATAAACAGAATGCAGATATAAAAGGAGTAATTGTATTTTATGGGTGCACTGCGCAATATATTGAGCAACGTGGCCGAGGGATGGAAAAATATCAGCAATGGACGTAAAGTTGCCATTATTGTACTGGCCGGCGGAGTAATATCAGCATTGATATTTTTTATAGTTTTTTTTAATAAACCTCAGTATGAACCGCTGTTTTCCAATATGGCTCCCGAAGATATGGCCAAAGTAGCAGAGAAGCTTAAAGAAGATAAAATAAATTACAAGCCCGATGGTACAACCTTGCTTGTGCCAAAGGATAAAGTTGAAGAGATCAGGCTTACCGTTGCTTCATCAGGCATAATGCCTTCTGATGGCAAAGGCTTTGAGCTATTCGACGAAAGCAGATTCGGCATGACGGATACCGAGACCAGAATACTCTATCAAAGGGCCTTAGAGACAGAACTTCAACGTACCATAAAAGCCTTTGAAGAGATAGAGTATGCCAGGGTGCACCTTGTACTCCCTCAGGAAAGCGTGTTTTACAGGGAACAGGAGCAGGCCAGGGCATCTGTTACGCTTAAATTCAAGCATAACATGAGGTTATCACCCGAACAGGTGAGGGCCGTGGTGGCTCTTGTTTCGGGAAGCGTTAAAAATTTACCCAAGGAAAATGTTGAAGTTGTAGACAGCAATTTCAACCTATTGAGTGAGGAATTATTCAATGCTGATATAAATGCCCCTACCTCAGTCAATGACAGATATGAGATTAAAAAGCAATTTGAAACGAAGATAGGAAGCGACATAAAAAATATGCTGGAATCCGTATTCGGACCCAACAGAGTTAAAGTATCTGTAAATGCAGATCTGGATTTCGATGCAAAACAGGTTACATCTATAAGATACGATCCGGAAGGAATCATAGAAAACCAGCACAGAATATTGGAGTCATCTACTTCTACCGGCGGAAATACAACATACAGCCCTATGGATGAAAATACGGGAGCCCCTACTTTCCAAAATAATCCCAGCACATCCACCAGAACCAGTGAAGAGGATATCACTAATTATAAAATCGGTCAGGTAGAGGAGAAGACTATAAAAGCGCCAGGCGAAGTCAAAAAAATGACTGCTTCCGTTGTAATAGACGGCACTCTGTCGGAAGCTGCGAAAGCTTCGGTACAGAATATTGTGGCATCGGCCATAGGCTATGATGTTACAAGAGGCGATATGATAAGCATTGAAGGTATGCCATTTGATAATTCATTGCAAAGACAGGTGCAAGCAGATTTAGAAGAGCTTGAAAATCAAAGATTGGAAAAAGAAAGAAGGCAAAGGCAGATAATGCTGTTCGGTATTCCGGGTGCCATAGTGCTTTTGATTATAGCGCTTATAGTGTACTTGAGAATAAGGGCATTAAGAAGGGCTAAGCAAAATATTGACATAGTAATCGATGAACCTATTGCAGTTAATGAAGTTATTAAACAGCAGATTTTAGAAGATGATGCGGAAAGAGAAGACTTAACCAGCGAGATTAAGAAATATGCAAGCAAAAAACCTGAACAGGTTATAGAAATAGTTAAATCCTGGCTTGTTGAAGATGAGAGGTGATTAGCGTGCCCAGAGGTGAGGGGTTGACAGGTGTTCAGAAAGCAGCCGTCCTGATGATAACACTTGGACCTGAAATATCATCAAATATAATAAAGAAACTTCCGGATAATGATATACAGAAAATTACCTTTGAGATTGCAAACACCGTAAAAATAAAATCCAATCTTAAAGATGCGGTTTTAGAGGAGTTTGTTAACTTAAACAAGGCCAAAGAGTACATATTGGAAGGCGGTATGGAGTATGCAAAAACCCTTTTAAGCAAGGCATTGGGCGCACAAAGGGCTATGGAAATAATGGAACAAGTAGGAGAAATCACTCAGCAGTTCCGGCCTTTCGGTTCTGCAAGAAAGGCAGACGCCCAGCAGCTTTTAAGTCTGATTTCAAATGAGCATCCCCAGACCATCGCACTTATTTTATGTTACATACAGGCAGATAAAGCCGGCCAGATATTATCAGGACTTTCGCCGGAATTGCAAAGCGATATTGCCAAGAGAATTGCGGCCATGAGAAGCACCTCGCCTTCCATAGTGCATGAGGTGGAGAAGGTTTTGGAGAGGAAACTCTCATCAATGATAAGGCCGGATTTGGCCGCCATAGGCGGAGTGAACTCTCTTGTTCAGATATTGAACCAGGTAGACAGGGGAACAGAAAAGAGTATAATTGAATACCTGGGGAAAGACGACCCCGAGCTTGCAGAAAAAGTCAGAGCCAGCATGTTTGTATTCGAGGATATCCTCACTCTTGATAATGCATCCATACAGAGGATTATCAGAGAAATTGACAATAAAGACTTGGCTCTCGCATTAAAGGGCTCCTCGGAAGAGGTGGCAGAAGGAATATACAGGAATATGTCAAAGAGAGCCGCAGCTACATTGAAGGAAGATATAGAATACTTAGGACCAGTGAGGCTGGTTGACGTAGAAAAAGCTCAGCATAATATTGTATCCATAATAAGAAGGCTGGATGAGTCGGGAGAGATAATAATATCAAGGGGTGGCGAAGATGCAGTCATCGTATAAAGTGATAAAAAAGAACTTTGTCAACAGCGACAGTATATATACAATAAATACTCCGGTAATAGAAATAGCGCCGCTTGTGATTAAGCCTGAAGCCCTGAATGAGGTAAATGAGGAAGTAATAGGACAGATAGATTTAGAGGAAATAAAAAAACAGGCTTATGAAAAAGCAGAAAGCATCATAAATGAAGCAACCGCAAAAAGTGAAAAAATTGCAGCCGAAGCTATGGAAGAGGCAGTTAGAATCAAGAAAGATGCATATGAAATGGCTTTCAGAAAGGGCCATTCCGAAGGTTTCAAAAAAGGAAACGAGGAAGGCCATATAGCCGTTGAAAATATAAGGCTTGAAGCAAAGGATGTATTGGAAGAAGCCCATAGGGTTTCCAGAGAATACATAAACAATCAAAAAGGTGAGATATTGAATCTGGCAATTAATATAGCAGAGAAAATCATAGGCTATGCGGCAGATGAAAATGATTCCGTAATATATACAGCAGCCATGAATGCTATAAATTCCGCCATAATAAAAGAGCAGCTTATTATCAGGGTGAATCCGATGGATTATGCCCTATTGGACTATAGAAGAGATGAGATTTTAAGCACCGTAGGAGAAAACCTTATAGTGAGCATCATAAAAGATGCCAGCATAAGCCGCGGCGGTTTGATTTTGGAATCGGAAGCCAGCACTGTCGATGCTACAATAGAATCTCAAATGGAAAAAATAAAAGAAGCCTTGATTGGATGATAGTTTATGGCAGATATTAATTTCTCCAATTACAGAAATATTATTAACAATATTGTCACCATAAGAGCGGAGGGCAAGGTCAGCAGGGTAATTGGTCTGACTATTGAGGTAGAAGGGCTTAAATCCTCCGTGGGAGAAGTTTGTCACATATATGGGAGTAAAAATGCACAGCCTATATTGTCCGAAGTGGTAGGCTTCAAAGAAGGCGGAAAGATAATACTGATGCCTTTGGGTGATTTAAAGGGCATAGGCCCCGGCTCCAGTGTAAAGCCTACAGGAAAAATGCTGACAGTAAAAATTGGAGATGAGCTTTTAGGCAAGGTCTTGGACGGCCTTGGAAATCCCATTGAAGATGACTGCCCTGAGGATTATACGGAATACCCTGTTAATAACTCTCCCCCAAATCCACTGAAGCGCCCCAGGATAGATAAAATAATGGCAACAGGGGTAAAGGCTATCGACGGCTTTTTAACCTGCGGTGAAGGACAGAGGGTGGGGATATTTGCAGGAAGCGGCGTAGGCAAAAGCACACTCTTAGGGATGATATCCCGCTACAGCGATGCAGATATAAATGTAATAGGATTAGTAGGCGAAAGAGGCCGTGAGGTCAGGGACTTTTTAGAGAAGGACCTTGGTGAAGATGGCCTGAAACGATCAATAATCGTCTGCGCTACATCGGATCAGCCCGCCTTAGTACGCTTAAAAGGTGCGTATACGGCAACGGCTATAGCCGAATACTTCAGGGATAAGGGCAAAAAAGTAATGCTCATGATGGACTCCGTTACAAGGTTTGCAATGGCACAAAGAGAGGTAGGATTGGCTATCGGTGAACCTCCGGCCACTAAGGGCTATACGCCTTCGGTTTTTGCAGCCTTACCGGGATTGCTGGAGAGGTCGGGTATGTCGGAAAAGGGCTCTATTACAGCCTTTTATACCGTGCTTGTTGATGGCGACGACTTCAATGAACCCATATCCGATGCAGTAAGAGGCATACTGGACGGCCACATTATTTTATCCAGGGAGCTGGCGGCACAAAATCATTATCCATCCATTGATATTTTAAGAAGCATAAGCCGTCTCATGGCGGAAATCGTCCCTAAAGACCACAGGCTTACATCGGGTGAATTGAGGAATTTACTTTCAACATATAGAAATTCCGAGGATTTGATAAATATAGGAGCATATGTAAAGGGAAGCAATCCTTCCATAGACAAGGCTATAAAATATATAAACAAGCTCAATGGATTTTTGCAGCAGGACAAGGATGTGCATGTTGCATATGAGACGATTATGAAGGAACTCTATGGGATTGCGAAGGAATAGAGGTGCTTAATTGGCTGGTTTTGTTTTCAGGCTTCAGAAGGTATTAGAGCATAGAATGAGGCTGGAGGATGAGAAGAAGCAGGCTTTTGTGAAATCCAGACAGGAGTATCTTAAGGAACTGGACGTGTTGAATACTCTTAAGGACAAGCTTGATGAATGCTTATCTTGCGGCTGGAAAAACAGCATGAATATATTCAGTTATATATCAAAACAAAATTATATAGTTTTTATGGAAGATAATATAGAAGATCAGGAAAAAAGGCTGAGTGTCCTTGAAACCATAATGGAAAGGAAAAAGACTGAATTCAATGAAAGCCAGAAGAACAGAAAGGTACTGGAAAAGCTAAAGGAAAAAGCCTACAAAGAATATATGCAGGAGCAAGACCGGGTGGAACAGCAGCAAAATGATGAGTTTGCACTGTATGGTTATACAAGGAAATAAATATTGCGCTTTGAAAGGAGGTGAGAATAATAGTAGGACAAATCAACAACTTAATAAATACAGCTCTTGTAAAAGAAGGCAAAAAGCTTCAGGGGCAAACATCAGGTTTTGGAGGTTTTGATGCATTGCTCATGATCCTTATGGGAAAGAGCATGAATCCCGGTGAAAGCTTGTTAGGTTTAGGCGATATCCTAACCGGTGAAGGGAATTCCCCATTGACAGCAAATGCCGGGGATATGAGTGCACTTATGGAAGACCTTGGCGATATTGAAAGTACAAATGGTCCTGATATGCCGGTACTTTTTAAGAAGAACTTAAGCGGACTGATGGAGGATATCAATATCAACAGCCCTCAACTTGCATTGCTGAATGCTTTATCCAAAAGCTTTGTGGAAAATGATGGTACGTTAGCAGAAGTGGGACAAGTAACCGACAAAGTTACGACTCAAGAGGGGCAATTGCTGAATTTACTGCAGGTTAACGAAGAAACAGCAAGTGAAGGTATAACTGAGGCATTGGTTGATATAAATACCCAGAAGAATGTCGGCTTAACGGCTGATACAAACTTCGTTATACAAAATGAGGAAAGTCCAGGTTCAGCAGTTGAGGTTATAAAATCTGCTCAAGTCAAGGATGAAAGCAAACAAAAAGTAACAGCCGATGCAAATTCAGAAACTAAAGAAGAAGCCTTTGCCGGTAATAGGAAGACATCTGAAATTGCTGAAAGCATTGTTTTTAGAAATACAAGGTATGCTGGCAGTGAAGTTAATGCTTTAAACACTGAAGATATCGGAAGTAAAGCCGAGTCAAATACCTTAAATGGAAATGGGCAGAAGGTTACTTCAAAAGAACAAGATATAACTGAACAATTTATAGTGCAAAGGCCGGAGATAATCCGCATATTAAAAGGAACAGAAACTTTAAAAGAAGCTAAAGCCACTGCGGTTGCTGATGAAGCTTTATTCAAGGCAAACAATGAAGTGAGTTTAGAAGTTTCAGCTTTGGATAAAAAAGAAGCTTCCTTTGAAATGGACCATGAAGGCAGTGAAAGCAGGGAGCTTACAGGTAAATTCGATGTTTTTATGAATGCAGAATTAAGCAAGCCTCCAACTGAAATTAAGGCAGCCGGGAATTCCGAAAATATCAGCACCTATGTGGAAGCTAACAAAGAAGATATATTAAGCCAGGTATATGACAAAATGAAGTTCATAAAAACAGGTGATGCAACTGAGCTCCATATAAGCTTAAAACCCGAGGAATTGGGAGAAGTGGCAATAAAACTGGTTGCGGAAAAAGGTGTTATAACCGGCAAAATCTTAGTTGAAAACAATCAGGTGAAGAGCCTTATTGAATCCAACATGCCGCAGCTTAAGGAAAATTTAAAAGAGCACAACGTAAATATTGCAGCATTGAATGTTTCTGTAGAACTAAACCAGGGAAATCTTGATTTTAATCAGCGCTTTACACAAAACAGCCAAAACTTCAGCAAAAAGAGTGTAAAAAGGATTGAAGCAATATCCGGAACAGAAGAAGCCGCTGCAATTCAGCAAAGGCTTCATACAGGAGAGCTTGATTTGCTGGCATAGTATGCTGTTTAACATTACTAGTAAAGGAGGGATGATATGAAGGTATACAATACTACAACAACAACCAATACCGCTACCGCAGTCAATAGCAAGAGTGAATTGGGGAAAGATGCATTTTTAAAGATTTTAGCTTCCCAGCTTCAAAACCAGGACCCTTTAAATCCCCAGAACAATGCCGAGCTTGTAGCACAGATGGCGCAGTTTTCTGCTTTAGAGCAGATGCAGAACCTGAATCTTTCCATGAACAATCTCATATTGAGCCAAAAGGTAAACGAAGCAAATATGCTCATTGGCAAAATCGTCAAGGTGACAGACAGCAACGGAGACATATTGACGGACATCATAACTGGGACTAAGGCAGGCAAGAACGCAGTTAACGTAGTAATTGACGGAAAAGAATTCAATGTGGATGAAATTTTAGAAGTGGTAAACGATGCAGATATGAATGAAGTTAAAGGTATACTTTACAGTATTCTATTAGGACAAAGTGCCCAGCAGATGACTTCACTCATCGGCAAGACAGCAAAAATTGAATTGGATGACGGCGGTTTTGTGGTAGGACGTATAGAAAGTGTAAGAGTGACTGACGGAATGTACGGCGTGGTAATAGACGGCGTGGAATACGGTGCAGACAAAATAGTAGAACTTTTCAATGGGGGAGAGCAGGATGTCATTCAGGATAATTAACGGCAGGATAGTACCCGTTGATGTGCCGCAACAGCAGGGGAGCGTAAATAAACCTGCACGCAGTAGCGACAGCTTCAAAAATGTCCTGGATACCGAGATAAGCAAGACTAAAGAGGTCAAAATATCAGGACATGCTATGGAAAGGCTTAAAAGGCGAAATATAGAACTGGACTCAAATGACCTTCAAAAGCTCACGGATGCAATCGACAAAGCAGAAACCAAAGGTGCAAGGGAGTCGCTGCTTCTATATAGAGACATAGCCTTCATAGCCAGTATTAAAAATAAAACAATAATAACTGCAATTGACGGCGACAGTGTAAAGGATAATGTCTTTACAAATATAGACAGTGCAGTGATTATATCATGAAATTTGCAGGCAAATTTATGTCAAATGATTTCAAATGGCAAAGTCATTAGAAATCTGCATCATAATGGCCGGACCTCCTTGAGGAAGCCATTATATCCGCTAAATGACTGAAGCGGGTGTCAAAATAATATTCGAATAAAAACCAAAATTTTAGGGGGTTAAATAATGTTAAGATCATTTTTTTCCGGTATAAGCGGAATGAAAAACAATCAGGTTAAAATGGACGTAATTTCAAACAATATATCAAACGTTAATACTACAGCTTTTAAGACAGGGATGGTGCGTTTTCAGGATGTATTCAGTCAGACATTAAACGATGCTACGGCGCCTTCAGCAGGAAGAGGAGGTATAAACCCAAGACAGGTAGGTCTTGGAATGCAGCTGGGCGGTATATACACATTGATGACCCAGGGTGCGCCCCAGGCTACAGGAAGGCCTCTTGATTTTGCTATAGATGGCGAAGGCTTTTTCGTGCTTTCAAAGAATGGAACAATTGATGATGGTACAGGTGTTTATACAAGCACAAGTGATGTTTATTCAAGGGATGGGGCTTTTAACTTCGATGCCGGCAGGGAAGTAGGTGCGGACGGTCAGGTATATTATGATATAGTAAGCGCCGACGGATATAGGGTTATGGGATATATAAATGCCGGCCACCAAACTACTGATCTTGCAGAGCCGGATGAAGAAGATTATGCATCCGCTACTTTAGAAAGCATTTATATTCCTGAGTTAAATCCAAGAGATACTACCGACCCTGGCAAGCTTATAAGCTATTCTATTGAAGCTAACGGTACCGTAAAGGCTATTTACGAAGGAGACAACTATCCTGTAATAATCGGTAAAATAGCCATTGCAAAATTCTCTAATCCGGCAGGTCTTGCAAAGCTTGGCGGAAACAACTACTTGAATACTTCAAATTCAGGAGCTCCTTCAGTAGGAATGGCATCAGAAGACGGCAGGGGAGATGTATTGCAGTCATACCTTGAAATGTCTAATGTAGATTTGGCCAGTGAATTTACAGATATGATTATAACCAGCAGGGCATATCAGGCAAACTCAAGGTCAATTACGACATCGGATGAAATGCTGCAGGAATTATTAAACCTAAAGAGATAATGAGGATTAGTATATGATAAAACTTACAGGCTTAAACAATAGGGAGTTTTATTTAAACTGTGAATTAATAGAAAAAATTGAAGTCACTCCGGATACCATAATAAGCACAACAAGCGATAAAAAATATGTTGTGAAGGAGTCTCCGGAGGTCATCATTAAAAGCATAATCGACTTCAAAAGGAAATACATGATGAGTATTCCGGAGGTTATAAAATAATGAAAAAAAGTGATATGGCAACCACCATAGGATTGTTTTTTGGATTGTGCGCTATAATTATCGGAATGGCCTTGGACAGCGGGAAATTTAATCCCGCTGCTCTGGCACTGTTCTGGGACTTGCCTTCAGTATTCATTACTGTGGGAGGCTCATTTTTCACAGTGCTTATAGCATTTCCTATGGATACGGTTAAAAACCTTCCCAAAACCTTGAGAAATGCCTTTATAGAAAAGAAGATGGCTCCACTGGAGATAATAGACAAGTTTGTTGAGCTTTCCAAAAGAGCCAGAAAGGAAGGCTTATTGTCCATGGAAGATGAAATTGAGGCAATAGACGACAAATTCCTTAAAAACGGTATACAGATGGTGGTAGACGGTCTGGAGCCTGAAACAATAAAAGAAATCATGGAGCTTGAAATAAGTGCCATGGAAAAAAGGCATTCAAACGGTATTAATTTGCTTAAAGCCTGGGCGGGATATGGCCCTGCCTACGGTATGATAGGTACATTAATAGGATTGGTACAAATGCTTGCAAATTTAAACGACCCAGGTGCATTGGGCCCGGGTATGGCTAAAGCTATAGTTACATCCTTTTATGGTTCTGTAATGGCAAACTTCATTTTCAGTCCTCTTGCGGGAAAGCTGGAATTAAAAAGCTCGGAGGAGTCGGAAACCAGGGAGATGATGCTGGAAGGTGTCCTTTCAATACAGGCAGGAGTAAACCCCAGGGTTATTGAAGATAAGCTTAAGACCTATTTATCGCCTGATGAAAGGCTGGATGCGCTGAGATCAAATACTGAAAGAGAAGCGGTGTTGGACAATGACTAGAAAAAAGGCAGAAAAAAAGGAAATCAGTCAGGAATGGCTTACAACTTACTCGGATATGATGACACTTTTGTTGACTTTCTTTGTGCTTTTATATTCTTTCTCCATAATAGACACCATTAAATTTAGAAAATTATCAAGTTCTTTAGCTTCTGCATTAAACAACAGCGGTGCTGATATGTTTGAGGTATACGAAACCTCGGGGGATGTTCCTGTAATAGGAGAAGAAGTTCCGGGAAGTGATGTATTGCCCAATCAAAACGGCAATGCCATGTACAATGCCGTTACGGAATTTGTTAATGACAACAACTTAGGCGAATATGTAACCATTAAGGAAAGCGCTAGGGGTATAATAATTGAATTTAAAGACAGGATCCTTTTTGATACCGGTAGGGCCGAAATAAAAAATGAAGGTGTGCCGGTGCTCATGAAAATAACAGAATTAATCGGCAATATGCCAAACGATATAATTATAGAAGGTCACACAGACAATGTACCCATAAGCACAGCTCAGTTTCCTTCAAACTGGGAATTGTCTTCCGCGAGGGCTTTGAGGGTAATGTGGTACCTGACGGAAAACAGGGGCTTGGATCCAAAAAGATTTTCGGTACAGGCCTTTGGTGAGTATAACCCCATAGCCGGCAACGATACCCCTGAGGGAAGGGCACAAAACAGGAGAGTTAACATATTGATTTTGTCCAAAAATGATGAGGAATTAAATCAGGTGAACATGCCGTAAAAGTTATTTATATTATAGCAATTATTAGCAAAACGAATTACTGAAGAATGGAGAGTTAAGTTTATGAATAAGAAGATGCTGCCGGTAATTATACTTGTCGTACTTTTTATTGTAGCAGCCGTTCTGGCAATTATATTATTCAGATTGGGAATAATCTCACCCACTTCAAATTCAGGTGCTCCGCCAAAGGAGATTACATTTGACGTAGGAGAGTATTCCGTTAATCTGGATGAGCCGGGGTACAGGAGATATATGAAAACCAATATATTCGTCGGCTATACTGTGAAAAAGCTGGAAAAAGAGCTTGCCGAAAAGACTCCGCAGATGAGAAGCATAATAACCGATATACTGAGGAGTAAAAAGGTTGAAGATGTGAGTTCCACGGATGCCATGGAAGTCATAAAAGGCGAGATTAAGAACAGCATAAATGAAATCCTTACCACAGGTAAAATAGACAATATATATATTACTGATATTATAATTCAATAAAAGGGGATAAAAATGGACGCACAATTGGCAGCGAGCTTTTTAAAGCTTATAATATTTCTCCCGGTAGTTATTTTACTTGCCTATATCAGTTTAAAGCTGGGAGGGCAGAAAATGTTAAACGGGGGAAGCCGGATTATAAAAATTATAGAGAGGGTGCCTATAACAAGTAAAAGCTATCTCTGTGTTGCTGTCATTAACGGTAAGCCTTATATTGTAAGCTCTTCAGAGGAAAAAGTGGAGATACTTATGGAGCTTCCCATGGAGACAATGGAAAAATACAAAAGGGAAGGAAGCTTCAAGGATAATTTTCTTGAAAATTTAAACCTTTTCATCAACAGGAAGGAAAGACCATGAAAAGAAAAGTAATATTCACCACAGCACTTTTTGTTGCATTGATTTGTATGACATATATAGCTTATGCACAGCCTGCTAGGCTCCCTATACCCAATATCGGCATACAAGTCGGACAAGCTGAAAACCCCCAGGATTATGTAGACAGCATAAAGCTTATGATTATCATAACAATCCTGGCTCTGGTGCCGTCCTTTATAGTATTGATGACATCATTTACAAGAATTGTCGTGGTTTTATCCTTTGTAAGAAATGCATTATCAACACAGCAGACTCCTCCAAACCAGGTGCTTATTGGACTTGCCCTGTTTCTTACTCTGTTTATAATGGCTCCTGTTTATACAACTGTTAATGAAGAGGCAATAAAGCCTTATCTGGAAGAGACGATAACGCAGCAGGAAGCCATTGAAATAGGCTCAAAGCCCATACGGGATTTTATGCTCAAACAGACAAGGCAAAAAGACCTGGCATTGTTTATAAGTGCAGCACAATTAGAGCAGCCGGAAGCTGCGGAAGATGTTCCCTTTACAGCTCTTATTCCGGCTTTCGTCATAAGTGAACTTAAAACGGCATTCCAGATTGGATTTTTAATATATATACCTTTTATCGTAATAGATATGATAGTTGCAAGTATACTTATGTCCATGGGTATGTTCATGCTGCCACCCGTTACAATATCACTGCCCTTTAAGCTTTTACTCTTCGTAATGGTGGACGGTTGGTATCTTGTAGTTAAATCCTTGCTGGAAAGTTTTGCTTAAGGAGAGGATAAAATGACGGAAAGCTTTATAGTAGGTGTTGCAAAAGACGCATTATTAAGTGTTATAACCATATCGGGGCCAATCCTCGCCATATCTTTAGGCGTGGGTCTTTTAATAAGCATTTTTCAGGCGACAACCCAGATACAGGAGCAGACTTTAACCTTTGTCCCCAAGATTATTGCGGTTTTTATATCCATAATAATCTTAGGTCCCTGGATGCTTCAAACGTTGGTATCTTTTACTCAGAGGATGTTTGATGCTATACCCTTGATGGTGCGCTGATAATTATGAATATGGATTTTAACCTCTTTGTCGTATTTTTTTTAATATTTATAAGAGTAATAAGCTTCTTAGGAACATCGCCCCTTATGATGATAAAAGGCATTCCAAACATGGTCAAAGCAAATTTAGGCGTATTTATAGCCTTGCTGATTTTTAACTTTGCTCCCTATGACTCAAGCATTATTCCAGAGACTACCTTTGGACTTATAAGCGTGGCGGCAGGTGAGTGCGTTTTAGGCTTATCCATGGGCTATATATCAACGTTGTTTTTAAATGCTGTAATGATGTCGGGACAGCTTATGGATATGCATGTAGGCTTTGGAATGGTAAGTCAGTTTGACCCAATGACTTCAACTGAAGTTTCAATATTAGGAAGCCTTTCAAATTTAATCGGACTTTTAGTGTTTTTAATAATAGACGGTCATCACATAATCATTGAAGCCATAATAGAAAGCTACAATGTGGTGCCTCTTTTGGGAGTAAATATCCCGCCTGAGGCCGGGACTTATGTATTGATGCTTTTTATAAAATTAGTGGCTGTTTCCCTGAAACTGGCAGCTCCAATAATAGTAGTGATATTTATAACCGAAATCGCCATGGGGCTCATTGCGAGAACAGTACCCCAGCTTAATATACTTATGATGGGAATGCCCCTTAAAGTACTCTTAGGATTGTTTGCTTTTTCGGCAGCCATCCCGGGTCTTATTCACATGTATATAAAGGTTTTTGAAGGTATTCCAGGCGATTTGAACAATTTTTTCAGCCTGTTTCCGCTGCTTATTATGTTTGCATCGGAAGAAAAGACCGAAGACCCTACATCAAAGAAAAGGTCCGATGCCAGGAAAAAAGGACAGGTAGCTAAAAGCAGGGAGTTTACTGCTGCCATATCCATGATAGGCATAACCGTTTTAGCTTTTTCACTCAGCAATTACGGTCTCCAGCAAACAAGGCTCTTCCTTACAAGAAGCCTCACCAATGCCGGTAAGATGGAAATGATTGAAGGAGACGTATTTGATACTTTGATTTACTCCGCAATGGAATTTATGAAGATAACCCTACCTGTTTTTGGTGCCGTTATGTTAATAGGTATAATAGCAAATCTGGTCCAAACGGGATTTATATATTCAACAGAACCGTTAAAGCCAAAGCTCAGCAAGCTTAATCCCATTGAAGGATTTAAAAGGATGTTTTCAGGCAAAGCAGTAGTCGAAATGCTTAAGTCTGCCGCCAATATACTTATAATCGGGTATATTATTTATTCCTTTATAAAAGAGGAATTTTATAATATTTTAAAGCTATCGGACATGAGCATTGAAGCTTTGTTTGAAATGCCAAAAAGGCTGGTTCAGTCCGGACTTATAAGAGTTACTTTAGTTGTATGCGTGTTGGCAATAATCGATTTCTTCTATCAAAGATATGCTTATAAAAAAGAACTGAAAATGACCAAGCAGGAAGTAAAAGAAGAATACAAGCAGATGGAAGGAGACCCCCAAATCAGGTCCAGGATAAGGCAAAAGCAAAGGGAAATGGCAATGAGAAGAATGATGCACGAAGTGCCTAAATCCACAGTCATTGTAACAAACCCTACCCATCTTTCCATTGCATTGAAATACGAGCAGGGTAAAGACAGCGCTCCCATGGTAATTGCTAAAGGAGCGGATTTTGTGGCAATAAAAATAAGAGAAATTGCCAAAGAAAACAAAATACCCATTGTCGAAAACAAACCTGTGGCCAGGATGCTGTATGACAAGGTAGAAATAAACGAAAGCATTCCCGTTGAGATGTACCAGGCAGTAGCTGAGATAATGGCTATTGTATACAATTTAAAGAAGAAAATGTGAGGATGAATGCATTGGAAAAGAGCATAGGTTCAATTAAAAATATATTTTTAAGTACAGATACATTAGTCGCCCTTGGTGTAATAGGAATATTGGTATTATTCATAATACCCATGAGCCCTACGGTTCTTAGCCTGCTCTTGGTATTTAATCTTACTATATCCCTTATTATACTTCTTTTAACAATGTTTACAACAGATATACTTCAGTTTTCGGTATTTCCTACCCTCCTTCTTATAACCACTCTTTTCAGATTGGGGCTTAACATATCCTCAACCAGGCTTATACTTACTGAAGGAAATGCAGGAGAAGTAATCGATGCCTTCGGAAACTTCGTTGTAAGAGGGGATTATGTAGTCGGTGTAATTATATTCATCATCATATTCATAATCCAGTTTGTGGTAATTACAAACGGTTCCGGCAGGGTGGCAGAGGTTGCAGCAAGGTTTACATTGGACGCCATGCCCGGAAAGCAGATGAGCATAGATGCCGACCTTAATGCCGGTATAATAAATGAAAAGGAAGCCCAGGAAAGAAGAAGAAATCTTCAGCAGGAAGCAGATTTTTACGGTTCCATGGATGGCGCCAGCAAATTCGTTAAAGGAGATGCTATAGCTGGAATAATAATCACTATTGTAAATATATTAGGCGGGATAATTGTAGGCATGCTGAATATGAACTTAACTGCTATGGAAGCTTTGGAGAAATTCTGCCTTCTAACCATAGGAGACGGCCTTGTAAGCCAGATACCGGCTCTGTTGATTTCAACAGCCGCAGGTATATTGGTTACCAGGAATCTTAATAATAACAGCTTCGGCAAGGAAGTATCCTCTCAGCTTACGGCTTTTCCTAAGGTTATAGGTATTGCCTCGGTAATACTTTTAGGACTGGGGCTTGTGCCCTCACTCCCTAACATACCTTTTTTAATATTGGCAGCTTGTACAGGCTTCTTTGCATATACACTGTATAAGGAAGAGAAGAAAATTAAAATATCCCAAAAGGCTGAGGCAGAAATGGCTGAAATATTGCCTATACAAAAAGAACCTGAGAATATCATGAATTTATTCCAGGTGGATACTTTGGAAATTGAAATAGGCTACGGCCTTATACCACTGACTGATACAAGCTCCGGCGGCGATTTGCTGGACAGAATCGCAGCTGTAAGGCGCCAGTGTGCGACAGAGCTTGGAGTTGTAGTACAGCCTATTAGGATAAGGGACAACCTGCAGTTATCCACTAATGAATATAAATTTAAGATTAAAGGCATTGAAGTGGCAGGAGGAGAAGCGCTGCACAACTATCTTTTAGCTATGGATCCGGCAGGGGCTTCAATTGATATAGAAGGTATAAAAACAAATGAGCCTACCTTCGGACTTCCGGCGGTATGGATAACAAAGGATAAGAAGGACAGGGCAGAAATGAAAGGCTTGACTGTGGTTGACCCTGTTACCGTTCTTATTACCCATTTGACAGAGGTAATAAAGCATCACAGTCACGAACTTTTAGGACGCCAGGAAGTAAAGCTTCTGATAGATACGGTAAGGGAAAGCTATAATGCTGTTGTGGACGAGCTTATACCGGACTTGATGTCTATAGGCGAGGTTCAAAAAGTTCTTCAAAATCTTTTGAAGGAAAGAGTGCCTATAAGAGATATAATAACCATTTTAGAAAGCCTGGCAGACAATGCAAGAAGCACGAAGGATACAGAGGTTTTAACGGAGTATGTAAGGTTTTCACTGGGCAGGGTTATATGCAGGCCTTTTGTTGATGAAACCAATTCAATAAATGTAATTACAATGCATCCAAAGCTTGAGCAGCTTATAAATGATAATATTCATAAATCTTTTCAGGGGTCATTTCCTTCATTGAACCCGGCGGACACTGAAAATATATTTAAAAGCATTAAGAATATAGTTGATTCAAACATGTTTTATAACAATACTCCAATACTTTTGTGTTCTCCCAGGATAAGGCCGGCATTAAGGCGCATGACCGAAATGGTGTTCCCAGAAATACCTGTGCTGTCAATGAATGAAATCCCCGGAAGCATTGGCATTAATTCGGTAGGGGTGGTGAGCCTGGATGATAATTAAAAAATATGTAGCCGACACCATGAATGAAGCATTAAATTTGATTCGATATGAATTAGGCCCCGAAGCAGTCATTGTAAGCAAAAGAAGCATAAGGCAAAAAGGTGTAATGGGTTTGTTTCTGCCAAAAAAACTTGAGGTAACGGCAGCCATTGATGAATCTTCCAAGGAAGATGAAATACCCGAGGAGGAGACTAGGCCTTTTGCAGAAGAACTCTCAAAAGCTGAAATTGAGCAGGAAATAAGCGAAGTTAAAGTAATGCTTCAGCAGCTGGTGGAAAATAAGGAAGAATCTAAAAGCAATAAAAAGAACCGCAAAAATCATGGAATCAAAAGGATTTTATCCGAACGGGATGTCAGCGAAGAAGTTATAGAAGATTTAGTAAATAAAGCAAAGGAAAAAGATAAATACAAGGGTTCATCAAGGCTTCCCGATAAAGCCGTCATTGAGGAAATCGAGGATAGAATAAATGTTGAAAAATTAGGCGAAGGAAGGCTCATGGCCTTTGTCGGTCCTACAGGCGTGGGAAAAACCACAACCATTGCCAAGCTTGCTGCTCTGAAGGCTTTAAGTTCGGGCAAAAAGGTTGGACTTATAACAATTGATACTTATAGAATAGGGGCTGTTGAGCAGCTTAGAATTTATGCGGATATATTAGGGCTGCCTTTTGAGGTAATAAACCATACAAGGGATGTAGAAAAGTCCATTAAAAATCTCTCTGGCTGTGATTATATTTACATCGATACCACAGGAAGAAGCGTCAAGAACTTGATGCAGCTGTCTGAGCTTAGGATGTATCTTGATAAATTAAAGCCTGACAGCATAACATTAGTGGTCAGCATGACCACTAAATACAATGATCTTTTGAAAATACTTGATGGTTTCAGCGCCATGAATTACGACAATATAATTCTCACTAAATTCGATGAAACAACAACCTATGGTTCCATTTTGAATGTAATAAGCAATACAAAGGCTCCTGTATCTTATATAGCAATAGGGCAAAACGTGCCTGACGATATTGAAGAAGCTACAAAAGAAAAGCTCCTTGATCTTATTTTAGGTGAGGGGGCGATGTAATGGACCAGGCTCAAAACCTCAGAAGGCATGTTGCGGAGTATCGAAAAAGGAAAAAGAAAAACAAGCGGGATATCAGGGTTATTACCGTGGCCAGCGGTAAAGGCGGAGTGGGAAAAACCAATTTTTCGGTGAACCTTGCCATAGCATTAAAGGAGCAGGGTAATGATGTAGTAGTTTTGGATGCGGATCTAGGCCTTGCCAACGTTGATGTAATAATAGGCGTTATAGCAAAATCCAATCTTTACGACGTGATTTTCAGCAATAAAGGTATAAATGATATATTGATAAACGGTCCGGGAGGTATAAAGGTTGTTCCGGGAGGCTCAGGAATAGAGAGCTTGGCTGAATTGACAGAATCTCAGAGAAAGATACTATCGGATAAATTCAGCGATCTTAAGGATACGGATATTTTGATAGTGGATACAGGCGCCGGAATATCAAAAAATATATTGGGCTTTATTGCCGTATCCGATGAGGTTATAGTCGTTACAACTCCGGAACCTACGGCAATTACCGACGCATACAGTCTGATGAAGGTAACTTTAAGCCACCTTCCCAAGACCAGGATTAATCTGGTGGTAAACAGGGCTATGACTCCCAAGCAGGGGGAAGTAACCTATCAAAGACTGTCAAGGGCAGTTAAGAATTTTCTTAATAAGGATGTTAATTACTTAGGTTATGTTATAGATGATTTAAAGGTAAGGGCGGCCGTCATGGACCAGATACCTTTCAAGGTGGCCTATCCATCCTGTGATGCCAGCAAATGCCTGAACACAATTGCTGCATCCCTTTTAGGAAACGAGGTTGAGACAAAGAGTACAGGCGGCGGTATAAAAGGTTTTATTAATAAAATTTCCTATCTTTTCAGCAAACTGGACTGATAAATTATTTCGAGAGGAGGGTTTCAAATTGGGTTTATATGCTATGGATTGTGAAAGCAGAGAAGATACAATATTAAGATATCTTCCGCTGGTAAAATTTATTGCAAGCAGGATAGCTATTGGAAAAATGTCGCCTGTGGATTCTGATGACCTTATTAATTATGGTGTCATAGGCCTTATTGATGCAATAGACAAGTTCGACCCCAAAAGGGGAGTAAAATTTGAAACCTATGCCAGTTTAAGAATCAAGGGTGCAATAATCGATGAATTGAGAAAGATAAGCTGGATGCCCAGAAGCGCCATGGGAAAGGTCACAAGGCTTAATGAGGTAAGGGAAGAACTAAAGGAAAAACTGGGCAGAGATCCTAAAAACAGCGAGCTCTCCGAAGCTCTTGACTTACCTATTGAGGATTTGCAAAAGATTGAGGGATATGTGAATTACCTTTCTGTGGTTTCTTTAGATGAGATAATATTCCATTCCGACGATGATGATATATTTTTATCTGCCACAATAGAGGATGTTAAAAGCCCCCGCCCCGAAATGATACTGGAAGACAAAGAAAAAATGCAGCTTTTAAAGAAATCCATTGAAATGCTCAATGAAAAGGATAAACTTGTTTTAAGTCTTTACTATTATGAAAAATTAACACTGAAAGAAATAGGGCAGATAATGAGTATATCCGAATCAAGGGTTTCCCAGCTGCACAGCAGGGTTATATTAAGATTAAGGGACAACCTTAAAAAGCTTAAATATCAGTAGCTATTCGCCTATGTCATATGTTTGGAGGATATATGCAGTATATAGTTTTTGCTGTTGGAATTATATTAATTATAATAGGAGTAAGGGGTTCCCAGAAAAGAAGTGAGCCTGTTGTTGAAAAGGCTGCTGAGGAGCAGGAGATACCAAAGCCGGAGTTTGTCTTTCAGGTATTGGGTTATGAGGAAAAGTTCAAGGAATTCTTGGAGGAAAGCGATATCATGTATAAATTGGACACTTTGGAGGATAAATTGGACTTACTCTGGAGTGAAATAGGAAGGCTAAAGGAAAGCAGGGAAGTAAAAGAAGAAGTTAAAGCAATTGAGGAAACATATACAATTGATCATAAAGAAAACACCCAGCTAAAATTAAACAAGGATGATTTAAAGGACGTAAACAAGCAGGCAGCCCTTTTGAAGGATGAAGGCTTGAGCGTGGAAGAAATTGCAGACAGGCTGGGTATACTGAAGGGGGAGGTATTATTAAGGCTTGGTATGAAAAAATAGTGGCACTTTTTTCGGATAAAAAGGTTATATTAGGAATGGGGATAGGGTTTGTTTTGGCATCCTTGATAATGATGGCTGCACCTAAACCTAAAATATCGGATGATGAACTGATAAGGCTTGCCCGGGAAAAGGGTATGGTTTTTCAGGATGAAATAAAGGCTCTGTATAATAAGTAAATGGAGGTGATTGCATGTTAAGAGGAATATATACCGCGGCAGCCGGTATGAAGAATATTCAGGCAAAGCAGGACGCATCAGCAAACAATATGGCAAATTCAACTACTATAGGATACAAGCAGGACAAGGTGGTTTCAGAATCTTTCTCCCAAGTGATGCTGCAAACCGTACAGGATACAGGAAACGGTATTTTAGAGAGAAAAGATATAGGTCCGCTATCTCTTGGTGTTCACAAAGGTGAAGTATACACGGATTTCAGTCAGGGAAATTTCATGGAGACAGGAAATCCTCTTGATTTGGCGATTGTTGGCCAGGGCTTTTTTGAAGTAAGAAGCTATGATGACATAAATGAGACTGCAAGGTATACAAGGGACGGAAGCTTTATATTGGATGCAGAGGGAAGAATTGTAAACCTTGACGGTGAATTTTTAATGGCGGAAGATTTGGAAACAGGAGAGACAGGTCCTGCTGTTGTTGGCAGTGGACAGGTTACTGTCAATGATAGCGGTATTATAACTGTGGATAATGTGGACAGATACCGAATAATTACTGTTGATTTTGTGGATTATAACAATATAGCAAAAGCAGGCAATAATCTAATCATTACTGGAGATGAGCCTGTGATAGCCGAAGCGCAGAATATTGATATCCGCCAGGGAATTTTAGAGCAGTCCAATGTGGATTTAACCAGCGAAATGACCAATATGATAGTGAATATCAGAAGCTTTCAGGCAAACCAGAGGGTAATTGCATCAATAGACGAGACCTTGAACAAATCTGTAAATGAAGTAGGAGCCTTGAAATAACAGCAAAAAATTATATTTTTCGATTTATTTCATAATTATTGACAACTAAATGTGAGTATGATATATTATATAATTGGTAAATAAATATATGTGTTTTATACACTCTTATCAAGAGAGGTGGAGGGATAGGCCCGATGAAACCCGGCAACCAGCATTTTATGCCAAGGTGCCAATTCCTGCGGATAATTGCCGCGAGATGAGGGTAGGGAAAACCTCTTCGTCTGAAGAGGTATTATTTTTTGTGTAAATGTGTAAAAAAAAATTTTTTTCAGGGAATTCTTATATTGAACAAACTAATGATAAAAGAATAATTTACATATTAAAGAAGCCCCTGTTATCAAAAGGAGGAGTTATAAAATGACTAAAAGACTTTTTACTTCAGAGTCAGTTACAGAAGGACATCCGGATAAAATATGCGATCAGATATCAGATGCAGTTTTAGACGAAATTTTTTCTAAAGACCCTAACGCAAGGGTTGCCTGCGAAACAGCAGTAACCACAGGCTTAGTTTTGGTTATGGGAGAGATATCAACAAACTGCTATGTGGATATACCAAAAGTAGTAAGGCGCACAATCGAGGAAATAGGCTATACCAGGGCTAAATACGGATTTGACTGCGATACCTGTGCGGTATTGACTTCCATTGATGAACAGTCAGCCGATATCGCCCTCGGAGTTGACAAAGCTCTTGAAGCAAAGCATGGAGAGGAATTCGATAAAATAGAAGCCATAGGTGCGGGAGATCAGGGCATGATGTTTGGATTTGCCTGCGCCGAAACACCTGAATTAATGCCCCTTCCCATATCTCTTGCCCACAAGCTTTCAAGAAGGCTTACTGAAGTCAGAAAAAACGGTACTTTGAATTATTTAAGGCCGGACGGAAAGACTCAGGTTACCGTGGAATATGCGGATAATACCCCGGTAAGAGTGGATACAGTTGTTATATCCACACAGCACGGACCGGAAGTCAGTCATGAGCAGATAGAAAAAGATATGATTGAGCATGTAATAAAAGAAATAATTCCTGAAAAATATCTGGATGCAAATACAAGGTATTTCATCAATCCAACAGGAAGGTTTGTTGTAGGAGGGCCTCAGGGCGATTCAGGACTTACAGGAAGAAAGATTATCGTTGACACTTACGGCGGATATGCAAGACACGGCGGCGGTGCATTCTCGGGAAAAGACCCCACGAAGGTAGACCGTTCCGCAGCATATGCGGCAAGATGGGTTGCTAAAAATCTGGTGGCAGCAGGAGTTGCAACAAAACTTGAAATAGAAATTGCTTATGCCATCGGTGTGGCAAGGCCTGTTTCAATAGAAGTTGATACCTCGGGCACAGGTGTCGTTGCAGATGATACTATTGTAAATATAATAAACAAGGTATTTGATTTAAGGCCGGCGGCAATTATAAGGGACCTTGATTTAAGAAGGCCTATATACAAACAAACTGCGGCCTACGGCCACTTCGGAAGAACCGATATTGACCTTCCATGGGAAAAATTGAACAAGGTTGAAGAAATAAAGGCTGAGCTTGCAAAATTAAAATAATTTATTTTAGTGGACTGCTTTAAAAAATATAAAGCAGTCCACTTTCATATTCTATGGCAAACCATGGCATAAATCATAGAATGATATTGATGATTATATTAATGGAGGTTTTCATGTCCCCATATATTTGTCCGGTCTATGTCAACGAAATGACGCGTAAATATAACTGCTGTAAGATGCCATATCCAGTGCCCCGATTTAATTCAGATGAAGTCAAGAAAAGCTTTACAACTGAAGAAGCTGTTGAATTGGCAAGGATGCTGGATATTAACTTCAGTAAATTCGACGTTGAACAGTTCAGAATGGGACTTGATGTAGAGCTTGAACACGGCCGAAGGGATCCTGCAACTAATGTTACAAATGATGATCCGGTTATGACTGCTAAAATAGCACTTGCTCACTTAAATGAATTCTCAGATTATTATAGCAGGCTTAAAAAGATGGAAGACGAGGCAAAACAATATTGGGGAATAAGCGGAAAATAGGTGTTCAGCTGGGTCAAAAGTCCCGGAGATAATTAGAGGCAAACCGTGTAAAATGTTGATTTTACACGGTTTTGCTATATTTTAGGTAAGAAATGGGGTATAATAATCAGCAAGAGTAGTCAACAATGAAATAGATAACATTTGATTCCTTTATTTAATAAATGCGAAGTGATGGTGCAAGCAGCTATGTTTATCTGCAGATCAAGCTGTAAGTATTTTTCCAAAGGTCAGTCTTTCTTGTAGTGTTTGGGGTTAGGAGATTTTACCACAAAAAACTCCAATACGCCACCGCCAAAATTGTTTACATTCATCTTCGTTTGATAAGGGATATTGATTATCTGGCCGCAGGTATATAAATGCTGTTCCTGATCGTTTAACTTTAAAGTCATTTCCCCCCTGATAATGATCATATATACATTTGAATTTGAATAGTGCTCGGGAAGGCCCTCGCCTTCCGGCAAAATCATATGGTTGATCAGTACCGGGTCATCGTCTATTATTTTTTCTATGAGTTTTGTATCGTCTCTTGAAAACCTGTATATATTTTCTAACATGATTGGACTCCTTTCTTTTTCATATTTCTTATAATATACTTGAAACTCAAAAATAAAAAAGTTACCATGGTAACTAATATCGAGGTGAGTTGAAATTATAATAAATACTTATATGTATGCCTTATCGGGCTTTGACCTTTTTAACTGCTTTTCGCAAGCCGAGTTGATTCGGTTATTTCATTCGGACAATTACAGGATAACGCAATATAATAAAGGTCAGGTCATTCATCTCCAAAATGAAATATGCCGTACAATGGATATTGTGCTGAAGGGCAGAGTAGCTGTCCAAAAAATAAATGAAGAAGGAAATATATTAAAAATAAATGTATTTTCAGCCGGAAGCATTTTAGGAGCCAATCTCCTGTTCTCAAACAGAAATTTTTATCCCATGACTGTCATTTCCGAGTCTCAAACAGTATTGCTCCATATATATAAAGAGCTGGTCCTGGAGCTGAGTCAAACGAATGCTCACTTTATGACCGGTTTGATGACAGTGATTTCCGACAGGATACTGCTCCTGACAGACAAAATAGATGCTATTTCTTTAAAGACAGTTAGGCAAAAAATAGTAGACTTTTTGAAATACGAATATTCTATTCAAAAAAGTAATGTTCTTAAATTAACTATATCAAAAAGGGATTTAGCCGAAAGATTTGGTATTCAACGAACATCTCTGAGCAGAGAATTAAATAAAATGAGAAAAGAGGGTTTACTGGAGTATAGCGCAAAAACCATAACGCTTAAACGGATAGATATTGTTAAGTAACAAGCATATGAAGGATTAAAATGTCTGGTATGGGCAGTTTTAGTATTGTATATCTTAAAAAGGACTTTGTGCACGATGGTATTGAATTCCTACTTCTAATTTATTATAATAATATTGTAGGCAAGTATTTTGAATAAAATATTTAATATAATACAAATTTTATTTAAAATTATGCATTTAAAAATATTTATAGTAAAGCAAATTACATTTTAAGAGAAGAGGAGGATACTGATGTTTGATGAAAATAATAACCGCCGTGAATACTTTCGTGTCACATTTCCTAAATCTTTATGTGCTAAAATGTCAGTATTCAAAATAGGCAATAATGTCATCAGTTCAGGCAGCAGCAATGTCTGTATAGGAGATATGAGCGCCGGCGGACTGAAATTCTTCTCTAATATAAATTTACCGGCAAATTCGAATGTAATATTGGAATTTACTATTGCCATGCTTAATGAAATAATCGTACTTCGGGGATATGTAGTGAGGAAAATAGAAGAAGCAAACGGAATAAGGGAATATGGCATTAAGTTCAGTATAGATGAGGACGAGCGGGCTGTTTTGGTCAATGTATTAAACAAGCTTTCGATAAGTATAAGAAGAAATATTTCTTTGGGAAACTCGGAATTTTGTTTGAATGATAGAGCTGAATGCCTTATAAATCATAGATATACCAATAAAGAGCCTGCCATAAACAAGCATTCAAAGAAATAAAAAACGCGGATAAATCAGTTAAAAACTAGCTATCCACGTTTTTCTATATAGCTTAATAAATATTATTCGACAAGTTGTAAAATAGGTTAAACACTTCCTTCAACAAGGCTTTCGGCAGTAGATGCCACTTCCTGGCCTTTTGCAGTGACCTCTTCTATGGTCGATACTATGTTTTCAATTGAATTGCTGACATTGTTCATCTTGTCCTCAACATTAATTGATATAGACAATATCTGTTCCATAAATTTTTGCATTTCTGTTTCATCACTTCTTGTGGAGCCTGCCACTTCTTTTGAACGTTCAGCCAGCTTCCTGACTTCCTCTGCTACAACAGCAAACCCTTTTCCTTTGTCACCAGCCCGGGCGGCTTCGATTGTTGCGTTTAAGGATAATATATTTGTCTGATTCGATATGTCGACAATCTGAGATGAAGCATGAATAAACCTGTCCAATTTATTTTTCATTTCGTTAACGTTGACTTTAAGGTGATTCGTAGTATTCAACACATTTGATACTTCAGATGATATATTCCCTATTTCTGCAGTGTTTATCTCATTTGCCATTGCAACTTCGTTGATTGCCCGGGTAATTTCACCCACCCGACGTTTCAGATATTCTGCTTTTTCTATTCTTTCAGCATTAACCCTGTTTAACTCATCCAGAGCATTTATCTGTTTGCCCATAGCCTTTAATCTGCCTTCTTCAATCTCTATTTCCCGCCTGTTATAATCGATACAATTGGATAGTATATTTAAACCATTATAAATGGCCTGTGCCATTTCCTCGCAGGTATGGTATCCGCAGGCAGAGCAATTAACCTTTTTGGATTCATCCGTTTGTTTATGTAATTTAATAAATACATCATCGAGTTCTTTAGAAGTAGGTTTTTTAATGTCTGCCATAGTTATGGTCTTATGATATTTTCGATAATAATCCTTAATATTGAGAGTTTTGTCAAACATCTCATACAGCCAGTCTATTTTCTTCCTGATAAGTTTCTTGCTTTTTTCTTTTATTTTAGCCTGCTTTAAGGAATTGAATCTATTATCAACATCGTCGACCGAGATATTTTTGTTTGTACCGGTTCCCAGATTGCAGCCATGAGAGCAGTTTAATATATCTACAAGCAAAGGTACTGCTTTTTTGTCTTTTATCCGCAAATAATAATCCTTAAGATAGCTATAAGTGCTGTGTTCTCCTTCTATTTGGCGTACCCAGGCATTTTTAACCTTGGATTCTACATTTTCTCTCAAACCTCCCGGACGGCTGAACAAAAATCCAAGACCGCATCCTATATCTTCAAAATCATGTTCCTTATAATTGTTCAGATTGATTTTTTTCGAAGTCAGATAATCAGTCAGTTTTTTATATGTAACATTGTAGTTTATCATTCCATTTGTATTTATATCGGAGATTTCATCAAGTTTTCCTATACAGGGTGATAAGAAGGCTATCTCATCCTGTATTTTGACATGCTTTTTTAGATAAATTGCGGTACACATCATAGGGCTGTGGATAGGAGCAAGGTAATCAACCAATTCAGGCTGATATTTTTCTATAAAATTGACAATCACAGGACATGGCTGTGCAATAACTGTGGTCAGCTTATTTTCTTTTATAGCTTTCAAATAAGCCCAGGTGCATAAATCAGCGCCGAAAGATACATCATATATTACGTTTACACCAAGGGATTTCAAATAACCAAAGAGGTTTTTATAATTACTGAAGTTTGTTCTGATGGCAGGCGCCGCTATTATTGAAATTTTTTTACCTGCAGCAAGGTCTTTAAAGAATTTTTCTGTACTGTCATTAAAGTCTCTGGCACCGTGGTCGCATACCTCAATGCATTTACCGCAGCGTATACATTTATCTTCGTTTACTTTTACTTTATTGTGCCCGTTGTCTTCATATGCAGTATTTGCACCTAACACAGGGCAGTTACGTATACATTTATTACAGCCCACACATTTATCTTCTTTTAAAAAGATAATGTTACTATTACTGCTCATTTTGAATCCATCCTTTCAAAATAATATATACTATTTCTGTCCCGTATCAATAACGCTATATATTATAATAATACAAAATTGTTATTTTTTCTACATATTGTATTAAATGTGTAAAATATTATTATATACGGATTGGACACAAATGGATGTCTTGGATGGACAAAAGTTTTGCAGCCCTTTTAAGCCGGGGAATTTATTTTTTAACGCCGCCGATTAGAGTAGTTTTTATATTTATGTCATCATCAAAAATAATCAAATCCGCATCATAGCCTTCCTTTAAAAATCCCTTTTTATCGCTCAGCCTGCATATTTTAGCCGGCAGGCCTGAAGCCATATATACCGCCTTTGTTATATCAAGATGGGTATTTTTCACTATGTTTCTGACAGCCTTATCAAGGGTAAGTGTGCTTCCTGCAAGGGTATCGTCTTTTAACCTGGAAACACTTTCTTTTACCATAATTTCCTGGCCTCCTAAAAAATATGTGCCGTCTTCCATGCAGCAAGCCATTGTTGAATCACTTACCAAGGCACAATTTTTATATCCCTTTATCTTTAAGGCAGTTCTTAAGGCAGCGAAGTGGACGTGTACTCCATCAGCTATGAGTTCGGTTGTTATTCCGCTGTCCATTATGGCGCCTATAATACCTGGTTCTCTATGATTGTATGGCCTCATAGCGTTATATAGATGGGTGGAGTGATTGGCTCCTTTTTGTATTGCATTTATGGTCTCATCAAAGCTTGCATCACTGTGACCGATAGAAACTGTTATTCCATGGCCGTTAAGAAATTTTATCAAATCAATTGCCCCGTTGAGTTCAGGAGCAAGGGTTACTCTTTTTATAATGGGAAGACCATCTCCTGCTATATTTAAGAAAAGATCCATATCGGGTTCATGTAAGAAGCTCTCATCCAATGCTCCCTTCATTTTTTTATTAATAAAGGGCCCCTCCAGATGCACTCCTATTATATTTGCCCCTTCAGTACCCTGAATCATTGAAAGACTTACAGCTTTTATCGCCTTTTTTATAGTTTCCCTATCCATGGGAAGGACGGTGGGCATAAAGGAAGTGACGCCGAATGATGTCAGTATTTCTGACATGGAGTTTAGGGCCTCATAGGATGAGTCCATGGTATCATAGCCTCCTATACCATGGATGTGCATATCTATAAAGCCGGGAGAGATATAATTTCCCTCAGCATCAATAACTTCAATGCCCTTAGGTACTGTTTCGTTTATGCTTAATATTTTACTCTTATCAACAATAAGAGCCTTATCTTCGATTATACTTTCTTCGTATATTATTTTTCCATTGACTACCGCCAGCATAATAAAACACCTTCTTTATATCATTACTCTCATTATAATATTTTGATAGGGACTATGCCTATATAAATCAGACTCAATTTCTCTCGGACTTCGATTTCTCAAAATTCTTGGATTATATTTAGTAGGTGACAGTCATCAGTATTTCATTATCCGGATGATCAACAGGAGGGTTTGTAAATGTATAAAAGCCTACAGGAAATAGTAAAAAGGTGCAGGACAAGGGATGATAAGGCAATGGAAGAGCTGATTTTAAGGGTAAAGCCATTAATACTTAAAACAGCAGGCAAAAACGCCAGAAATTGATATGAAAGGGAAGACCTGATTCAGAGTCCAAAGCTCAATCTTTAAAAAGGAGGTGAATTAAATGGCTATAACATCAAACAAGATATCCAGCATGCTTCAGCTTAAGGTAAAGACAGGAACCGACCATGAAGGGAACGACATAACGGCTCTCCAGTCTTACAGAAAAGTTAAAATAGATGCAGCCGAACAAGATGTATATGACGTGGCACAAGTTCTCGGCTCATATCAGACTACCCCGTTGGTTGGAGTTCTTAAGACAGACAGTTTTGAGCTGATAAACGAAGCTTAAGCCTGAACATTATAAATTATAAAAAGGAGGTGAGAGAATGACAGAAAAAACCATAGTTTTTATATTCATGAATCAGTCGGGAAACAATGTCAGGCTGACCATTGAAAACGCACGGGAGGATGTAACCGACGCCGAAGTAAGGACAGGCATGGAAACTATAATAGCCAGAAATATCTTTGAATCCAGCGGAGGCAATCTCATGAGCATTGCCGGAGCCGAGAGAATAACAAGGACAGTTGAGGAATTCGCAGTCAAATAGTCATAGGGATGGCTCAAGCCATCCCTTATATGCAAGAAAGGAGGTTTTGGCGTGCCGGAAATGGTATCTTTGATTTCCAATCTGGGTTTTCCCATAGCAATATCTGTCTTCCTTTTGATCAGAATCGAAGGAAAGATAGAAAAGCTCACATTGAGTATCAACGACCTGTCATCAGTCATCTCAGCTATGAATGCCGCAACAAAAATGTGAGAATCACCTTCTGGGATTCTCACATTTTTGTTGAGCCGGACTTAAATCTCCGTGTAATTAAAGAATAACCTTTATTAATGTAAATTCGTCTTTTCTGCCTTGTACATCTATGGTTCCGCCATGGATATCAACTATACGCTTTACTATGGAAAGTCCAAGTCCATTACCCTCAGTATTTCTTGATTTATCTCCTGTATAAAATTTTTCAGACATTCTTTTTTGTTGTTCCTCCGACATTCCTTTACCATAATCCATAATGGAGAATATAGTTTGGCCGTCTTGCCTTTTCAGCCTGATTTCAATTGCTTCATTCCGATTTGAAAACTTTATTGCATTATCCAAAAGATTAAGCCAGACCTGAAACAGAAGCTGTTCATTGCCGGTATATTTTATCTCTTCTAATTCTATATTCAAATCCATGTTTTTACTGATCCATTTATTTTCACTTAAAAGAATTACCTGACGGATTTGTTCGTCCAATCTAAAGGTGTCTTTTACCTGAGTTATATTCTCATTTTCAATACGGTTCAGCAAGAGTATATTGCCTGAAAGTACGGAGAGGCGCTTTGTTTCTCTTGTTATGATCTCAATATATTCATCGCGCTCTGAATCATTTTTGCAATTCTTTAGGAGCTTTGTGTATCCCTCTATGGATGTAAGGGGGGTTTTAAATTCATGGGATATATCCGAAATAAAGTTGTTGCGCAGCATTTCCGTGCTTGCCAGCTCCTTTGCCATTTTATTAAAATTATCCACCAATTGTCCTATTTCATCTTTGCGTTTTTTCTCAATTTGAACAGAAAAATCTCCACCGGCAATCCTATCGGTAGCCCATGTAAGCTTTTTGATGGGGTCAACAATAAAATGGGCGGCAAACAGCATTACAATTGTACCAAAAAAGATAGAGAGCAAATTGTACATTAAAATAATGTTGCCAAAATCAGAGAAGGGATAGTTTTCATTTAAAGCTGCCGCTATATATATATATCCGAATTTGATGACACTTACAGGGCTTTTGAATTTATATCCGATTTTCCACTTTCCGCTGAAAGTAGTCGGATAATTATTAATTTTACCAAGCTCTTCAGAGGATAATTGGTAGTTAAATGCCAGCTCATTGATATTTTCATAGGATTTCACGGTGATAATTTCCGATGCATAAAGGCCTTCAAGTTCTTTAACTGTTATTCCGCCTTTTTCTAAAACATTCCTGGAAACATTCAGTATTTCAGTAAATGCATTCGAAGTACCCTTTGTCAGGAGCGGATCTATTGTATAACTTCCAAAAATCCGTGCAGCAAAGTTTCCAAGGAAGATGATAAAAAAATAAATCAGGACCAACCGAAGGTAAATGGATCTTTTCAACAGTGTATAACCCCCTTGTATCCGAGTCCTCTGACAGTAATTATTTCAAATTCCGGAAGCTCACCGAATTTTTCCCTTAAGCGTTTAATATGCACATCCACCGTACGTTCGTCTGCCTCACTGTCCATACCCCAGATTTCGTCCATAAGTTCCTGCCGGGTGAATATCTTTTTGGGGTAGGAAAGCAGCTTGTATAACAGGAAAAACTCTTTTTTAGGCAGGATTATTAGTTCGGAGTGGGTTCTTACCTCCAGGCTTTCAAAATCAAGAGTTATCTGCCCTATTCTTATCTGCCGTTCACTGGAGATTTTACTCCTTCTAAGCAGCGCCTTTACACGCAAAATAAGCTCTTCCATGTCTACCGGCTTTGTCATATAATCGTCTGCTCCTGTTTCAAAGCCGGTCTTTTTATCCAGAAATGCATCTTTTGCCGTGACCATAAGTATAGGCATATCAAAATACGCATCACGCAGTTCTTTTGTCAGCTCATAACCGTCCATTTCAGGCATCATTATATCGGCAATAACAAGGTCTGCCTTGGTTATTTTTAATACTTCCAGTGCTTTTTCGCCATTGTCGGCGTGAAGCACATGGTATCCTTCCTGCCGTAAATATATTTCCATCAGTTTTCTTATTTCCTGGTTATCGTCAACCAGAAGAATATTTACCATGTGCTCATCACCTTTCACAATTTTTTCTAAAACCGGTTATTCGTATCTTAATGCGTCAATGGGGTCCAGCCGGGCAGCTCTGTTTGCCGGATAATAGCCAAAGAAAACCCCTATTGCCATTGAGAAGATAACCGTCATAATTATTGTGGGCAAGGAAAAGGATGGATCGGTACCAATGAGAGTACTTCCTATGGTGCCCATAATCAATCCCAAGATTAATCCTATGAGCCCTCCCACAAGTGAAATTATCATGGCTTCGGTTATAAACTGCATACGTATATGGAAGTTTTTTGCCCCCAGTGCCTTTCTGGTGCCAATCTCCCGGGTTCGTTCCGTTACGGATACCAGCATAATATTCATTACACCTATTCCGCCGACTAAGAGGGATATTGCAGCAATAACCGCAATGGCTGTGGACACCGTGGAAAGCATGGAGGAGGCCATCTCAATCTGGCTGGACATGCTTATTACGCTTGCTTCCCATTTCTGGTTTTTATCATAGTATTTCTCAAAAAACTTTTCCATATCATCTGTAAAGCTATCTGCATTAATATTGGATTTGCTCATGACGATTACTCTTGAATAATTTTTTATTGTTTTATCCTGTTTTGCCAGAGTGACAGGGATATATAAATTGGTCTGCATATCCTTTTCGGATACCGACGATGCGCCTAAAAACATGGCAGAGTCCACATGCTTATATACACCTACAACCATATATGTCCTTATTCCGTCAGAGCCGTAGAATTTAATTTCGCTTCCTATGGGATCAATATTGCTTCCGAAGATATTTTTGACAAGCTTATCTGAAATCACGGCTACGCTTTTCCCGCCTGCCATATCCCGGTCATTTATAAACCTGCCGCTAATCAGCTCAATATCGTTGACTGCCATGTAGCCTGGATTGACTCCTGAGACAGCGACATTGGCATAAAGCCTGCCGTCCTTGACCTGTCCTGCTCCTACCGATTCGCTGAAGCTGATTGCAGCTGTCTGCTCCTTAAACCGTTCCTCAAAGGCATCAAGCATTTCCATGGTTATTAAATCTTTATCCTCTGCAATAGCACCCGAACCCATTGCGGCAGGACCTCCGAACTGGTTCTCTTTTTCACGGACATTAACTAAAAAATTATTGGTACCCATACTCTGCATTTCTGAAGTAATATAAGAGGAAAGTGAATCCCCTACGGATATTATTGCAATTACCGATGCTATACCAATAATTATGCCAAGCATGGTAAGAAGTGCACGCATTTTGTTCGCACGCAGGCTTTCTAAAGCCAGCATCATATTTTCTTTAAAAAACATCCTATTCACCTCGGTTTTCGCTTAGGAAACGGGAGTATTCGGTACATCACTTAATATTTTACCATCCCGTATTGTAATAATTCTTTGAGCCATCTGAGCAACTTCCATGCTGTGAGTAATAAGCAAAATAGTTTTCTTTTTTTCTTTATGAACTTTTTTAAATATGTTCATAACCATATCGCCTGTTTTTGAGTCAAGGGCCCCGGTAGGCTCATCCGCAAGTATTATGGAAGGATCGTTAACCAGTGACCGTGCAATAGCGACCCTCTGTTTTTGTCCTCCTGACAGCTCGTTCGGCAGGTGATGGATTCTGTCTCCCATTCCCACAAGCTCAAGCAATTCTTTGGCACGGCGGCTTCGTTCCCTCCCGGATACCCCTGCATATAACATAGGCAATTCAACATTTTTCAAAGCATTCGAACGTCCCATAAGATTAAAGGATTGGAAAACAAACCCTATCTTCTTTCCCCGGATATCCGAAAGCTCATTTTGCGTCATATCATGGACAGGGACACCGTCGATGTAGTACTCCCCGGACGTTGGCCGGTCCAGCGCCCCGACTATATTCATAAAAGTTGATTTGCCGGATCCCGATGCTCCCACAAGGGCGACAAATTCACCATCTTCAATTTTTAAATTTATATTATCCAAGACACAAAGCTCATTGGGAGTGCCTATAAAATAAGATTTATTTAAATTTACTACTTCAATCATTTTTTGTCCTCCTTAAAAGCTATTTGAGAATGTCTTTTGGATTAGCTTGGACGATCATACCGTCTTTTAAATCAGGTGAGCTGATTTCTATATACATATCCGTTTCCATGCCTGTTTCAACCTCAATCTTTCTTGAGGAAATTGAGGACTTGCCGTCCTTTTGCTCCGTTTCAAGTACATATATCCACTGGCTGCCGTCTGTTTCTTCAGATATGGCATCATAGGGTACAGAATAAACATCCTTCTTCTCGTTAAGTTTGATGGTCAACCGGACATTCATACCTATTTTAATGCTTGGATCTTTATCCTTCAATTGAATTTCAGTGTCAAACTCCACATTGGATGAAGAAGCGGTATTCCCTACGGAATCCTTTAATGCTGTAGGTGCAATTTTTGAAACTGTACCCATAAACTGCTTGTCTCCCGTACCGTCGGTTTTTATGACGACCTCTTGCCCAATCTCCACGAGGTTAATATCATATTCCCCTATCTCGGTTGAGACAATAAGGTTGTCCGTGTCTTCTATGACAAACAATAAACCTGCTGCCGAACCGTTTTCCTTTGCATTAACCATAGTAATAGTTCCATCTATAGGCGCAACTATTTTTGAATCATTCAGTGCCTTTCTTTGTTTTTCAAGGGCTACTTTTTGAAGGTCAACATTATTTTTGGCTGTAGTCGTGTTCTCGTTTTTAATATTCTGCAAAGAAGCCTGTGCATTGTCGTAAAAGAGCTGTGCCTTTTTTAAGGCGGATTCCGCCTTTGAAAATTCATCCATGGAACTTGCGCCTGCTTCGTATAGCTCTTTTATTTGGTTAAAGCTTTTCTGAGAATTTTCTAATTCCAAGGACGCTGACTCCAAGTCATTCAATGCATTCTGCAATCTATACTCATTGGATAAGTCATTGTTTATAAGCGATGCTTCTGCATTCTTGATATTTAATTCCGTCTGCTTTATATCAAGCTCAAGGGAAGATGTATCAAGCTGGGCAAGTACATCACCTGCTTTTACCTTATCGCCAACCTCTACATTTACTTTCTTGATAGGATAGTTTGTTACTTTTGAATATACATTTTCATTATTGCTGCTTATAACCCTGCCAGATACAAGCACGGAATCCAAAAGATCGGATTTTTTTAAAGTAAAGGTCTGTATATCTGTTTTACTTTGCGCTTTTGATACCGATAATCTCCAGCCTATAACTGCTGCTATTGCTAAAACTAGTACTGCACTGAATATAAGAACCTTTTTTTTCATATTGGTTTAACCCCTTTTCTTTACTGATATTCGACATTTTTATCGTAAAGGAGCAATATGAACTCAACATGAACTTTATATATAATAATTATTAAGTTTATATAAAATAATTATTTAATAACCTTTGTCATGAAATTCACATGAGAAATTTCATGAATTAATGAATCAAAGATTTATTTCACATAAATTTTACACAGTAAGATTCATGATATAATGATTCCTTAGGAATCGTTGCCACATGAAATTTGCTATGCAAATTTTATGATATAATATAAATTGTGCAGGAAATACTTGATAATGGTGGAAACTTATACAAAGATATTTGCTTTTCATTGATAAGAGGGCAAAAGAGTATTTAAGGAGAGATATACTTGGTTGAGATAGAGGGAGTAATAGACTCCATAGTATATACAAATGAAAGTAACGGATATACTGTGGCAAGACTTAAAAAAGGAAGAGAGATAATCACTGTTGTAGGTTATGTACCTGTCATAAATGAAGGGCAGTCTGTAAGAATTAAGGGAGCCTGGGTTAATCATCCCGAGTATGGACAGCAGCTCAAAATTGATTTTTTTGAGGAAGTCCTGCCTACTGACATTTCTGCTATTGAGAAGTATCTGGCATCAGGCCTTATAAACGGTATAGGCCCGGCTACTGCCAAAAGGATGGTGGATTATTTCAAAGAAGATACATTAGATGTCATAGAATACAATCCTATAAGGCTTACAGAAGTGGAAGGAATAGGCGAAAAAAAGGCAAAACTCATAGCGGAATCCTTTAGCGAGCAGCGAGAGCTAAAAAACGTCATGGTATTTTTGCAGACCTACGGAATATCCGGCGCTAATGCCATAAAAATATATAAAAAGTATGGCCAAAACGCCATAAATGCCATAAAAGAAAATCCCTACCGGCTCACAGTTGACGTCTTTGGCATAGGCTTTAAAACGGCAGACAGAATAGCTCAAAATATGGGCATTGAAAGGGCTTCCAAATACAGACTTATGGCAGGGATTAAATTCGTGCTGGCAGAATACAGCGGCAGCGGAGGACATACCTATCTTCCTTCTGATGTGCTGATAGATAAATGCGGTGAGCTCTTAAATGTAGATAAAGACCTTATTGAAGATTCTCTAGTCTCCCTCGCACTAAATAAAGAAGTTGTGCTGGAGGTTATGGATGATGTAACCGGCGTATATCTCATGCCTTTTTATTATTCCGAGACCGGCGTATCCAAAAGAATCCTTGAAATGGCAGCATTTAAAACAGAAAAGCTGGATGTAGACATGCAAAAAGAGATAGAAGAATATGAGGATAAGACTGGCATTGAACTTCATCCCCAGCAAAAAGAGGCTATAAAATGCGCCATTGAAAACGGTGTGGCAATAATTACGGGAGGCCCGGGAACGGGTAAAACAACCATAATAAAATGCATTATTAATATAATGGAAAAATACGAGGTATCCATATCCTTGGCTGCCCCTACAGGAAGGGCGGCAAAGAGAATGACTGAAGCGACGAAGAGAGAAGCAAAAACCATTCACAGGCTTTTAGAAATGGGCTATTCAGAAGGGGAAGATAACATGACATTTTTAAAGGATGATTCAGACCCCTTAAAGGTAGGCGCTGTCATTATAGATGAAGCATCCATGGTAGACATACTTTTGATGAATAATCTTCTTAAGGCATTGGTTCCCGGTACCCGCCTTATAATAGTGGGGGATGTGGATCAATTGCCTTCAGTAGGGCCGGGAAATGTGCTGCGTGACCTCATAGAGAGCTCATATATCCCTGTAGTCAAGCTTACTGAAATCTTCAGGCAATCTGAGGAAAGCCTCATAGTTTTAAATGCTCACAGGATCAACAGGGGTGAATATCCTTATCTCAATGAAAAGGAGAAGGACTTCTTCTTTTTGTCTACTCCCAATCAGGAGGACACGGTTAAGCTCATATTGGACCTTGTAAAAAACCGCATACCTGGTTTCAAAGACGGCATAGACCCGCAAAAATACATTCAGGTTCTAACCCCCATGCGGAAGGGAGTATGCGGTGTAAATAATTTAAATATAAGGCTCCAGGAAATATTAAACCCGAAGTCTCCAGACAAGGATGAGAAGAAAATACGGGATTGCATTCTCCGCTCAGGTGATAAGGTAATGCAGATTAAAAACAATTACAATATAAAATGGGACAGGATTGCAGGATATGGCGATGATGAAGGGAAAGGAGTATTTAACGGCGACCTTGGATATATTGAATACATTGATAATGAAAATAATAATATTTCGGTTATTTTCGATGATGAAAGGCGGGTAATTTATGAAGCCATAAATTTTGAGGAGCTTGAGCTTGCTTACGCAGTGACCATACATAAAAGCCAGGGAAGTGAATTCCCCGTTATAGTCATGCCTGCAGTATGGGGTCCCCCCATGCTTATGACCAGAAACCTTTTGTACACCGGAATAACCAGGGCGAAGGAAATGGTGGTAATTGCAGGGAGCAGGAAGGTTTTGGCCGGAATGGTAGATAACAACAGAATCACAAAAAGATTCTCAGGGTTGAAGCACAGGATGGAGAAGCTTATAGATTCTGGAATCTTTGCTGCGAGGTGAATATATGAAGTATGTGATATACTGCGCCCACACCGCTGATGGCAATATTGTGAACATTACCCATAACCCTCAGATTGATTACGAATTTATAAAGAGGAGCCATAATTTATATGGCTTTGAAGTCATATCTTCAGACATGGATATTTCACAGGCAAACTATGTGATGAGATCAGTCAGCAGACATAAAGGCCTTTTGAAAACCATGATTTTTTATGGGGGGAGAAAAGGGGATGCTGCAAAATTAAACCTCATAAAATCAGCCATGAGTGATCTCGGGATAAAGCCCTTGAAAAAGGCCCGGCATGTTGCTATGGGAGAATGGGTGGATGAATTAAGTCTTGATGCTGTTTATTCCCTTATTAAAGGCAGGATTATGAGCTATCATGAACTTATTAATATAATAGAAGAGAAGCATATTTTTACCGAAGGCAATCTCCATGATCTCCTTCATGTACTTTACCTTCAGGAAAAAATAAATATACTGCCATCTTTATGGATAGACAGACCCGGGCGGAAATATATATGCATGCTTTGTGAAGAAGAATTGTACGGATACGGCACAGAATATGCAACATGCCCCTGCTGCGGTGCAAATGCTGAAGCTCAAGATGTGCTGTATTTTTGTGTTTATAAAGAAGAGGAGACTAGAAGGACTCATATTAAATTTAAAGATACGAGAAAACTTTCATTATATCAGGATAAAGCATCCTACGAGCTTATGAACTTTTTGACTGAAGACGCACAGGAATGCTTGATTTGGACAGTACCGGGAGCAGAGGATTTAAACATTCCCATGAGGGCGATGAGAGAGGTGCTTAATAAAGGCGGTAATGTGGGCGTAGCTGTGGAAACTGAAGAAATGGGAAACATGTTTTCTTCAGCCGTAAACTCTGTTTTTCCCGATTATGAATTCAGGTTTGAAAGAGTATTAAGTATGGATATAACTGAAGGTATAAATATATTTGCCTTCGATGATATAAAAAGATTAACGGGCGCCTTTGACTTATTGCTGCTATGGGATAAAACAGGCAAAACAGGCGGAGGTATAAATCCCGGACTGAAGATAGTAAGAAGAGCAGTTAAGCCTTGTGGGAAAGTTATTTATATGACTTCAACCCCCAAGTTTGAATTATTTGATACGGCACAAAAGAAAAAAATGAATGTGGCGGCGGTACCGCTTAGAAATCACGGCAAACCGTCACCGGAGCCCAGAGTGATGACATATAACACATTATCCAAGGACAACTTATTTATACCAAGAAGCGTCATGGATTTTATAACTTATTCTGCTGTACAGAAGAAGTATTTAAATATAATAGCTCCGGATAGTGAGCTTGTAAGTTTATTAAAGGAAGAGCTTATATCTACAGGGGAAATAGAAAAAAAGTGGCTCTCCAAAGAAATGCCATTGATTGAAATAAAAGAATATTCGGCAGATATAACATTGGAACAGGCAGAAAATATAATAGTATTTCTTGCAGATGACGAAAATGTTTTTGATGAGAGAAGCTTGTTATTATGTGCCGGGCTTTGCGGAATGAGTGATTTACAATCCTCAGGCGAAGTTGTTTACGTGGCTTCAAAGGAAAACCGTCCTATGGAAAAAGCAAGGGAAATGCTGAGATTTTTAAATAAATGCGCCTGGGAAATGGGGTATTTAAAGTAAATGGAAGTTTTAAAGAATGTTATAAATGGGGTATTGGATTTGGTATACCCCAAAAAAATTAACTGCTTATACTGCGGTACTCCTTTAAAAAACTTTAATGACCATGAGCTTTGTGGATACTGCATAAGCCTTTTGCCTGTTTTAGGAGAAGGGGTGTGCAATACATGCGGCAGGCCTCTTGAAAGAGAAGAAAGAGCGGTATGCGAGGACTGCAAGGATGCGCAGTTTGATAAATGTTTATCTGTTTTTGAATTTTCAGGTATTGCAAAGGATATGCTCCACAGGTTTAAATATGATGGTGAAGATTATATGTCACACCCTATAGGACTTTTTATGGCAGAAAAGCTTAAAAGTAAGAGCTGGGATGTTGACATTATAATACCTGTTCCCCTGCATTCTGATAAATTAAAGGAGAGAGGGTATAATCAATCTTATCTTTTAGCTGAAGTAGTTGGACGGGAATGCGATATCGATGTATTAAATGGCGGGCTTATAAGAAACAGGTATACAAAGAGTCAGTTTAACCTTTCAAAAACTGAGCGGAGAAACAACATTAAAGGCGCCTTTGAAATCGGTTCTGCTAAGAAAATCAAAGGCAGCAACATTTTGCTGATAGACGATATAATGACAACAGGGGCAACATTGAACGAGTGCAGCTCCGTTTTGAAGTCTTTTGGAGCACGAAAAATATACTGCCTGACAGCAGCTACGCCGTCATCTGTCAAATAATTGTTGCAATTTGATATAATTTGAAGTTATAATAATCTAGTAGTATTATATTAGGTCTGTGGTTGAAAGTCGATGCTAGTCGCAAGCGAAACGACCCACGTAAGTTGAAAAAAATTTCAATGAGCATGGTGCGGTTTAGGGGTAAGACCTGCCGTCTTAGGGCGAGAGAGGGATTAGTGAGAGGAATGAACCTTAAGCAAAACTTCCAGCAGGCGGGTGTGGGGGCAAAGACCAGGTCAGCTAATATAATGCTTAGTACATATGAAACTTTGAGCGTACAAGCTCTGGTTTAATAAATAACTCATGGCGGTTGCCACAAAGCGAGGGGATTTTTCAATGTATCAAGACAAAACTTTAGTATGCAAAGACTGCGGACAGGAATTCGTTTTCACAGCAGGAGAACAGGAATTCTATGCTGAGAAAGGATTCCAGAATGAACCAAGCCGCTGCAGGGATTGCAGAATGGCTAAGAAAGGTGCTAGAAAGCCAGCAGGAGCAAAGAGAGAAATGTTTACAGCTGTTTGTTCAGGATGTGGTGCTGAAGCACAGGTTCCATTCCAGCCAAGTTCAGACAGACCGGTTTATTGCCGTGATTGCTACGAGGCAAGGAAGTAATCCCTTAAAGCTTTGCGAAAGGGTTATAATCCAATAAATGCAGGTCACAAAAGGCTCCACCTAATGGTGGGGTCTTATTTTATATGGTGAAATAAGAACTTAACGAGGCTGCCGCATTTTGAAACAACATAAATGAGCACAGCGAATGAGTGTTTCAAATGCGGCAGCCCCGTCTTAGGGAACCTATGTTTGTGCTATAATAAAAGCAGACCGAGATATTATCTCGGTCTGCTTTTATTATACTTGAAGGGGATAGTATTATTTGTTTACCCTGACTTTAAAATCCTTGCCTGCTTTAAACACAGGATAGGTTGAAGCCGGAATAGCTATTTCAATTCCCGTCTGCGGGCTTCTTCCTTTGTGTGCAGGTCTCTTCCTTGGTTCGAAGGAACCGAATCCTATAAGTGTAACCTTGTCGCCTTTTGAGACTGATTCCTTAATGCTTTCCATGAACGCTTCGAGAGCTTTTGATGCGTCCTTTTTTGTGAAATCACATTTTTCTGAAACTTTAGTTATGAGTTCGCTTTTGTTCATTTCAATGTCTCCTCTTTAAATAAAATTTTTTAATAAGCACATTTTTCATATTCTAAGAAGCCCGTAAGAAAATCTGACTTCATAAAGGATTCTTTTGTCGAATTGTCCTGACGCTTCACAAGTATGTAAGTGTTATATATACCTTCGACACGGCAGGGAATTTTTCTTATTTTCCTCTTGCCGTAGTTTTCTGTTAATATGATAGTCTGTCCAATTTCCGGGAGCTGAAGTTCCTTAATACTCTTCATTAAATCGCACCTCTCCAACATTTTCTCTTCTGTAAGAATTGATACGCGAAATGTCAACTTTATTCAAGTTCCGTAATTTAACATTAATTTTATAAGAAATGACTGCTTTCTACTATCAGTATAATATTTCGGCAAGAAAAATCAATACTTTAATGAAAATTTTAATTAATTTTAATAAAAATTGAATTTTTTGATAAATTTATTTAATATAAATACTGATTTATAGCTAAGATAGGAATCTTCCATAAGTTTCGATAAACTTCGCGCAATACGACATAATAAATTTTTATATCGCCTTATTATGGAAAAAGTTTATTTTTGGATATATAATATGGGTTATAAATACTCAATTTGCCGGACAAAGGTGAGTGAGTTAGGGTAAAATAAACTTGTGGAGAGATAAGGAACAATATTATATTTGCTTTTGTATATAAAACAAATCAGTTTTGGGAAATTGTATTAATAAGCAGTATATGCATTTCAAGTGTTTCCTTGATTTGGTAATGAGAGTCATAATTAATAAGGTTATTGCTAATCGGAAGATATTTTTACGGGGTGAACAGGATGCAAGAAGACAATTTTTCAAAAGATAGCAGGGTACATAAAGAAGCCAACAGCAAAATAGCAGCATCGAATCAAACACGTATGAAATGTATTGATGCTTTCAGAGGCATCACAATTGCATCAATGCTGTTTATTGAAAACCCGGGAAACTATGAACATGTTTCTTCAAGCTTTGTACATGCGCCGTGGGATGGATTAACCTGGGCTGATTATGTATTTCCTTTTTTTATATTCATAGCAGGAACAGTAATTCCAAACTCTGTGAGAAGAAGGATGGATAAAGGGCAATCGAAGCTTAAGATACTTATACATATACTACACAGGGCAGCCGTACTCTTCCTGATGGGATTGTTCCTTAACGGATTTCCTGCCTTTAATTTTTCGGCAATAAGGATACCCGGCGTTCTCCAGCGGATAGCTGTTGTATATCTGGTTGCGGGTATTCTGGTGCTTTGGACAAATGCATTTATACAGGGAGCTATATCCATATTCATACTTGTTATTTACTATTTGATGATAAAGTATATAAGTGTGCCGGGCTATGGGCCCGGGATACTTGCAAAGGACGGAAACCTTGTGCAATATGTGGATATGCTGATTTTAAAAGGACATTTGTATACTTCCACCTGGGACCCGGAAGGTTTGATAAGCACAATACCTGCTATTTCAACTATACTTTTTGGTGTAATCGGAGGACAGGTGCTGTTATCTGAAAGACTCAAAAGTATAAACAAGATAGGGTATCTGATAATATCGGGAGTCATAAGTATGGTATTGGGAACCATGGCAGGTAAATACATTCCAATAAATAAAGACCTTTGGTCAAGTTCCTACGTACTGTATACCTGCGGAGCTGCCTTAATCATACTTGGTGTATGCTACCTCATATTAGATGTAATAGGGTATAGCACAGTATTTAAACCATTCCTCATTCTGGGGAGCAATCCTATATTCATATATATAGGGTTTCATCTGGTGTCTAAAACTCTCTGGGTCCTGCAGGTACCGGATAAAGCAGCCGGAGTGAACCTTCCTTTAAATCTGTATTTATGCAATAAGCTCTTTACTCCATGGGCAGGAAATATAAATGATTCATATTATTTTTCTATAGCATATACCTTACTTTGGGTACTGATAGTTTTGATAAAGGATAGTCTTTTATACCGCGGCAATGTTTAAAGTCATCAGAGCATATTCTGGTATATTGAGACACAACAAAAAAACTAAATTTTTTGTGAATATAATGGAGGTAGCAAAATGAAAGCTGAAATTCTGGCGGTAGGAACCGAACTTCTTCTTGGAGATATCGTAAATACTAATGCTCAGTACATTGCAAGGCGATTAGCCGACCTTGGGATATCCGTGTATCACCATTCAGTGGTGGGAGATAACCCTGAGAGGCTTAAAGATGCCTATGAACTGGCTTTTAAAAGAGCTGATTTAGTCATAACAACAGGTGGTTTAGGACCTACAAAGGATGATTTGACAAAGGAAATTGCAGCGGAGTATTTTAATAAGGAGCTTGTCGTGGATGAGGAATCCATGAAAAAAATAGAAGAGTATTCAAAAAGGAATAACAGGCCTGTTTTAGAGTCCAATAAGAAGCAGGCCTATATGCCAAAAGGCTGCATCATACTTAAAAACGACCATGGTTCCGCCCCCGGCTGCATTATAGAGGATAAAGGGAAAATACTTATAATGATGCCGGGACCTCCAAGGGAAATGAAGCCTATGTTTGAAAATTATGCTGTGCCTTATCTTGAAAAATTCAGCGACGGTGTTTTAGTTTCAAGAGTATTAAGGGTATTGGGTTTAGGCGAAAGCGAAATGGAGGATAGGGTTAAAGATATAATAGATTCCCAGGATAATCCTACTGTGGCGCCTTATGTAAAAGATGGTGAAGCTACACTTCGCATTACCTCAAAAGCAAACATTAAAGAGGAGGCTGTTAAGCTTCTTGTACCCATGGAGAGCAATATAAGAGAGAGATTAGGAGACTATATTTACGGAGTGGATGATACCACCATAGAAGAAGTGGTGGCAAAGCTTTTGATAGATAAAAACCTTACGATTGCAACGGCTGAATCCTGTACCGGAGGCCTTATTGCATCAAAGCTTATAAATTATCCCGGCATATCCTCGGTATTCATGGAAGGGGTAGTTTCCTACAGCAATGATGCAAAGGTTAAAAGACTTGGTGTTAAGAAAGAGACATTGGACAAATACGGTGCTGTAAGCAAGGAAACTGCCGAAGAAATGGCTGTTGGAATTGCAAAAACAGCAGGTACGGATATAGGGATTTCTGTTACGGGCATTGCAGGCCCTGACGGAGGCACTGCTGAAAAACCTGTAGGCCTGGTATATGTCGGATTATATATAAAAGGAAGCGTTAAGACGAAGAAACTAAATTTCTGGGGAGACAGGCAGAATATAAGAAACCGCACTGCCATATCTGCCCTTGACTGGTTAAGAAGAGAAATCAAGTAATATTTTATAATAAAGGAGGAAATGAGATGCCTACAGTAAATGACAGGCTGCTTGAGATAAAATATAAAATAAATGAAAGAGAAAGGCTTAAAGGATTGCTTTATAGGCTCGTAGATATACAGAAGGAATTAGAGGCTAAAAAGCTAAACCTTGGTCAACAGCTTAAAAAGGAAGAATTTGATGTAGAGAAGCTGCAGGGCATATCTATTACAGGATTTTTACACATGCTTAAAGGTGATAGGGAAGAACGGCTTGAAAAGGAAAAAAGTGAAGTACTTACTGTAAAACTTAAGTACGACAGTGTGTGTACCGAACTGGAGGAAACATCAAAGCAGATTTGGCAGACCAGCACAGTAATTTCAGGCTATCAAGGCATCGATAAGGAGTATGAAGAAGTCATTAAGGAGAAGGAAAAGTATATGACCTCCGGTACTCCTGAGTCTTCCAGAATAAATGAAATAATTGAAGAACAGGCTGGGCTAAAATCCAGGCAAAAGGAAGTTGACGAGGCATTATATGCCGGAGACCGCCTTTTAAATTCTCTCGATAAAGTAAGCGAAAGCCTCCAATCGGCTCACAATTGGGGAGTGTGGGACATGTTTGGAGGAGGGTTCTTATCGACCGCCGCCAAGCATTCCAGTATAGATGAAGCCAAGAAGGAGATAGACAACACTCAGTCACTTTTGAGAAGGTTTCATAACGAACTCAGGGATGTTGGCGGGGAAGTAGAAATTAAAATAGAAATAGGATCTTTCTTAACCTTTGCGGACTATTTCTTCGACGGTTTATTTGCAGACTCGGCGGTACAGGGCAGGATAGATGATGCACAGTATAAGGTCAAAGACACTATATCTACGGTAAAAACCGTATTATTGAAGTTAAAGGAAGAATCCGATTATATGAAGAGAAAAATTGACAGGCTTGAGAAGGAAAGATTGGAAATAGTGGAAAAGGCATAGGAAATAACCTATACCTCTATTTCGGCTGGGTCTTCATCTGACGGAAGCACCCTCCATTCTTCTGTATCCTCGTTAAAATCAGCAATTTGGCTGAGGGGCAGCTTCATGTATTTCCCAGAAGCGCTTACGGCAATATCTCCGTTTTTTAAAAGAATCTCGCCAGTGCCTTCGAATAGCCTTCTTGTATCCCTTGTTATCCTGCCTACCACCCTTAATTGCTCGTTAAGGGCTACAGGCTTGTGATATTTCAAATTTAATTCAACAGTGACGCCCCAAACATCCTCATCGGTGATATTGATTGCCCTTCCTATGGTTTCATCAAGTATGGCTCCCGCCACTCCGCCGTGGAGCCTGCCTGGATAGCTTTGATGCTCCTCAATGGGAGTAAAAATTGCAGCCAATTCACCGTTTTCCAGTTCATAAAAAGAAGCTTTAAGCCCAAGATCGTTCTTCATACCGCACACTATACATTTTCTGCTGTTTTTCTGTTTCTTCATTACTTTATATTTCATATCATGTCCTCCGAAATGTTGTATAAAAGAATTTCTTATGGAGGCTGATTCATTTGGAACACGACATTTACTGTGTTGAGAGTTACTTAAGCTCTAAGGCTCCCTGTCTTGAAAACACAAAAATTTTGATAACTCGCTCTGGCTCAACAATCTAAAATTCTAAGTGTTTTCTGAGACAGAGTCACCAAGAACTTGTTAAAAACTCTCACAATGCTCATTTTGTTGTTCCAAATGAATCAGCCCAATAAAGCTGTAAATTCTTTTTATATAATTATAGCACGAAGCTGAATTGAGAGTTTAGCCAAACTTACATTTTTGTCCATGAAAACTTTCGGTATCATACCCTAATGAAAATGTGCCAAATTTACGAAATATAAGTTAGGGACATTAGAATAATGAAAGGCGACACTCCTAAAGGAATGTCACCAACGTATATGTCACCAATTTATGACACGAACTCGCTGCTATAAAAGGAGATGTAACTGCATTGAAGATAGAACAGATTATTTGTGCCCTTAAAAAAGGCATTTTAAATGAAACATCGGAAATTTTAGCTCAATCCGAAGGGTTATGGGATGAGGACAAATCAGAAATTGAAGAGCTTTTAAAGTCTCAGGGACCGGGTTCTGAGGATGAAGATATCCCGGCTTTATATGGATTTTTTGTCCTCAAAAGCGGAAGGCATTGCTTTTTCATTAATAAGAAAATTGATATTGTTTATGGTTCCATATATCATTTTTTGGTACTGGATGAAGAAACATTTTCTTTTTATCCCATACAGCTTGTTGACTCCGATGTTTTTGAAGTAAGCTACGAAGATATTTTAGTTAATAAGACATTGCCTGTGCTTCATGGTATACCTCTCAGTGATACAATATCCATGGATAAGGTCACAGACTTTGTAAAGAAAAAAATAGCATCTGGATTTAAAGAAATGATAAGCTGTGCCATAGATTATCATGAAAATGGTTTTCCTATATATATAACAGACAGCAATGAAAACAGCTTAATGTGGATTGCAGCGGTGCAAATGTCCTTTCCGGTGGAGTTGTCCCACAAAGTCACCTTTTCCTCATTGAATATAAACAGAGAAGGGTTCATGTTCCATTGCAGTTCTTCGAACTATATGACAGCAGAAGATATAAGTGACAGGTACATTTTTGATTTTAAAAAGGGTATCAGGGGCAAGCCCAAAACAGCCTTAAAATCCTTCAGAATAATTGAGATGGGATATTTATCATCCAGAAAGGTACTGGATGCCTTCCATAGATTTTTATTGCAATTTGACTGCAAAGTTTTGAATGAGGAAATTGACGACTGCTATAATTTGTTTTTGCTGGCTGAGCTTAAGCAGGTTAATGCCCTTAGCAATGCAGAAATCAAGGCTTCTCTTGACTATGCTAAAAATTATGGCGACGCCGATGTTTTGGATTATATATATAACATGATTGAGCCTACGCTCCATGGCATTATAAAGGCAGCTGATTTTGAAAATGCACTTTCAATTGCCGGATTTTTATTTAAAGCAGCGCTGAATTCGCCTAGAATTACAATATTGAGCGGTGCATACGAGTTTTTTTATACAATGCTGGATCATTTGATGTTCGATTATAAAATTGAAGATGCAAATATAGTATTTTATATATATAATGAAGCTTCGCTTATGTGCGGGGAGAGAGTAAGCTCTTTTTATAAAAATTGCATCGATGAAAAACATATAGTATATATTACAGCCATGCTCAAAGAAAAGCCATCCCTCCATAGGGCACAGGCGGCTTTAAGTATTGTTCTTCACAGTCTGATTAATTTGGAAAGCAGCTGGAGTCAGGCTCTTCATATAAAGGATATGCCCATTCTTTTGGATATGTCCTTAGAACATATATGCCAGTCACATTCAAGTATGGAGTTTGTTTTGGATATCGCATCCCAAAATACCGAATATTTTACAAGAACGATTATGCTCTTTTACAACCGCATAAAAAATCCCGATATAATGAGCAGGATGATAGATAAAATTATAAGCATTTTAGATATAAAAGATGAAGATAATAAAATCGAAATAAGAAAGGAAATCTTTAGGCTTGAAGGTTCAAAGCTTCTTCTGGATGAGTTTTCTGAAAGATTAAAGAAGGCAGAAGATAAGAGAGCCTTCTTTGAGGAATACCGTACGAAGGTATTAAATAGCATGAGTGCTTACGAGAAAGCTTGCTTTTCAAATGCCGTTGACTATTTTATAAAAAGCCTTGATAAAGCAGAGGCTTATACCGAGAGTCTGAAATTTATTGACGGAATGATAAACAGCAGCTATGATTTGGATGATACAGCGCTGCTGGTTTGTTTAAAAGCTTTTGAAGCCCAGGTGGAAATTCCACCTTCAGATTATATCAAAAACCTTATTCCCGAAATTAAGAGGATGAAGAAGGCCCGCAGCATTAAGACCTATCCTGACATAACTGAAATAATAGATTATGCCCTGTTTCTTCAGAGCACAGAGGCCGGAAATATATCCTTAGATGAAGCCTTAGAGGGTATTTTGGGCATAGAAAGCCTGGATGATAAAAGAGCCGAAATGTATATGAAATGGTGCTTACCTTATTTAATGAAGCTTTCCAGAGAGGCGGAAGACCACAAAAAAATCATGCACATATTGGGCAAAGACAGGCAGGATGAGCAATTTTACAAAGGATATATGAGCGGTATAAGGCAAATTGTTTCCAATGACAATGGGGTAGGCGCCGGCTTATTAAGCAGCTTTTGTGTGTATTATTTCTTTTATCTTGAACCCAGATATAGGATTCTTGAAGAAGAGGAATTGATTGAAATCATAAATAATAAGCTTGTGGAAACACTAAAAGAACAATCTGCTTCCACATTGAGAGAAATTGATGGTAATATAAAAAGAGAATTTGAAAACCGGAGATTAAGTCTGCCGGTTTTATGGAACCGGCTGTACAATGAAGTTTTAAACAGCAGGGATAAATCCATTTTTAAAAATATAAAAGGTCTGTTTAAGTAAACGGGACACAAGTTGGGGCTGTTGCATTTGAAACACTGCATTTACTGCGTTCGAGTTCCGCAAGTTCTAAGATTCCCTGCCTTGAAAATACAAGAATTTTTAAACTTCCTTCGTTCAAAAAATCTAAAATTTTAAGTAATATCTTTGGCAGAGTCACCAAGAGCTTTAGAGAGAACTCTCACAGTACTTATTTACGTTGTTTCAAATGCAACAGCCCCACATATTACCTTAATTTAGGAGGTTAAACAATTGATTGAATATATAAGCTCGGTAAAATTAAATGAGGCGGGGGATAAACTTGTCATATTGGATCAGACCCTGCTGCCTCGCGAAACTGTATATATTGAGCTGGATGCAATTGAAGATGTATGGGAAGCAATAAAGAAGCTGAGAGTGAGGGGTGCTCCCGCTATCGGTATTGCCGCCGCCTACGGCCTTTACTTAGGAATAAAGAATATAAAAACAGAAAGCTTTGAAGATTTCTATAAGATTTTCAAAGAGAAATTGGATTATCTGGCATCATCAAGGCCCACAGCTGTAAATCTATTCTGGGCATTAAAAAGGATGGATGAAAGGGCAAATAAGGAAAAACATAAAAGAATCGATGAAATAAAAAAGGCTTTACTTGATGAAGCTGAAAAAATAAGAGGAGAGGACGAGGAAGTATGCTATAAAATCGGTGAACACGGATTGTCTCTCCTTAAAAGAGGCATGGGCCTTTTAACTCATTGCAATGCCGGAGCTATAGCAACAGCCAGGTATGGCACCGCGCTTTCTCCCATGTATTTAGGGCAGGAAAGAGGATATGATTTTAAAGTATATGCCGATGAAACCAGGCCCCTTTTGCAGGGTGCCAGGCTGACAGCCTGGGAGCTTATACAGGCGGGAATTGACGTCACATTGATTTGCGACAACATGGCTTCAATTGTAATGTCCGAGAAAAAAATAGATGCAGTTTTGGTAGGCTGTGACAGGGTCGCTGCAAACGGTGACACCGCCAATAAAATCGGCACATCAGGCGTAGCCATACTTGCAAAAGAATACAGCATCCCCTTTTACGTCTGCGCTCCAATGTCTACAATTGATTTATCTACCAAAACCGGTGACGATATTGTAATCGAACAAAGAAACGCTGATGAAGTAACTGCCTTTTGGGGCCAATCTCATGCACCTGACGGCATAAAAGTCTACAACCCGGCATTCGATGTTACCAAAGCAAAATACATCACCGCCATAATAACGGAAAAGGGTGTTGTTTATCCGCCTTATGGGGAGAATCTTGTAAAGTTGTTTGAATAAAAAGCAATATAGTTTAGACACTCCCTACGCCTGTCCGGGTTCTGTAAGTTCTAAAGCTCACTGCCTAGAAAATACAAGAACTTTTGATAACTCGCTTACGCTCAGACAATCAAAAGTTCTTGTATTTTCTTCGGCAGCTTCGCTGAGAACTTATACAGAACCCTACCAATGCTCCGTTCGTTGTCCATACTATATTGCTTTTACATATGGAATAAAAAATTAAACTGCCAAAATTATCATCAATTTCGGCAGTTTTTGTGCCAGCTTGAAACTATTCCTCGGATGGTTCTTCCTTTTTAACATGCTTATGGAGCTTAACCTCGTCAACTATCTGGGGGACCATTTCGATGAGCTTTTCTAAGCCCGAGCTTTTCTTTATGGGGAGAACTTCTATATTATCGCCTTTGATTACTATCAATGCTGTAGGAGTTGCTTTTGCTCCTATACCTGCACCGCCGCCTGTTCCTCCGTTTCCTTTTGGATCGCTGCCGTCACCGCCTCCGGAACCCATTCCGAAGGAAACATCAACAACGGGTATTAATGTAGTTTCTCCTATCTTCAGGGATTCTCCGAATATGGTCTTTGATTGGATAAAGCTTTCAAGCTTCTCAAATAATAAACCGAGATTTTCATTTACACTAAAATTATTTGGCATATGCATTCTTCTTCCTTTCTTTAAATAAAATATTTCTTACAGGTCGGGATATTAATAATTTAAGGGCAATCCATATAAGGACTGCGGGTATTATCCTTCCCTGAATTACAAGCTTTCCTTCCATTACTTCCCGGTCAAAAACCGGTTCTATATTTACATTAAAACCTTCATGCCTTAAAGGCAGTGAACAGACAAAAGCGCTTAAAATTCCCGTATGATAGGGGTCATCAAAACCAATCTTGCCTTCCGCCTGGAATACCTTAGGCTTTATATGAACAAATGCTTCACCTATTGCGCTCAAAAGCTTTTTTATAAGCTCTTTTGTTATTTTTACGCTTGCTTTTTTATTCTTTTTCTTTCGCGTATCCTTTTTCTTTGATTGATGTGAGGACATATCCGGGCTAAAGGAGAAAAATAATATCTTGATTGTCATTTCTGCTCTTTTCCCAGCTTCTTTATGAAATACGAATTTCATTAGATTAAAAAAAAGCATCACTTCACTCTTTATATAAGCAGCGCCATATTTTTGGCCCTCCATACAATATTCAATGGGTATTGATATAAATAAGATAAGGAATAAAAACAGGAAAAGGAAAATACAACCGATTATATAAAGTATCATCATAACTGGGACCTCAAGGCTGCTAATTTTCTGCCGCCGGCGTACATACCTGTTAAGGTTTTATAAACAAACGCCGGGGCTTTCTTTGCTGTTTTTTGAGCCAAGGATACACCTGTTTTAAATCCCGGTACGTAATTTAAAAATATGGTGGAGTGTTTCCTTATGTTTTTTTGTACGGATAACAAATCCTTTACGCTAAATCTTTTTGATTTAGTGCATTCTTCAGTAATTTTTTTACGAATTAATGCAGCTTCCTTTGGAACTTCTATTTCGCTTAACATAAATTCATCCAGCTCCCACATAAGAAGCTTCATTTCAATAAGTTCTTTTTTGCAGCTGCTGCAGGTATTTATATGCTCTTTTACAATGATTTTTTCTACCGGATTCAATGTATCATCAAGATATCCCTGAAGATATTCATAATCCATTTTGCAATCCATATTTACACCTCCCATATTCCCGACGCCTTAAGCTTGTCTTTCAAAATTTTGCGGCCCCGGAAGAGATATGTTTTAACTGTTCCCACGGGACAGCTCATTGCCTTTGAGATATCCTCATAACTCATATTCTTCATGTGCCTTAATATTACCGCCATCCTCATCTCGGGAGGCAATTCATGTATGTTCTTTTCAAGAGTTTTTTTGGTGTCCATATAGCTTACTTCATCCTCCACGGATGCAGCAGATGCAATATAGTCTAAAACTGAACCTTTGTCATCATCTGTTTTTGAGTCTAAAGACAGGGTGCTTTTTTCTTTATCCCTTAAAAAATTAAGGCAGGTGTTTACGGTGATTTTTTTGATCCAGGGCAACAATGGCTGACTATCATTGAAACGGCTAATGGCTTTATATATCTTTATATAAACCTCTTGAAGCAAATCCAGTGAGTCATCCCTTGAGGCAGTGTAGCGGAAGGCAATACCGTATATAAACCTCTCATATTTCTCGAATAACAGGTCAAAGCCTTCTTTTTTATTATCTTTGCATAATTTTATTATTTTTTTTTCAGGAGCCTCCAAGGAACCACCACCCTATCAATACAATTATAAATACACCATATTTTATAAAAAGTTTCAATAAAATTAAAAAATAATAGAAGAGATAGAGGTATAAAGCAAATAGGTTGTTTTACGTACATTGCAATGTCAGATATAATTGGGATGTATATCGTGGATGGTATGGTCTGACGTTTATTTGGTAAAGGGTATAAACAATGTTTGCATCCTTTTAAAAGATGATATAAATGTATGTTGTTTTTACTAAGTAAAAATATCTGGTGGATATATGATTAAATAAATTAAAGGGGATAGCTTATGATAAAAAATTTTAAATACATATTAGCATTTTTAATTTTGCTGATGATTGAAGTAATAATTGCCCTTTTTGTAAAAGATAATTTCATCAGGCCATATGCAGGGGATATATTGGTTGTAATTCTTATGTACACTTTCATCAAAGGAATTGTAAAAAAACCAATACATTTTTTGCCTATATACCTGTTCATATTTTCGGCCTTGATAGAAGCGGCTCAGTACTTTCGGATCGTAGATATATTAGGACTTCGGGATAACAAACTGATTTCCACGATTATGGGGACTTCATTTGATATAAAGGATATTATGTGTTATTTGGCTGCCGCCGTAATATTAATTTTATGGGAGGCTTATGAAAAAAATCTGATACTTAAAAGCTCTCGCAATACTTGATTTAATACCAATTGACAAAATATTTGGGGCTATGTAGAATTATTTATGTTGGGCATATATGATGTCTGATGAATGGAGGTTTTAATATTGAGCAGCGCATATGACTGCCTGGTTATAGGCTGCGGTTTTGCCGGTGCAGTAATAGGCCGGGAACTGGCGGAACGCGCAGGCAAAAAAGTATTGATTATTGAGAAACGCAGCCATATAGGAGGCAATGCCTACGATTTTACAAATAATGACGGCATTCTTCTACACAAATACGGGCCTCATATATTTCACACCAATTTTAAAAGAGTCTTTGATTATCTTTCCCGTTTTACCCAGTGGAGAGACTATTCCCACGAGGTTTTAGCCAATGTCTACGGAAGACTTATCCCTGTCCCATTTAATCTTAATTCACTTTATATGACCTTTGAGCCCCATAAAGCTAAAAAAGTTGAAGAAAAGCTTATTTTTACTTTTGGTTTGAATAAGAAAGTTACCATCGGAGAGCTAAAAGCTCAGACTGATGACGACCTCGTTGAGCTTGCTGACTATGTCTATAAAAATATCTTTCTTTACTATACCCAAAAGCAGTGGGGGACATCTCCGGAACACGTGGACCCATCCGTTACAGCCAGGGTGCCCATACTTATTTCCCATGACAACCGGTATTTTCAGGATACATACCAGGGAATGCCTGCTAATGGATACACATCTCTCTTTGAAAACATACTTAACCATCCTGACATAACCTTGCTCCTTAATTATGATGCTGTAAGCCATATAAAAATGAAGGATGATAAAGTGTTTTTGGATGATGAGGAATTTACCGGAACAATAATATATACGGGAGCTATTGATGAGCTTTTTAGCTGCTGCTTTGGACCTCTGCCTTACAGGACTCTTGATTTTGAGTTTGAAACCCATGATGTTGAGTGGTATCAGGAAAAAGGTACCATTAACTATACAGTGGATATGCCTTATACCCGCATAACGGAATTCAAGCATTTGACAGGTCAAGTTCTTTCAAATAGAACTGTAATAATGAAGGAGTATCCAGGGGAATATACAGGCAAAAACGGCCAGATACCTTACTATGCCATTTTGAATAATAAAAACGTGGAACTTTACCAAAAATATAAACAGCGGACTGATTCTTTAAATGATTTTCATTTATTAGGCAGGCTGGCGGAATATAAATATTACAACATGGATGCAATAGTTGAGAGAGCACTTGCTTTAGCCGACCAACTCTGTTGCAAGGAAGGTAAGGAATGATGAAAATTGTGACATTTGCGGTTCCATGCTACAATTCCTCGGCTTATATGAAAAAATGCATTGAAACCCTGCTTCCAGGAGGAGAGGATGTTGAAATAATCCTTATAAATGACGGGTCCTCCGATGATACCGGGAAAATTGCTGATGAGTATGCATCCCAATACCCCGGCTTGGTCAAAGCCATACACCAGGAAAACGGCGGCCACGGCGAAGGTGTAAATACCGGCCTAAAAAACGCCTCCGGCATGTATTACAAGGTGGTGGATTCCGACGACTGGCTGGATGCACCGGGAATGTTAAAAGTAATAGAAACATTAAAGCAACTGATAAATTCAGGCAAAAATCCCGATATGATGATATGCAATTATGTATACGAACATGCGGAGGATAATACCCGCCACATAGTAAATTACACAAATGTGCTGCCGGAAAACCGCATATTTACCTGGGAAGAGGTAGGCAGCTTCAAGCCTTCCCAATATCTTTTGATGCATTCTGTGATATACAATACTGAGCTTCTGAGAAAAAGCGGCATGGTGCTTCCGAAGCATACATTTTATGTTGATAATATTTTTGTTTTTCAGCCGCTGCCCTATGTCAAAACCCTCTATTATATGGATATAGACCTTTATCGATATTTTATAGGCCGCTCGGACCAGTCGGTAAACGAGCAGGTTATGATAAAGCGTATAGATCAGCAGTACAGGGTTACAAGGATTATGATAGATTCCTTCAGCCAGCTTAAGCTTCCGGATAAAAAGCTTGACCAGTACATGCTAAATTATCTTTCGGTCATGATGGCAATATCCTCGGTGCTCTCGGTTATTTCCGGTTTGAAGGAAAACCTTGAGAAAAAGGCGGAGCTTTGGTCTTATTTAAAAAGCAAAGATGAAAAGCTGTATATTCGTTTAAGATATCACCTATTGGGGAGAATATCCAATCTTCCCGGAAGGGCAGGCAGAAAACTGACTGTTTACCTATACAGGCTTCTAAGAAGAAAATATAAGTTCAATTAAATACGGAAACGTTTAAATGTCCAGATAGGCCTGGACATTTAAACGTTCAATGTAAAAATCTTTAGTTCGGGCTATTAACAAATGAGGGAGATCAAATGAAAAATACCATGTCTTAATAATAAGCCCTGAGTGTAAATTTCACATTAAAAAAAGATGAAATATATATTAATTTCATCTTTTTTTAATATACTCTGATATTAAGTTAAATCAACGGTTGAAATATATAGGTAAAATTATTACTATAGAGTTATGATGTTTCTGAAGCTCTAATAATTAAGGGGGCATGATTTGTGACGGAGAAGACAGCGCAGAAGGTCAATATTGCCGAAGCCATAAAGGAATATGTTAAAAGGGACAGAGAATTTGCATTGTTTTTAGCTGTAGGTGTTTTTGTGGGTATATCCCAGGGGATAAATTTTACGGTATTCAATAATTACTTAAACGATATTCATAATCTTTCGGCATCATTAAGAGGAATTGTGGAGTTTCCGAGGGAGCTTCCGGGAATGCTGGTTATGCTGGTTTTGGGAGTCTTATCCTTCTTAGGAGATATAAGGATGTCTGTCATAGGAATGATTTGCGCGGCATTGGGTTTTATGGGACTGGGCCTTTTCTCGCCAACATTTTCAGTGATGCTTGTCTGGCTTATGACCTACAGCCTTGGAACCCATGTTTTTATGCCCCTGTCTGCCAGCATAGGAATGTCGCTGTCTCAAAAAGAGGATTACGGAAGGCGTCTGGGAAGATACAATGCATATAACCTGGCGGCTACCATTGCAGGCTATGCCATAGTCTGGCTGGGCTTTAAATATTTAAGCTTCACATATAAGACCGCCTTTATTATAGGCGCCGTCTGTTACATCATCGCCGCCGGCTTTTTATTGGCCATGAAGGCCGACAAGCCTAAAGAGAAAAAAATTAAGCTGGTTCTGAGAAAAAAATACACTCTTTATTATATATTAAACGTCATCAACGGTGCCAGAAAGCAGATATTTTTAACCTTTGCGCCCTGGGTACTCATACAGGTATACCATTTGGACCCGCCCACCTTTGCAATTTTAGGCGTAATGGTATCTCTTTTAAGTATTGTCACCAGAACTGTCATAGGCGACGCCATAGACAAAAAAGGAGAGCGCTTTGTCCTTTCCCTGGGAGCAATGCTGATAATAGTAATCTGCATAGGTTACTCGGCAGCCGGGGATTTATTTTCAGCCGGCATAGCCGTCATAGTACTTTCAGCCTGTTATATCATAGATAACTCCATGAACGTTGTTGAGATGGCAAGGTCAACCTATGTAAAGAAAATCGCCCTTTATCCCGAGGATGTTACTCCCACGCTTTCTGCCGGAGTGAGCTTCGACCACATAATAGCTATGACCATACCATTTTTCGGCGGGGTTATCTGGACCGCCTTCGGATATAAATACGTATTTATGCTGGCAGCAGTTATAGCTGTGGTTAATCTTTATTTTACAATGAAAATCAAAGTGGAATAAGCAAGGGACTGTTGTATTTGAAACAGCGAATGCAGTGTTTCAAATACAACAGCCCCATTATTGATTATTCGGACCTATATATAAATTGTTGTCATCGGTATCGTTGTCGCTGATTATAGTCAAAATATAGCTTTTGTGAAAACTCGGGGGAACACCCAGCCACTTTTTAAAGCCTTCAGAATCCACTACATCCTGTGAGTTTAAATGCTCAGTTCCGGCAAAATACCTCAAATTGAGGATCTCCATGACATCAGACATGGACTTTTTATCTTCTTCGGAAAATTGAGCATCACCGGATAAACTATTATAGGCCATGTCATAGGCAAGCTTTCCAAAAAAATCCTTTGAATATGTGCTGAAATTAAGCAGGTTCTGATCGTTTGATTTTACTTCCCTTGCCCATCCTTCAACATCAAGCTTTGACGTTGTGTATGAATAGGAGGAATCAGCCGGTGAATATTTGATTCTGCCGTACTGGTTTGGATATACCGAGAGAGCATTTGTGGCTATATCATATAAGTTATAGTCATTTTCTTTATAAGAGCTTATATCTTGAATATGAATGTGGCCGCTTAAATTTATGTTGATTCCCAAATTTTTGAAAACTTCTATAGCCTCTTTATTGTTGTTCAAAGTGTAGCCTTCACGTATTACCTCACTATGGTCAAGCAAGCTGTGGTGAGTAACTCCTATTAACTCCGCTCCTTTTTCTGAAGCTTCAGCACCGCACTTTTTTATCCATTCATAGGTATCCTTAGAAATTTCGCCGTCAGTCTGGGGAGCCCCTAAGATCGAATTATTCTTATATAAATTTGTATCAATCATCAAAAGCCACAAATCATCCGATGGCGCAGCAAGGTAGCTTAATGTATCCTTATCTCTCATAATGGCTTCACCGTATCCAAAGTTCCTGTAAATTTTACGGAAATCATCGGGGCTTACGGTGCTTGCTAAATACTGGCTGTCATCCTTGAAGCTCCTTGCCCAGGGATTTGATATGTCGTGATTTCCGGGAATTACATAAACAAAAGTACCCATGTCCTCCACTTTTTGAAGCTTCCCTGCTAAATCAATGTGGCTTTGCTTTTCACCGTTGGTCGTCAAATCACCGCTTATTATGAGCACCTGGGGCTTTTCTCTTTCAATTTCATAAATAAAGTCATCCATTATCTCATCTATATAATTTAATTGTTTTCCTGCTCCTGTTGTATAGAATTTTTGGAAAGCTTTACCGTCATCCCTAAGGCTCCTTGACAAATAGTGGATATCTGTTGTAACAAAAAAATTAATATCCTTGCCGGATTGAATTTTATTTACAGGGTCAATATCCTTGCTTGTGCTGCCGCAGGCTGATATAAAAAATATTGACAGTATTGAAATCAATGTAAAAAATCGCTTATTCATATATCCATCCACCCATATGTATTGTATATCTCATATATTATGACAAAAAATCATTATAAGTCAAGGATACAGAGATAAGCCTTATTTAATTGTCACGGGAAAGAGCACCAGCATGCAGGATATTACGGCTGCTGAAACAGCATAAGAAATCAGCGGCTTTTTATGATGAAGCATCCACATAGGAAACATCATAAAATCCCAAACCAGGGACCACCATATGGTCCAGCCGTTATGATAGGATATGCATCCCAAACTATATGCAATGCATTCAAATATAAAATATATACTGATGAATTTAATGAGGCGCAAGCTCAAAGATTTTAAGTCCGAGGGGAAATTTTTTAAAAGCAATAAAACAGTAGAGGGAAAAATTATAAAAGTGTAAAAAATCTCTGCGATTTTGTGATTTCCAAGCAAAAAAGCCGGCTGCAGCTTCCATAACAGGTTATCTCCGGTATAAATAAAATTATAGAAAAGATTGGCCACTGCCACATAAAGCATGGTAGTGTGATATTTCTGCCAGTTTTTCCAGTCGCCATAGCGCCACACAATTATTAAGGTAAAGAACAATATAAATAAGTGCATGTATTTTTGCTCCTTTAAAATCAAAGCAATTATGTTTGAGTAAATTCCTGCAGTATAAGTATCTGCAAATGATAGGTTTATTAAACCATTTTTATTATTTGTGTCATGATAAAAGAAATGTGTTTATTTTTTTCTCCATTTGGAATAAAATATCTTTATGTCTTAAAATCGGGCGGGAGGTGATTGATTTGTCAGCAAAAAATCATCCTGATTTCATGGAAGAAAAAGAACATTTGGACTATACACTGGGCTATGTTAAAGAAAATCTGGAATCATCGATTAAGGAAAAGCAGCGTATAGACCAGGAAGTATCCAGCGCAAAAAGGCATTTTGATTCCTCGGAGAGCCAGAGTTATATAGGGCTTATGGTAAATACCATGCTGCAGGACAGGGTAGAATTAAGGGTTAAAAATCTTGAGAAAGCAGAGGGACGTCCTTATTTTGCCAGGATTGACTTTAAGGAAGAAGGGAAGAAAGTACCCGAAAAGCTCTATATAGGTAAAATGGTATTGATACGAGATGAGGACCAAGAGCTTATAATTGTAGACTGGAGAGCACCTATTGCAAACCTTTATTATGAAGCCCGTTTAGGTGAAGCAGGCTATCTTTGCCCTGATGGAAACATCAGCGGAGATCTTACATTAAAAAGGCAGTTTACCATAGATGATGGTATTCTAAAAGAAATATTCGATATAGACATAACCACCAATGATGAATTTTTACAAACATATTTGGGAGCTAATGCGGATAATCGTTTAAAGGATATCGTATCCACCATACAGGTGGAACAAAACCAGATTATCAGGGCGGATATGTGGAAGCCCCTCATAGTGCAGGGAGCCGCAGGCAGCGGAAAAACCACCATAGCCTTACACAGGATAGCTTATCTTATCTACACCTTTGAAAAGCGCTTCAACCCTGAAAACTTTATGATAATTGCTTCAAACAAGCTGTTCTTAAACTATATATCAACAGTGCTTCCGGAGCTTGGCGTTGAAAGGGTTAAGCAATCAACATTCCAGGATTTTGCCTTGGAGCTTATAGGGGAAAAGCTTAAGATTAAAGATACAAGCGAAAAGCTTATAAGGTTTGTAAACAATAATACCACCCAGACTGAAATAAAAGAAAATGTACTTTTAAGGAAGGTGTCAGAGCTTAAGTCCTCCATACTTTTTAAAGAAGTGCTGGATGACTATGTCTCTATTATAGAAGAAAAATATATTCCAAATGAGGATTTTAAAATTGCTTCATATACTGTATTTACCTATGATGAAATAAATAAGCTGTTTTTAAATGAATACAGGCATTTACCTCTAATGAAAAGGGTGCAGGAAATTAAAAAGCATCTGACAAACGGACTTAAAAGGAGAAAGGAAAGCTTGGTAGAGAGGCTTCAATATAACTGTGACAGGACGGTAGCCAGGCTAAAATCCACCATGGAAGATACGGCTGAGCGCCGCAGCCTTATAATAGAAGCAATAGATTTCAAGGACAATACCATAAAGGGGTTGGAGAAGGAATCTAAAAAAGTAGTAAAGGATTATATTGCCGGCATATCAAAGGCAAATCCCTTTCAATATTACAAAGACTTTATAAATGACAGGGAGCTTTTTCATAAGCTTCTTAAAGAAAAAATAGCAGATGAAGACATTGAGCCTGTGAGAAAGTACTCATTGGTTTGTATAAGGTCGGGACTCATGGAAATTGAGGATTTAGCACCTTTAATTTATTTAAAATATTGCATATATGGTATGGATGAAAAAATCCCCGTAAGACATGTTGTAATAGATGAAGCCCAGGATTTCAGCGTATTTCAGTTTTATGTTTTAAAGAAAATCATACCTGAGAGCTCTTTTACCATATTGGGAGACCTATGCCAGGGAATACATTCGTATAGAGGCACGATGGACTGGAAGGACGTTATGAAATATGCCTTTGAGGATAGCAACTGCCAGCTTTTGACTCTGGAGCAGAGCTACAGGACTACAGTTGAGATAACGGAGGCTGCAAACAGCGTCATAAATAAAATAGGAGATAGCAATCTGCCCTTATCAAAACCTGTAATAAGGCATGGTGAAAAGGTATCTGTAATTAAAAAAGATTCAAGAGCCGAAATTGCAAATGACATAAGAGAGAAAATAAAGGAATTTACAAAAGCTGGTTTTAAATCCGTTGCCATAATAACAAAGACAATGGAATCCTGCGAAGATATGCTCTCATATTTTAAAAAGGATAAGAACAGCCCCTATATAATAACGGGTAACGAAAAGGAATACAAAGGCGGAGTTGTTATTGTTCCTTCTTATCTTGTCAAGGGACTTGAGTTTGACGTCTGCTTCATAGCAGACGGTGAAGGGGAACAATATAAAGACACGGAATTGGATGCAAAATTATTATATGTATCCATGACAAGGCCTCTTCATAAACTATATATTTATTATACGGGAACTCTCTCATCTCTATTGAATGATGTTGGGAGATAGCAAGGATGCAAATGTGCATCCTTTTTTCGTTGACAGATAACAGGTTATGTTTTATTATTATGTTATACGATATATCGTTATGCATAATAGTAAATCATTAAAAAAGGGGACGTTTGCTATGCCATATAACGGCGGGCCTATGACAGAAGCCATGTATTATGTTCTGCTGGCTTTGGTGAATCCAAACCACGGATATCAGCTTATGAACGCCATCAAAGAAGTTTCCTGCGGAAGGTTAAATATGGGTCCGGGTACGCTCTATGGGGTCTTAACACGCATGCAAAAAGAAGGACTCATATCCTTGGCAGAGGATGACGGCAGGAGAAAAATCTATGAAATAACTGATGACGGCAAGCTCTCTCTTTTAATTGAATATGAGCGTTTGAAAGCAATGGTACGTGATGGAATAATTTTAGAAAAGGGTGATCACCATGAATAAAATTATTTACAAATTGCGTCCCTGTGATGAATGGCGTATCGGGGAGCATGAAAGCTGGTTTCAGGATATGGCAAAAAAAGGCTTGCACCTTGTCAAGCTGGGAAGGCAATTTGCCAAATTCAAAAAGGGTGAACCTGCAGAGATGCGGTATAGGATAGAGGTATCTGCTGATTTTGATATGAATTTTGATAAAAATGAAGAGATGAAGTACCTGTATCGGGAAAATGGATGGGATTATGTAACGGGATACGGAGATTTCTATGTTTTTTCTTCACCAAATGAGCTTGATGCTCCCGAGCTTCATACCGACTCTGCCGAACAGGCCTATACCTTAAAAAGCTTATGGAAAAAGCATATTGTATCTTCATTGTTTAGCCTCGGTGCGGCTTTAATCATGCTGCTTATTGGATTTTTTCCATGGTTTATAAATAAAACTCCTATTTTAACTCTTATAGAAACATCACTTTTCACGCAGATTTTTCTCAGTATAACATATATATATTATACCTATTCTTCATTAAAGGCCGCCATATCCATAAGAATATTGCAAAAAAGCATGTCCGAGGGAAGGCCTATCAACCACAACGCCTCCTGGAAAAAGCATAAAATAATAAATGATGCTATAGCTTTTATTTATATAATTATGGTTGTAGCTTTAATTGCAAGTGCTTTAGGAACTATAAAGATGGGTACCACCAAAGAACTGCCCCTTGGGGACACAAATCTGCCTGTCGTCAGGTTATCAGATATTGAAAAAAGCTCCCGATTGGTCAGAAAAACTGCCTATACTTATAAGAATATTGATTACGGAAACAGTATAAGGTATGGCTGGAGTCCCTTGGCGCCGAAACAATATATAAGCGAAGAAACCGGCATGGTACCGGGGGAGATTGAAATAGACGGACGTGAATATTTACCCAGTGTACAGACAAGGGTTTACAAGCTAACCCTGCCATTTTTGGCAGATAAATTGGCCGAAGAATTAATAATGCGTCATAACCGGGGAATAAATGCAAAGGACTACAGATCAATAGATGACTTAAGATTTGACAGTCTGATTATACGTGAATCAAGCAATATGAAGGAGGTTTTCGCATACCGCAATAATGTGGTTATATATGTCAGGTATTCGGGTAAGGCTGACATGAGCACACTTATTGAGAATGTATCATACAGGATGTCTTTTGTTTCACATTAACGAAGATTAAACAGAGTCATAAGGGATGCAAAGGCGCATCCTTTTTTATTGACAAGATAACAGGTTTGGAATAATTTAGAAGGGGGTGGTTACCGTGAATAAAATCAGTTATAAATTACTTCCGTGGGATGAATGGCGCATCGGTGAACGGGAGAGCTGGTTTCAGGATATGGCGGCAAAGGGTCAGCACCTTGTTAAAGCAGGAAAGCATTTTGCGAAATTTAAAAAGGGTGAACCAAAGGATATGCGGTACAGAGTAGATGTATCCAACTTTGCGTTAAGTGAGGAGAGAAAGAAGGCGCATGAAGAAAATGGCTGGGATTATGTAACGGAATACGGTGATTTCTGTGTTTTTTCTTCATCGGAAGAGCTTTCTGCTCCCGAGCTTTATGACGACCCTGAAGAACAGTCCCATAGCTTAAAGGCAGTATGGAAAAAGTCCGTTATCTCTTTATTATTGCTTATTGGAGCAATCATCTTGTTGCTGCTTATCATATTTTCCTCTTGGGCTTTAAATAGAATTATTGTGCTTAAACTTATAGAAACAGCAATATATACATCAGTTTATTTTACTGTACTTTATTCATATTATATCTATTATTCAATAAAAGCTGTCATTTCCATAGGCATCCTGCAAAGAAGGCTGAAGGATGGAAAACCTATTGACCATAATGCGCCCTGGAGAAAATATAAGGCTATAAACACTGCAATAGCTGTAATCCACATAATCATTATTATGTCTTTATTTACAATTGCCTTTGTAAGTTTTAAGATGAATACCACAGAGGAATTGCCTTTATATGACACAAATCTGCCTATAGTCAGGCTTCATGATGTTGAAAAAAATCCCGGCTTAGTCAGTAAAACTACTTATATTAATAATAATATAGATTATGGAAACAGTATAGGATATGGCTGGAGCCCTCTGGCGCCAGAGCAATATAAAAGCCAGGAAAACGGTGTGGTTCCGGAAGCTGCGGAAGTTGGCACAGGTGAATATTCACCGAGTATCAGCACAAGTGTGTATAAGTTAAGCCTGCCATTCTTAGCAGACAGGGTTATTGACGAACTGATGACGCGGTATTTCTGGAGGATGGGTGCGAAAGACTATACAGAAATAAATAGCGACAGCTTCGACAGGCTGCTTATATGCGACAGCGGCGATTTTAAAGAAGTCCTGGCATCAAGGAATAAGGGTGTAATGTATGTCGGATATTCCGGCAGGGCGGACATTGACACCTTGCTTGAGAATATATCGCATAAGATGTCTTTGGTTTCGCATTAGCTGCGTGTATTTGAGAATATGTTATAATAAATCAAAGATTCATTTAACATTAATTTTAACGTGTAAAATTAATGATATAATAAATCCTTTCGGGATTTATTGCGACATGAAATTGCTATACAAATTTCATGATATAATGATTGCAGATATAATTAAGAACTGAGGGGATAGATATGAAAGCAATAGTTTTGGCTGAAAAACCCAGCGTTGCCCGGGAAATAGCAAGGGTCCTTAACTGTAACGTAAAAGGCAAGGGATATCTTGAAGGAAATAAATACGTAGTTACCTGGGCCTTGGGTCATCTTGTAACATTGGCAGAACCCGACGATTATGATAAAAGATATAAAACCTGGCGCATGGAGGATTTGCCCATGATGCCAAACTCTATGAAGCTTAAGGTTATAAGGCAGACCTACAACCAGTTTCAGGCCGTAAGAGGTATTATGAAACGGGGGGATATAAGCGAGCTTATAATTGCCACCGATGCAGGGAGAGAAGGTGAGCTTGTGGCACGCTGGATAATGGAGGAAGTAGGGTGGAAAAAACCTTTCAGACGGCTGTGGATTTCCTCCCAGACCGACAATGCAATCCTTGAGGGGTTTAAAAATTTAAAGCCGGGCAAAGACTACAACAGCCTTTACGATGCGGCTGTATGCAGGGCGGAAGCCGATTGGCTGATTGGACTTAACGTTACCCGTGCCCTGACCTGCAAATACAATGCTCAATTGACTGCCGGCAGGGTACAGACACCTACCCTGGCCATGATAATAGATAGGGAAGAGGAAATTAAAAAATTCACTCCCGTGGACTATTGGACCATAAGCGCTGATTTTGACGGATATACGGGAGAATGGAGAGACAAAAACCGAAACGGCAGGATATTTGACAATAATAAGGCTGAGGAAATAGCCCAAAGGGTAAGAAATAGCATAGGCACCATAAAAGAAGTAAAGACGGAGCCCAAAACCGAGCCTGCACCATTGGCCTACGATTTGACAGAGCTTCAAAGAGATGCAAACAGAAGGCTGGGGTTCTCGGCACAAAAGACTTTATCGGTTTTGCAAGGATTATATGAAAACCATAAAATAGTAACTTATCCAAGGACGGATTCGAGATATATAAGCTCTGACATTGTTCCTACTTTGCCAATAAGGCTGAAATCCATGGGGACATCATACAGCAGCCTTATTAAGCCTCTTTTAGAGCAGCCTATAAAAACTACTAAGCGCTTTGTGGATGACAGCAAGGTTTCGGACCACCATGCCATAATTCCCACAGAGCAGACTTTAAACATAGGAGCTTTGGACAGGGACGAGAGGATGCTGTATGACTTAATTGCAAAAAGGTTTATTGCGGTATTATATCCCCCCTATAAATACGACCAGACCACAATTGTTACGGAAGCATCAGGTGAGAGTTTTTATTCTAAAGGCAGAGTGGTAAAGGATTTAGGCTGGAGAGCAGTTGAGGCAAAGCCCCAGGATACGGAAAAAGATGATGAAGACAATCTAAGAGACCAGACTTTGATGGTTTTGAAAAAAGGAGAAACAAAGAAAGTTAAAGGGTGCAAGGTGAATAAATTAAAAACCAAGCCTCCTGCCCGCTATAACGAGGCCTCCCTTTTAACTGCCATGGAAAGCCCGGGTAAATTAATAGAAGACGAAGAATTGAGAGAATCCATAAAGCAGGGAGGATTGGGCACTCCTGCCACCAGGGCAGAGATAATAGAAAAGCTTTTATACAACAATTACATTGAGCGCCATGGCAAGGAGCTTGTGCCTACATCAAAGGGAATGCAATTAATCAAGCTTGCTCCGGAGGAATTAAGAAGCCCCGAGCTTACTGCCCAATGGGAGCTTCGGCTTTCAAATATCGCAAAGGGCAGGGAAAACAAAGTTCAATTCATAAACGATATAAGAAAAGATGCAATTGGGCTTGTTCAAAATGTAATAACCGATGAAGGCACATTCAAAGCTGATAACGTCACCCGAAACAAATGCCCCATGTGCGGAAAATATATGCTGTTGATTAACAGCAAAAAAGGAAAGATGCTTTCCTGCCCCGACAGAAACTGCGGCTACAGGGAAAAGGAATCAAAGGATGATAATGTGTTAAAGAAGAGCAGAAACGAAATAGCACATAACCAGAGGCTTATTTCAAAATTCAGCGATAAGGATACAGTGGGAAACAGCCTGGGAGATTTATTGAAAGCAGCCATGGAGAAAAAGGAAGAATAAGAAAACAAGCTGGTCATAAAGAAAGATGATATAAAGACAGTGTCTGTGTTTAGTCACCTTAGTGGGTTAAAGTGAGCACAAAAGCACAGCACTCTCTAATCTATGCGGAGCGACGTGCTTAAATTTATATTTTAATATCTCCTCAGAGGCCCGTTTTTCATAAACTTGACTTATGGAAACAGGCCTTTTCTTTATACTGTACTCACTTTCCTTATACAAATGCCACTTTTTAATATTTAAAATTTCTATAAGAATATGAAATTGCAAAACAGGCAATTCTAAATTAAGAAAATATATTGAGTTTAGGTATACAAAATGGTTATATTTTGCTATTTTGACCATATTATGATTGCATAGTTTCCATAATACATATATAATAAATTGGATTAACCGGAAAAGAGGATAGAAAATGGAAAAGTTACGTTTTGAAGAATTAAATTTATCAAAAGAGATACAGAAGGCCATTCAGGACATGGGTTTTGAAGAGGCTTCTCCCATACAGTCACAGGCTATACCGCATCTCTTGGAAGGAAGGGATGTTATAGGTCAGGCACAGACAGGAACAGGAAAGACAGCAGCCTTTGGTATTCCCTTGCTTGAAAAAGTAGAGCCTGAAAATAAAAAACTGCAGGTTGTGGTGCTTTGCCCCACAAGGGAGCTGGCAGTGCAGGTTTCGGAGGAATTAAGAAGGCTTTCAAAATATAAAAGGGATATAAAAGTATTGCCAATATATGGAGGCCAGCCTATAGACCGCCAGATTATAGCGCTTAAAAAAGGTGTTCAGGTTATAATAGGCACGCCGGGTCGCGTTATGGACCATATGGAAAGGCGCACATTGAAAATGGAAAGCGTCAAGATGGTCATACTCGATGAAGCCGACGAAATGCTAGATATGGGTTTCATAGAGGATATCGAATCCATATTGGGTAAAATGCCCGAAGAAAGGCAGACTGTAATGTTTTCTGCTACCATGCCCCAGGATATACTGGAGCTTGCGGAAAAGCATCAGAAAAATCCAAAGATAGTAAAGGTTGTTCATAAAGAACTGACAGTACCCAATATTGAGCAGGTATATTTTGAAGTGAAAGAGAAAACAAAGCCGGAAATATTAAGCCGCCTCATTGATATGTATAACCCAAAGCTCTCCCTGGTATTTTGTAACACCAAAAGGAGAGTGGATGAACTGGTGGTACAGCTGCAAACAAGAGGCTATACTGCGGAAGGACTCCATGGAGATTTAAAACAGTCTCAAAGGGACAGGGTAATGGAAAAATTCAGAAAGGGCATAATAGATATTCTTGTTGCTACCGATGTTGCTGCCAGGGGCATTGATGTAGATGATGTGGAAGCAGTATTTAATTATGATGTGCCCCAGGATGAAGAATATTATGTTCATAGAATAGGAAGAACTGCCAGGGCAGGAAGAAAAGGCAGGGCATTTACATTTGTGGTAGGCAGGGAAATATATAAATTAAGGGATATACAAAGATATACCAAGACTAAAATCGCCTTAAATGATGTGCCTTCCGTCAGCGATATTGAAGAGATCAAGGTTACATCCTTCCTGGAAGGTGTAAAAAGCACCATAAAAGAAGGGCATTTATCAAAATACACAAATTGGATACAAAGCCTCATTGAAGAGGATTACACATCACTGGATATTGCCGCTGCCCTTCTTAAAATGTCCATAGCCACAGAAGGCGGCGAAGAAGCGGATGAAGATTTCGGTGAAACAGGAGCCAGCCCCGGAATGGTGAGGATGTTTATAAACGTAGGCCGCAACCAGAGGGTAGGAGCAAAGGACATAGTAGGAGCCATTGCCGCAAATTCAGGAATTCCGGGTAAGCTAATAGGTACTATTGATATTTATGATAAATATACCTTTGTGGAAATACCCAGCGAGTATGCTAAAGATGTGCTGGCAATGATGAAGGATAATCAGATAAAGGGTAAGAGAATAAACATCGAACCGGCAAACAAAAAGAATAACTAGGGCAACCTGGTTATTCTTTGAAATTTTTGCATTTAATTGTTTATTTTAATATATTATGTAAATAATAAATTATGAAAAGTTTTTTTATTTATTTTTACTGTTCCCCTTTACAAAAATAATGAATATAAAATGCACATTTGAATCCACAATGAAATGTTAGAGTTTATAAGTTATACACAGACATACCCACATTATCCACAGGAAATGTACACACTTATTCACATGAGAACAGGAAATTTTACAAATAATATCAAAATTTTAGTTAAATTAAAAAAAATATTGAAAAATGAAGTAACTTTATGTAGTTTCATGAAACCTATCATGTTTAAAATAAATAGACATGAAAAGGAATTTAATATAAAATAAAGAATAATAATTATTATAAGGAAGATTAGGAAAGGGGCTGAAGTTTATGAAAATTATTGTAAGCGGTAAGAATATTGATGTAACAGATGCATTAAAGGACACTGTAATCAAAAAAATCAGTAAACTTGACAAATACTTTAACCCTGAAGTGGAAGCTCAGGCCACCTTGAGCGTCCAAAAAAATCGGCATATAATAGAAGTGACAATACCCTTTGACGGTTCTATCCTAAGAGGCGAAGAAGCAACCGACGATATGTACACTTCCATAGACAAGGTACTTGATAAGCTGGAAAAACAGATTGCAAAGCATAAGACAAGAATGGAGAGAAAGTTAAAAACAAGCTCCATAAGGCTGGCTGGAACAGAAACTGATTTGAATGATGATGAGGATTCACTAACTCCGGTCATAGTTAAAACAAAGAGGTTTGCAATAAAACCAATGCCCGTTGATGAAGCGGTTATGCAGATGGATCTGCTTGGACATAGTTTTTATGTGTTTTTAAATGGCGAGACAGAAGAAGTCAATGTCGTATATAAAAGAAATGACGGAAAATATGGTCTAATCGAACCCGAATTCTAAAATTATTAAAAATATCCCGAGTTTTGTATAAACTCGGGATATTATAATATTAAGTTAAATTGTACTGTGGTGAAAAACCGTCACTAAAAATATTTTACCATATCCATAAAAATAGCCTGGAATTCTATGTACAGCAGCAATTCAAAGTACACAGAAGAAGTGTAGTATTTCGGAATGAACTATGTGCAAGCATATGGTGGGATAATTAACTGACAAAATTCACCGCACAACAATTAAGAATGAGGTGAAGGCATGCGCCATATTATTTTAGTAGAGGACGAAGATTCCTCAGTAATGTTGATCAGGCAATTTATAAAGGAGCTGTCGTCTGAGCACACTTTAACGGTATTTTCCAAAGCCTCCGAAGCTCTCCATTATGCAAGGAATAACCGGATTGATCTATTTATTCTTGATATTCAACTCCTGGACTACAGGGGAACCATACTGGCGAAGCAATTGCGATCGATACCAGAATATAAATTTACACCTATACTTTTTACAACTGAACTTGCCGGAGAAGAATTGGATGCCTACCGGGAGATCAAGTGTTATGCTTTTCTTGTAAAGCCCTTTAACAAAAATGAATTTCAGGATGCTTTTCGTGATGCTCTTTCAATGGGGGAGCGTATGCAAAGCCTTCCCGAAACACTTCGTATTGAACAGAAGCAATTCATTTTTGAATATGAAATAAGGGACATTCTATATATTGAATCCTTTGGAAAACGTATTGTGATCCATACATGGCGAGATCAAAATACAGAGGGGACAGATACCATATCCGGCTATTCCCTTGCTAAGCTGCTTACGTTGATTGGGGCAGACAAGCTTATCCAATGCCATAAGAGCTTTCTGGTCAATCCAGACTGGATTTTGAAAATAGATAAGGTAACCCGTCTGCTCTATCTCAAACATTGCAAGGCAGAGATTCACATTGGTGAGAAGTACCAACAGAATTTACTCAGGCGGGAAAAACCATGATGGTTGAAACATTTATTCAGAGCGTACTGGACGGACTTCTTCTATCCCTCTGCTGTCTTGGCCTTATGGGACGTGAGAAAGGGAAATTTGACTGCCTTCTGCCGTTCCTGTTTGCCGGTGTCTGCTTAGTGGTCCGCCAAGTCTTTGGATTTAGTACGGCAGATCTTGCTTATGCGGTTCTGCCGGTGAATACAGTTATCTCCTTTATGTTCCTCTTCTTAGCCGTACTGCTTATCAATAGTATCTGGTTTCAAAGGGTTGAAGGGCATGCCTTCTATGGAACCATTGCAGCATTCGCCCTTTATCTTCTATTACGTGAGCTTTGTTTGGTAGTATTCTATCTGTGCGGTGTGGAGGAAACGGCATGGTTTCTCTATGTAAGCCGGGTACTTTCACTTATGCTTTGGCTGGCGATTTGGGCTGTTGGAGTGCTGCGTTGGCTGAGGGAGCAATTGAGTGACGGCAGCCTGACTGTCCGTATTATCGTCAGTAATACAGCAATTTTGCTTCTCCTGATACTCGTGGTGTTTCGATTTGATCTATCTCTGATGTTCCGCTGGCTTCCCGTGACCGCAGGAACGCTGGCCCTATTGCTATTCGTGGATGGCATAGCCATTTTAATAGAGCAGCATCGTATCCAATCGCAGCGGAGGACTAAGCTTCTGGAGCAATATCTTCCTCTCGTGGAGGAATTAATTGAACAGGTGCGAGCCCGTCAGCACGAGTTCAACAACAAAATGATGGCCGTTTCTGCGGCGATGGCTGCCGCAAATGATTTGGAAGAAGCTAAGTCTGATGTGGCATCCCTGCTGCAAAACGCGAAGCTGGACAGCATAGACCGTGAGCTTCTGAAGTGCGACAGCAAGGTCATTTGCGGAATGATTTTTGGAAAATCCAAGCAGGCTGGGCTTAAGTGCATAAGACTGGATGTATCGATGGCGGGCGCTTTCCTTCATCGCAGCCTTCCCGAAGCTGATTGGGCAGAAGTCATAGGTGTTTTGATTGACAATGCCATTGAAGCCTCATCGCCAGGGGCTGTGCTTTATGTGAAAGCCGTGGAGGAAAACGGAGGACTCCTTTTTACCGTGTCAAATCCCCACCATGCTCTTTCCAACGTGGAATTTGTTCAGATGTTCAAGCGGGGCTGGTCAACGAAGATAGCGTCTGGTCACGGCTATGGACTGTTTAATGTCCGCAGCATGGTAGAACGGTACAAGGGAAAAATAATTGCCCGTAATGAGGCCATTGAAGGAACACACTACATTACCATAGGGGTACTTATTTCGTAGAACATATCGCATATCAATGCAGGGGTTTTATGGGACCGAACCGTTTTGTTCCCGTAAAACCCTTGTTTGTTCCCATACCATTGCTTTCATTAGTGAAAACCTTATACTGAGTAAAGAAAGGATGTGTAAATATGTTGCGAAATATTAAATTAGAAATAAAAAAAATAGCCAGCCCTGTACTTATCGCAATGGGTGTGCTGACGGTGCTTAACAGTGTACTCTCATGCACACTTTACCGGGACTATACGGTTTACTTTGACATTGATGCCTGGGAGATCGGCACAGAGTTTTTAGGCCTTGTGTTTCCGCTTTTTGTAACCGTTCCAGTCTGCTGGGAGCTTTATTATGAGCGCAGGAATCATTTTCTTGTTTATACCCTCCCACGTATGGATAAGAGGCATTACCTTGGTTCAAAATGGTGCGCCTGCGCTTTGGCGGCGTTTCTGCTGATGTTTATACCCTATTTTATCTCGGCGGTTTTCGCCCTCTATGTGAAGTCCCCGGCCGTAATCTTGTTCCCCGAAGATTATTATGGTCATATTTTTAATGACCTGTATACGCAAACACCCTTACTTTACGCCTTGTTGCTTTCACTCTGGAAGGGGCTTCTCGGCGTAATTACCATGACCTTTGGATTTGTGCTGGCGCTCTATGGAAAGAACATTTTCGTTATCCTTACTGCTCCTTTTATCTATGTTATTTTAGAAAACTTTATCTGGTCGGTTATGGGGCTTCCGATGTATCGGTTCGTTACAGCTTTCGAGCCGTCCAGCCTATCCATCGAAGCCATTCACGCCGGCTCTTTTATAGCAGGCCCGCTTCTGATGTGCGGGGTGATCGTGCTCATCGCTCTCTATTACAGCAAGCTAAAAAAGCGGGCTGTCTATGAGGTATGATGCCATGATACGACGTCTGTTACAGGAGGTTGGTAAAGGTAAGTTTTTACTTCTCTGGGGTTTGTCGCTTCTCTTTGGGCTCAGCGAGAGAACAGGACAAAACCTATTTTTACCGTTGCATGTTTTGGCTGTACTCAATGATCAGTATTATTTCATCTTTGCGGTTCTTCCTATCTTTTTGTTTTTTTGCGCCTCTGTTATGGAGGATGACGTACCTATGGTGCTCCTGCGTTATAGGACTTATGGCCGGTACTTTTATGTAAAATGGCGAGGGCTGGCTGTTCTGTCGGTGCTCCTCTGGATGGGGCAGATGCTAGCCATTATGATTTCCGGTTTTGGGCTTTCTATCAATGGAAGCTGGTACATCAGCGAGGGGCCGAAGGCGGACATCTTCCATTTGCTGCAGGGTATTTTCTTATATCCTGTAGAGGCGGTCTTCTGTTCTGCCGGATATTTATTGCTGGGATACTGGGTGATCGGATTGACGGCATTATGGTTGGGTCACTTCTGCCAGCGTTCATTGGCCGCCAAGCTTCTGATGGGGCTCTATCTCCCGGCTGTGGCATGGATCAAGCTACCTGCTATGTCCCGTCCGCCTTTTGTATTCTTTACCGGGATAAACCACTGGATTCTGCTGCTCCATAATCTCACCGAGCCCTGGCGTACGATGGTTACTGCCGGAACAACGTTGGCGCTCATTATCGGTATGGTTTGGTCGGTTCGCTGGAAATGGAGATGGCAGCCTAACCTGCCGAAATATAGGCAGACGGGCCTTGCCCGATATTACCGCCGACTCCTGTTTTCCAAACAAAATGTTCTGGCGCTGGCGACAGTTATCTTCTTGCTTGCAATCTGGTCTTGGCTGCGCGGCGGTCCGCCGGCAGATGCAACCGACTGGCTCTTTCGGCTTTTTGCCGGACACGGCACCGGATACTTTTACCCAATGGGTTTTCTGTTTCTATTGGTGATAGATACACTTCCTCTCTGGCCGCTGTGTGTTTTATCAGAACAGGCGGCAGGAGAAAAAACCGCTTTTTTAACAATTAGGTTGACCTGGCGGAGAGAACTAGTGGGGTCAATTTTGAACACTGCTTTCTTGTGGATTTTATTCTGCGGCTGCTTGTTAACATTTGCAGCTGTAATTCCGCCCCTGATGCAGGATCAACCGGTTGACGTATGGTTAACGCTCACAGCGGTAGGCTTAAAGATATTGGATATATGCCTTCAGTTCCTATTGATTTTTGCAGCCCTTTGTCTGACAGGGCATACAACAATTGGCTTTATAGCCGTGGTGCTGATGCATTTTCTATGTGTCTTGCCAGTCTCATGGCTCCCTGTGGGATTATCAAGCATGCTTCGGTTGGCCCTGCCGCAAACTGGTGGAATTATTCCGCCGTGGACAGCTATCGGGCTTCTGTTGGGATTGGCCTTCGGGCTAATAATATGGCTGCACATTCAAGGTACAAAACTACTTTTTAATCATTAAGGAGGATTTTTATATGAGTGCAATTATTTATTTGGATCGGGTGAGTAAGAGCTTTTCAGGTCATCGTGTTTTAACAGATGTTTGCCTTGCAGTTGAGGGGGGAACCACGGTAGGCATTGTAGGAGCAAATGGAAGCGGCAAATCCGTCCTTTTTAAATTGGTTTGCGGATTTGTAAGTCCGGACGGCGGACGGTTAACTGTGCGCGGCAAGCCTCTGGGTAAAGACCGTGATTTCCCGGAGAATGTGGGTGTTCTGATCAATGAACCTGGGTTTATCGGCCTCTATACAGGGCTGCAAAATCTCCGCTATTTGGCGGGAATTCGGGGTGTGATTGGGGAACAGGAAATTCGTACCGCCATGCAAAAGGTAGGGCTGGATGCAGAGAATCCCACAAAGGTCGAGCACTATTCTCAAGGGATGAAACAGAAACTGGCTATTGCGCAAGCCATTATGGAAAACCAGGATATCTTGATTCTGGATGAGCCCTTCAACGCCCTGGACTATAAAACATACAACGATATAAAGGAAATTATCCGTATTCTTCAGGCCGAAGGGAAAACGATAATGATGACCTCTCACAATTTTGAAGATTTAGAGACTCTTTGTGATAAGATTTATACGCTTGATGAGGGAAGGCTAAATATATTAACAAAATGAAAAACAGAAAAGAATCCGCAGTTAAACCCTGCCTTTAGGATGCCCTATTATTTATCTTTGAATAATTGAAACTAAATGGGGTATAGTTTTATGTATATAAATAGAAGTTAATATTGGGTTAATTGATAAAAGAAATTAACAATGCTATAATGTATAAGTTAATAGAACTAAAGTGAGAAGGTGTATAGATGGGTAGCATTCTTGAAAAGATATTCGGAAGTTACAGTGATAAAGAAATTAAAAGGCTCATGCCTATAGCAGACAAAATAGAATCTTTAAAGGATACTTTTACGAATATGTCCGATGAAGAACTAAGGGGAATGACACAAAAATTTAAAGATAGATTGGCAAATGGCGAAACTCTGGATGATATACTTCCCGAGGCTTTTGCTGTTGTAAGAGAAGCTGCAGCAAGGGTCCTTGGAATGACCCATTTTAAGGTGCAGCTCTTAGGAGGCATAGTGCTTCACCAGGGGCGTATAGCCGAAATGAAGACAGGTGAAGGTAAAACTCTGGTGGCAACCCTTCCGGCATATTTAAATGCCTTATCAGGCAAGGGAGTACATGTAGTTACGGTGAACGACTATCTTGCAAAGCGTGACAGCGAGTGGATGGGTCAGATATATAAGTTTTTAGGCTTGACTGTAGGCTGCATTATTCATGATCTAAAGCCGGAAGAAAGAAAAAATGCATATAACTCAGATATAACATACGGTACCAATAACGAGTTTGGCTTTGACTATTTAAGAGACAACATGGTCATATATAAGGAAGAAATGGTTCAAAGGGACCTTAATTTTGCCATAGTGGACGAAGTTGACTCCATATTGATAGACGAAGCCAGAACACCTCTTATAATATCCGGTGCCGGTGAAAAGTCCACTGAAATGTATAAGATCGCCGATGCTTTTGTAAGAACCTTAAAAAAGACGGAAGACTACGAAGTGGATGAAAAAACCCGCAGCGTTTCCATGACGGATAGCGGCGTAGTTAAGGCAGAGAGATTCTTCAACCTTGAAAATTATGCCGATGCTCAGAATATGGAGATACAGCACCATGTAATGCAGGCATTGAAAGCCCACAACCTCATGAAGCTGGATACAGATTACGTAATAAAAGACGGTGAAATAATCATAGTAGATGAATTCACCGGACGTTTGATGTATGGAAGAAGGTACAGCGATGGCTTGCATCAGGCAATTGAGGCCAAGGAACATGTAAAGGTTGAGAGGGAATCAAAAACTCTGGCAACCATTACATTCCAGAATTACTTCAGAATGTATAAGAAGCTGTCGGGTATGACAGGTACCGCTTTAACGGAAGAGGAAGAATTCAGAACCATTTATAACCTTGACGTTATAGTAGTGCCTACTAATAAACCCATGATAAGAAACGATAAGCCCGATCTTGTATACAAGAGTGTAAAGGGAAAATACAATGCAATCATAGAAGAAATTGCAGAAACATATAAACAAGGACAGCCGGTTTTGGTAGGTACCATAAGCATTGAAAATTCCGAGCTTTTATCTTCAATGCTAAAGAGAAAAGGCGTACCTCATCAGGTGTTAAATGCCAAGTACCACGATAAGGAAGCAGAAATCATATCCCATGCAGGCGAAAAAGGCATGGTTACCATAGCGACAAACATGGCAGGCCGTGGTACCGACATTAAGTTGGATGATGAAGCAAAAACCTTAGGCGGTTTAAAAATAGTAGGTACCGAGAGACATGAATCCAGGCGTATTGATAACCAGCTTCGCGGACGTTCAGGACGTCAAGGGGACCCGGGAGAGTCTAAATTCTATATATCCTTAGAGGACGATTTAATGAGGCTCTTTGGTTCCGATAAGATCAAAGGCTTGGTAGAAAGACTGGGCCTTGAAGAAGATCAGCCTATAGAAGCTAAAATGCTCTCAGGGGCTATAGAAAATGCACAGAAAAAGGTTGAAGGAAACAACCTTGATATAAGAAAGAACCTTTTGCAGTATGACAACGTAATGAATACACAAAGGGAAATAATCTATGCTCAGAGGAGACAGGTGCTTCAGGGTGAAGACCTGAAAGAGCAGATGATTTCAATTATAAAGGACGTAATTTCCGCCTTTGTTGATGCCCATACCGGCGGCGGAAAAAATTACGATGATTATGATCTTGCGGGAATAATCAAGTATTGTCAGGACATATTCCTTCCAAAGGGTCAGCTGACTGAAAAGGATTTGGAAGGCCTTGATAGAGAAGAAATCAAAGAAAAGCTTGAAGAGATAGCAATAAGCCTGTATGAGAAAAAAGAAGAAGAGTTTACTCCTGAACACATGAGGGAAATAGAGAGGGTAGTCCTTCTTCGAACAGTTGATACAAAATGGATGGACCATATAGATGCCATGGACCAGTTAAAGCAGGGTATAGGCTTAAGAGCCTACAGGCAGAGAGACCCGGTCCAGGAATATCAGTTTGAAGCCAGCAATATGTTTGATGAAATGATTTACAATATCAAGGAAGATACCATAAAGATGCTGTACCATGTCAAGGCAGAGAGGGCTCCTGAAAGGGAGCGTGTGGCAGAACCCGTTACCACTAACCATGATGACAGCATAAAGAAAAAACCCATAGTAAAAGAAAAGACTGTTGGTAGAAACGATCCTTGCCCCTGCGGCAGCGGTAAGAAATACAAACAGTGCTGTGGAAAAGCCTAAGACACAGTAATGCTCGGTCAAATTTGACCGAGCATTTATTACGTTCAACATGGACTAATCTAGCGAGTGAAAGTTCCGAGCGCAGGTTGATAGCGCCAGGCACATAAGGTGCTTCCACTGTTTTCATTTTCTTACCTCCAACTTAGCTTTTCCTTAAATTTACTGACAAACTTAAAACTTTTTTTCTATTATATAAGACCGGATAAGTCTAAAAAAGTTACGTTAATTTCAGGTAATATGTTTAGTTGTTGTATTAGCATGGAATAAAACTAGATAAGTATGGCTTAACTTTATAAAATTATAGAGTATAATTATAGAATAAAACTAATATACGGAGGTGAAATCCATGAGGATTGCATTAATAGGCTATGGAAACGTCGGAAAAGCTTTTTTAAAATTGCTTTGCAAAAAGGAAGAATATCTGAAGGCAGAGGGAATAGATATAAAGGTTAACTACGTTGTGAGCAGTAAAGGAGGGGTGTATAATCCTGATGGCATAAATATAAAGGAGCTGGATGATTTTATAAAAACCGAAAAGGATATAACCAAATATCATAAGGGCGGCGGAAGTGACGTATCCTTCTCCACGGTTTTAAAAAATAAAGATGTGAATACGGTTATTGAAACAACTACTACAAATAAGGAAACGGGAGAGCCAGGTATGACTCACATAACCCTATCACTAGAGAGCGGTTTTAATGTAGTAGTCTCCAATAAAGGTCCAATAATGCTGGCCTATAAAAAGCTATACGGCCTGGCAAAAAAGAACAATGTTCAGTTAGGCATTGGTTGTACAACGGGAGGGGCTCTGCCTTCAATAAACGGAGGGATAATTGAACTGGCAGGAGCTGAAATTATGTCCATCGAAGGGGTACTGAACGGCACTACAAATTATATATTAAATGAGATGGAAAAGGGCGAAACTACATATGAAGAGGCATTAAAAAATGCACAATCCCTTGGAATTGCAGAGGCCGACCCTACCATGGATGTGGAAGGCTGGGATACTGCAACAAAGCTTTTGATACTTACCAATGTTCTTATGAATAAAGAAAATACTTTAAATGACATTGAAGTCGAGGGTATAACATCAATAACTCCTAAAATGATAAACGAAGCATTAAAGCAAGGAAAAAAATATAAGCTTATAGGCAAGACTATAAATAAAGACGGAGAAGTAAATATGTCCGTAAGGCTTGAATTATTGGGCAGCGAGCATCCACTGTACAGTGTGGACGGAAAAAATAAATCCATAAGATATGTTTCCAATACATTAGGAGACCTTATTATATCCGGTGGGGCATCTGGGCTGGAGGCTGCGGCAGCATCGGTTTTAAGGGATTTGATAAACATATACAGGGGTTATAAATATGTAAGGTGATGCTTATACAGGTAAAACTTTATTACATGATATATATAATGTATAATGGTATTGTTATTTTTTTAAAGGGGATGATATTGTGATTGAACTGGATAAATATAAAACGGAGCTTAATTCAATCGAAAATACACTGGAAGAATTGAGGGCTTCTCTTTGACCCGCCATCAATTTTAAGGCAAATAGAAGATTATGATTTTAAGATGTCTGAGCCGGATTTCTGGAATGACATCGAAAGAGCTCAGTCCATACTTCAGGCATCAAAGACACTAAAATCAAAAATAGAAAAATATGATAGCTTTGTAACAAAATTTGAGGACTTTAAAGTTCTTCTTGAAATATGTGAAGCAGAGGAAGACAAATCCATGCTCCCCGAAGTAGAGGGAGAATTTAAAGGTTTGATAAATGACCTGGAAAGCTTCAGAATTGAAACGCTTTTAACCGGAGAATACGATAAAAACAACGCCATACTTGCACTCCATGCAGGAGCAGGCGGAACCGAGGCTCAGGATTGGGTATCCATGCTTTATCGTATGTATGTAAGATGGGCGGAGGGTAAAAGCTTTAAAGTAGAAACCATAGACTATCTGGCAGGAGATGAGGCCGGCATAAAAAGCGTAACCATAAAGCTTACAGGAGAAAATGCTTATGGCTACCTTAAATCAGAAAAGGGAGTACACCGATTAGTGAGAATTTCACCTTTTGATGCGGCAGGAAAAAGGCATACCTCCTTTGCATCCTGTGAAGTGCTGCCGGAGCTTACAAAAGACCAGGACATTAATATACGTCCGGAGGATTTGAAAATCGACACATACCGTTCCAGCGGCGCCGGCGGCCAGCACGTTAACAAGACGGAATCAGCTATAAGGATTACCCATTTACCGACAGGAATAATAGTTGCATGCCAGAATGAAAGAAGCCAGCACTCTAACAAGGAAACGGCAATGAACATGCTGAAGGCAAAGCTTCTTGAACTAAAAGAAAGAGCCCATATGGAAAAGATTGAAGATTTAACCGCAGATCAGAAGGATATAGGCTGGGGCAGCCAGATAAGGTCCTATGTATTCCAGCCCTACACTATGGTCAAAGACCACAGGACAGGCGCAGAGGTCGGAAATATAAATGCAGTTATGGACGGAGACATAGATATATTCATAAACGCCTATCTTAAAGGCCAGGTAGCGTCTGGGAAGGATGATATATTATAGCCTCAAAAGCGCAGCTTGTCTGTGCTTTTTCCCTTATTAAGGCATCAAAACGAGTTTTGGACAAGCTGGAAATTGAAAACCGCACATTTAAAGATTACTTCAAAAGAAAGAGAAGAATCTTATTGATAAAATTGTCTTAAGAGAAGCTATAATAAATGCCATAGATTCAAATGAAGCTCCGCCTAAAATAGAAATATTCTCTGATAGATAGAAATAACGTCTTCAAGCGGGCTTAGTTCAGGGAATGACTGAGAAGGAGTTCTTCAGCGGATATTCTGCACCAAGAAATAAGGAATTAATGAGAGTTTTCAAAGATATTCACTTGGTTGAGCAGTTAGGCTCCGGTATGATATCATTGATAAACTCAAGGAAAAGCTAGTAAAATCAGAAATCTGTATTTAAAAGGGATAAATATATTCCGTAAAGAGGACCAGCTTTCGCCATAATATGGAGAGGCTGTTTTTATATGCTTTTATTTTAAGGTAATTCTCCCGCTAATAGATTCATATTTATTTACAAATTGGATTTCGGGAGAATTAAATGAAAAGCATTTTTTTAGTAATAAATAAAAAGAAAATTATATTTTTAATCCTAATCCCTTTTATTATTGCCATATTGTTTTCCTATTACTTAACCGTCGTATACTCGGAGGAGAATATGCTTGCCGGAAAGATTATAGTTGTGGATGCAGGTCATGGAGGAGTGGACGGCGGGGCAAACAACAGCTACATATTAGAAAAGAATATCAACCTTGATGTGGCATTAAAGCTTCAGAAAAAACTGGAGATGAGCGGTGTAAAAGTCATAATGACCAGAACAGAGGATGTGGATTTAAGTCGCTACGGTAAAATTGACAGGGAAAGATACAGAAGGGATCTGAAAGCCAGACTGAATTTAATAAATAACTCCAATGCGGATATGTTTATAAGCATTCATGCCAATTCCAGCAGGAGCAATCCGTCAGCAAGAGGTATAATGACTTATTATTATAATTCCCACCCCCACAACAAGAGCATAGCAAACATTTTTCAGGACATATTCAACAACGATGGATTCAGCTATGAGGGCAATACATATAAGGGCAATCATAGGCCCCAGGCTGGAAGATATTATCTTCTTGCCTATTCAAAAATTCCCGGCCTTATAATTGAAACGGGATTCATCACTAATAAAATCGACCTTTTACTGCTTCAAGAAGAGGAATACAGAGACTATTTAGCCGAAGTAATATATAAGGGCATAGTTGGTTATTTTACTTCCAGGGATAGCTTGCCTGATAGCCTTTATTTCTAATCTGTTTTTAATCTTTCATTAATTATTCTCTAATGAGTGCCTTCTATAATAAAAACATAAGATAAATAAAAATTCCTGGAGGTAGTAAAATGTCAATAAATATAGAACTGATTGATGAATTAAAAAAGAGAGCTAATGTGAGCTACGAGGATGCAAAAGAAGCTTTGGAAAAATGTGACGGAGATATAGTCAATGCGCTGATATATCTCGAAAAAAATAATAAAATTAAAGCTAAATATGGGAATGGAGAAAAAGCCTGTTTTTTTGATAAAGTTAAAGCTTTGATAAAAAGGGGAAATGAAATCAGATTTATAATGCGTAAGGAAGAAAAGACTGTAATAGATGTGTCCTTAAACGTTTTCATATTAATAGCAATACTGACATTCCATGTATCTGTCGTCGGCCTACTTCTGGCACTGCTGTTTGGGTACAGGTTTAAATTCGAAACAAATAAAGGGGAAGATGTGCAGGTAAATCAGACATTGGATAAGGTACAAGATGGTATACAAAATATGAAAAATAATATAATGAGCGAAATTTAAGCTTGAGAATATATCTACCGGTAAGAATTAGTATAATGCTGAAATAGCCTACTTTTATAGTAGGCATTTTAGTTTGCTATAATAGCAATAGATGGTATTGCCGTTATAGGATATACTATAAGTGCTTGTATATTCATGGTATTAAGTTTGTTTATCTGATGTGGAGGAAAATGGGTGTGGCTAGTCAAAAAATTCTTATAGTGGAAGATGAAATAAAAATTGCAAGATTTCTGGAATTAGAACTCAATCATGAAGGATATCTGGTGGAGCAGGTTAATGACGGCAGGGAAGGGCTTAAAAAAGCTCTCGAGGGAGAATTCGATTTGATTGTTCTGGATATCATGCTTCCCAAAATGAATGGCATGGAGGTTTTAAGGAGGCTGAGGCAAAGCTCCGAGGTACCTGTTATCATGCTTACTGCCAGAGATGAAACCATGGATAAAGTAATGGGTCTCGACATGGGGGCAAATGACTATGTGACAAAACCTTTCGCCATTGAAGAATTGCTTGCCAGGATAAGAGCAGCATTAAAAAGAAAATCAACTCAAAACATAAAACCCAATGTACTTCAATTGGGTAATCTGAAACTGGATTTGGACAGACATGCTCTTATGTATAATAATGAACCGGTAGAGCTCACAAAAAGAGAATTTGACCTCCTCCGGTATTTTATGGAGAACAAAAACATTGTAATTACCAGGGAAAAGGCTCTTCAGGCAGTATGGGGCTATGATTATATGGGTGATACCAACGTTGTTGATGTATATATACGATATTTAAGAAGCAAAATTGATGACAGGTATAATATAAAATTGCTCCATACTGTACGAGGGGTGGGATATATTCTAAAGGATGAAAAATAGATATTATTTTATAAAATCCCTTCTGCCTGCAATAAGGCAGATTTTTGCATTGTTTATTTTATTTGTTAAAAAATCAGTTTCATTGATAGTTGAATTGAAAGACAGTTTTATGGAAAAGTTACGGTTTTCATTGACCTTTAAAATTACAATAGTATATTTTTCTATAATGAACAGAATTTTAATCTTTATAACCATACTTATAACAGTAGGGTTTGCGTTATATTTAGGATGGAACTCCCAGAAGAATATGCAAAGAGACTATATATTCATTTCAAATTATCTTAATGAAAATATGGATACACCGATAGATAAAATTGATGACCTATCAAGAAGTGATAATATTTCAGTTGCAATATTTGATGAAAATGGAAATGTTTTATATACAAACGGAGATGAGCTGTCTGGAGCAGTTTTTTACAGTGAAGATGTACGAAAAGATGTAATGCATTTGAATAATAACTATATGTTAATATGGGATAAGGCTGCTGTTAATGTGAACTGGAGCCAGCCATATGATATAAATAACAACTTCGGGTATGCAATGCTTCGTACCGGTCAAGGTAATTGGCGGTCGAAGATTGTGTATATTCAAATAAAAGACAGGCTGGTAATTGAAACAATGAGTACGGCAGCTTTAGGCGGCGGGCTGCTGGTTTTGAATATAATATTTTCAATTATGATGCTGATTATCGGAAGCAGGGCCAGCATAAAAGCTTTAAAACCTATTGAAACCATGACAAAAACTGTTGAAAATATAACCATTAATGAACTGGGTATTAGGCTGGATATAAGAGGTTCTCAGGACGAACTTAAAGATCTGGCAAAAACTTTTAATAATATGCTGGACAGGATACAGCGCTCCTATGAACAGCAAAACCAATTTGTATCCGATGCATCCCATGAGTTAAGGACACCTATTTCAGTTATTCAGGGATATATAAATCTGCTCGACAGATGGGGAAAAGATGACAAGAACATACTGGAAGAATCCATATCTGCAATAAAGAGCGAGTCCGAGAACATGAAATCGCTGATAGAAAAACTGCTTTTTCTCGCCAGAAGTGATAAGAACACCCAGAAGATTGAAAAGGAAGAGTTCTATATAAACGAGTTGATAGATGAAATTATAAAAGAATCAAGGCTTATTGATGATACTCATGAAATAAAGAGTGAAAGAAATGATACAGTAACGATTACTGCTGACCGCAAGCTTTTAAAAGAAGCTTTAAGGGTATTTACGGATAATAGTATAAAATATACTCCTCAGGGCGGAGAAATCAAAATAAATAGCGGTTTACAGAATAGTAAATTGCTGATATCTATAGAAGATAACGGAATAGGAATCTCAAAAGAAGACCTGCCTCATATTTTTGACAGGTTTTACAGGGTAGATAAATCCAGGACCAAAGAAACAGGGGGAACTGGATTGGGGCTGGCTATAGCGAAGTGGATTATACAAAAGCATAATGGTCAAATATCAGTTCAAAGTACAGTTAATAAGGGCACAAAAATAGAAATTGTTCTTCCGGTTTCCGTAACATTTTAGTGCTTAAAAGCGTCTACAATAATATTAGCGGTCCGAAAAGCAAGATAAATATTATGGTTAAAGACAGACATGCTTTAAACAGCGGGAGGCGGCTTATGTTGAACAGATACATTTTATTAATTATACTATTCATCACGCTCATCTTTATGGCAGGGTGCAGTACAGGTGAAAAATCCAATGATATAGCTGGCGGGGGCGGGGAGACTGTCCAGCCGGCAAAACCTGACGGGAAAGATTTAAAGCCTTCCATACAGCCTTCTCCGACTCCAGTAATAGATACAATAAAAGCTGAGCTGGAGAAAATGACGCTGGATGAAAAAATAGGTCAGATGGTTATATCCGGGGTGGATGGATATTCCATAAGCAATACTACTGTTAAACTGATAGAAGATTATCATGTAGGCGGTTTTATAATATTAGGCGAGAATGTAAAAAGTACAAATCAGCTTTTGGATATGGTTAATTCTTTAAAGGCAAGGAATGCTGCAAACAAAATACCGTTATTTTTATCCATTGATCAGGAGGGCGGCAGAATAGACAGGATGCCTGCCGACTTCAAAAGGCTTCCGGCTAATAAGGCTATAGGCGCTGTAGGCAGTGAGGAGTTTTCTTATAATATAGGGAAGATTATATCCCAGGAGCTGAATGCATTTGGCTTCAACATGGACTTTGCACCTGTGCTGGATATTAACAGCAACCCTAAAAACCCCATAATTGGCGACAGGTCATTTGGCGGCAGTGCAGATATAGTTACTATATTGGGCATTCAGACCATGAAAGGTATAGGGTCAGGAGGGATTATTCCTGTAGTAAAGCATTTCCCAGGTCATGGGGATACTTTGGTAGATTCACATGTGGGCCTGCCTGCAGTATATAATGATATAGAAAGGCTTAAAAGCTTTGAATTAGTTCCTTTTACCCAGGCAGTAAAAGATGAGGTTGATGCAGTAATGGTAGCCCACATATTGCTGCCTGAAATAGACCCGCAATACCCTTCATCTATGTCAAAAATAATAATTACCGATATTTTAAGAAAGGATTTAAATTTTGACGGGGTTGTAATTACCGATGATATGACTATGGGAGCTATCACCAAAAACTATGATATTGGTGATGCGTCAGTTAAGTCTGTCAGTGCAGGAAGTGATATTATACTGGTATGCCATGTTTTCGATAACGAAGTTGCTGTAATTAATAGTTTAAAAATGGCGGTGCAAAATGGGACACTATCTGAGGAAAGGATAAACCAAAGTATTTACAGGATATTGAAGCTAAAGGACAAATATAAAATCAATGATAATAAAATTGACTCAATAGATGTTGAAAGTATAAATAATAAAATCGACAGCATATTAAAAATATATATGCCGGGTAAATGAGTAAAAAGCAATGGAAGCTTAATGATACGTTATAATACTCATTAGGACTGGAAATTGACTGTAATATATTATTTATGATATAATTATTCAAAACAAAGAAGATTAAAGGAGGACATTCTATCTATGTATTCTGTTCGTTTAAGATAAGCCAGCAATAAAAGAGCGGTAATATCATCCACAATAGTGAGCTTTTTTGTTGTACTTATTTTACGAGTTGGGACATAGATACGGGTGAAGTGTAACCATCTGAGGTTATATGGTTTACCTATGTCTTTTTAACGTTGATATGCAGACTAAAGCTCCCACTGCGGATTTTAGTCTGCATTTTTTATTGCCTGTAAACATAGGCCGCGTGTTTTCCCGAAAGGGAGCATCATATCTCTGGCTATGCTTATTGGGCTTAACAATGAAAGTTTTTAGGAGGAACATTTATGTATTATATTTTCATATAATCCTTCCTGCTTAAATCGCAGGGTTTTCCCTGCGTACAGGTAAATGAAAACGTGCGATTTTTAGACGGGAGGAAATAAAATGGAATCAATAATAAAAGCAAAAGACATTCGCCTGGAATACACAGGGCGTGATATTTTAGATATTGATGAAATAGAATTATATGATTATGATCGTATTGGTTTGGTGGGGCCAAATGGTGCGGGAAAGAGCACCTTATTTAAAGTACTCTTGGGTGAACTGACTCTGCCAGGATGTAAAATAAGTCGTTTCGGACAATTTGCTTACATTCCGCAATTAGATCAAGCAGTTTTGCAGGAGGTCAAAGATTTTGCACTTATGGGCAAACTGAATGTTGAACAATTAGAGGTACAAACCATGAGTGGCGGTGAAGAAACAAGACTTAAAATAGCACAGGCTCTTTCAGAACAGGTACATGGTATTTTGGCAGATGAACCTACCAGCCATTTAGACCGTGAGGGGATCGAATTTTTAGTCGGCCAGTTAAAATATTTTTCCGGTGCCTTGCTGGTTATCAGCCATGACCGCTATTTCCTTGATGAGGTGGTGGATAAAATATGGGAACTGAAGGACGGTAAAATCACGGAGTATTGGGGGAACTATTCCGATTATCTTCGTCAGAAAGACGAGGAACGTAAAAGCCAGTCTTCAAAATATCAACAATTTGTTGCGGAACGTGACCGGCTGGAACAGGCTGTGGAAGAGAAACGTAAACAAGCACGTAAAATAGAACAGAAAGCCAAAGGTGTTTCAAAGAAAAATAATTCTGAAAGTGGCGGGCGCTTAGCCCATCAGAAAACAATTGGAAGTAAGCAAAAAACATTGTATAATGCTGCTAAATCTATGGAACATAGAATTGCAGCTTTGGGAGACGTGGAAGCTCCAGAAAATATCCGCAGTATCCGTTTCCGGCAGAGTGAAGCATTGGCACTCCATAATCCCTATCCGATTACCGGCACAGAAATCAATAAAAGGTTTGGGGATAAGGTGTTGTTTGAAAAAGCATCTTTTAGCATACCCCTTGGGGCAAAGGTGGCGCTGACCGGTGGGAATGGTGCAGGAAAAACAACTTTGCTTCAGATGATCTTAAACCATGAAGAGGGTATTTCGATTTCACCTAAGGCTGAAATAGGTTACTTTGCCCAAAATGGTTATAGATACAACCGTAATCAGGAGATCATAGAATTTATGCAGGAGGATTGTGATTACAATGTGTCAGAAATTCGTTCAGTGCTGGCCTCGATGGGTTTTGTACAAAATGATATTACCAAAAGGTTATCTGTTTTAAGCGGCGGCGAAATTATTAAATTGCTGCTGGCTAAAATGCTCATGGGCAGGTATAATATCTTGTTAATGGACGAACCGAGCAACTTCCTTGACCTGCCAAGTCTAGAGGCGCTGGAGATGCTGATGAAAGGGTATGCCGGAACCATTGTGTTTATCACTCACGATAAACGGCTGCTTGATAATGTGGCTGATATGATTTATGAAATCAAAGATAAAAGATTGAACTTAATCCGATAAACTAATTTATCTGGGTATATAAAAGATGAAAAGGGAGAAATCATTCTATGGCGGAACTGGTATGAAGAAAAGTGTTTAATAATCTTGTAGCTTAAGAGGTATCCTTAAGGAAAATTCTTAAGAGGACGGTTAATATTGACACATAGAGGGTCTTCCAATTCATAACTCAGTTGGAAGGCCCTACCCCTATCCTATAGGGCTTGGCAGTCAAACTATTAATTATCGGCCCATAATATTTTGATGACTGATACAATAAATAATAAACATCATATAAGATGCGATATTGTGCTCAAAGGTTATCCGCGTACACGGCTGATGATTGATTGCTGAATTTCAATAGAAATTTCTTTAGTTCGGGCAATTCCTTTTTTTAATGCAACATCAAAGGGTACACCATTTGCCAGGCTGTTGATAATGGCATCGGTAACCCCTCCTTTTGTAATCATCCTCTCGATATATTTCTTTTTGTCTAAGCTGCTATGAAAATGGGGCAAAGCCTTTAGTGCCCAGGCATAAAGTTCCGAAATAAGGGGATATTCCATTCCAATTCTCTCAACAGCCATTTTACGTTCTGCTGAATTTTCTGACTTCAATAATGCCGCAGGCATACAAACGCCGGCAGTAAAGATGTCCAGATCATTTTCTGACATAACTTTAATATGCGTTAAATTTATTGAACGTACTAGTAATTTTAAATGCTCATGCTCTGGATATATAGCTGCTATACCTTTTCCGGATACTATGGTGTCCGGTCCGCTGCACATCATCCGATACACATCCATACTTAATATCCTGTTTAACAGTTCTATAGGTACTCCTGCCATACATGAAACAATAAGGACTTTGCTTGACACCACAGTTTCCTTTAGTTCAAGAATATCCTGGGGCCTTACTGTGATCAAAACAATCCCCGATTCTTGGAACAGTCTTTGATTTGTAGTAAGGCATGAAGCCAGACCCTGCACTTCAAGTTTTTGATAAGTGAGAGGATTTCCTTTATATGAAATGAGAAGATTTTCTTTCTCAAGCCCCTGGTTGACCAGTGATCCTGCCATTGCCTGTCCCAAATGGCCACATCCAATGATTCCAACTTTAAGGTTATTTAGTAACTCCAGGTTTATCCCGCCCAAACAATTCCACTCCTTTCGTCATTTATCATACCCATATACTACTGCAAGAGTAAGAGTAGGTCAACGATTGCCGAATATATGGAAGAATAACTTTTTAATAAATAATATTCCTGATGGTTGACAAACTATAGATATAATTATATTATGTTTATTATATAATAGATAAAAATAATATAAGTTTATAAATTTGTGTTAAGTGATTTAAAACATTTTTATAGGAATAACATAAGAAAAAAATAATTTAGTAAAGAGTATTTTTGTGCAAAGGGGAAAATAAATAGATGAAAATTGTTGCGATTAATGGAAGTCCTAAAGGTAAAACAGGCAACACTAATGTAATGGTGTCTTCATTTTTAAAGGGGGCGCAAGAATCAGGGGCAGAGACAGTAAACATATTCTTGGCTGAGAAGGAAATCAAGCACTGCAGAGGCTGCCACATTTGCTGGTCTAAAGGCCCCTGTCAATGCGTAATCAGCGATGATATGCTGGGAGTGATCTCGCTTATTGGAGGAGCCGATGTCGTGGTCTTTGCTACTCCTGTGTATTTTGCGAACATTTCGGGCATGCTGAAGGTCTTTATGGATCGTATGACTATGATAGGCAGCCCTCATCCACCTCAGGGTGCAAAGGCGGAAGGTGGAGATTCAAATAGTACAGGAGCGCTTACCCCTAAGTTTGTGGTTATTTCCAGCTGCGGTTATTCTGATAGGTCGGAGTTTGAAGTGATTTCTCTCTGGATTAAAAGGGTAGCGCTTAAGATGCGTTCTGAAGTGATTGGAGAAATATATGCGACGCAGGGGAAATATCTGACTGAACGAGCGGAGGAATTGAAATTATCTATATCCAGTTACCTCTCAGTTTTAAAAGCTGCTGGAGAAGAGATTGCTACTGGTATGAAATTATCGGAAACAACTCAAAGCTTGCTGGAAAAAGGGATTGCTTTTAAATAAAGCAACATATTTCTATAAGTAGTAAACTTAAGTATAAATTATCCTATAAACTGTACAGCAATTTCTGAAGCATAACCGGATGTTATGCTGAAAGTCCAAATATATAGTAGCAAAGGAGTGTTTGTAGAATGGAAATATCGGAGCAGTTTTGGAATGCTTCCCTTAATGAAATGAAAAGAGGATTTATAGAAGAACAGGAGAGTTTCTTATGCCTGTTATGCGGAAAGAAAATAGAAAAGGGTATAATCTATCCTGCAGGTAATGCTTTATACGAAGCCGGGAAGTTTATGATTAAGCACATAGAGGATGAGCATGGTTCTGTTTTTGAATATTTAAGCAGTCTCGATAAAAAGCTTACCGGATTGTCGGAACATCAAAGAACACTTATAAATCTTTTCTATCAGGGTAAAACGGATAAGGAAGTACAAAAAGAAATGGGCATAGGAAGCCCGTCTACCATACGGAATCACAGGTTTGCCTTAAGAGAAAGAGAAAGGCAGTCAAAGATCTTTTTAGTGATGATGGAACTTTTAAAGGAAAAGGATAAAAATCCAGCAAGCCTTATAAAGCCTCATATGGCGGCAACTATGGTGGACGACCGTTATAATGTCACCGGTGATGAAAACGAAAGGCTGATAAAGAAATACTTCCCTCAAGGTATAAACGGAAAGCTTAAAACCTTCTCCATGCAGGAGAAGCATAAAATCATTGTTCTGCGCCAGATTATAAAGCGCTTTGATAAAAGCACGGTATATAATGAAAAAGAACTGAACGAAATATTGAAAGAGATATACGAATACGATTATGTTGCATTACGAAGATATTTGATAGAATATGGCTTTATGGACAGGAAGAAGGATTGCAGCGAGTATTGGGTGAAAGATTCAAATACCGGTGAAAACAAGCCGGAAAAGAAGGATGAAAAGGTTATAAGCGGTGTCTACCAGATAAGGAATACCAAAAATCAAAAGATTTTTATCACCAGCGGGAGAAATCTATCCAAACTCAACGGCATCAAATTTGAGCTTAATGTTGGGTCTTACAGAAATAAAGAACTGCAGGATGATTGGAATAGGTATGGTGAGGATGCTTTTGCTTTTGAAATTTTGGAATCCTTTGAAGAAGACGGAGAGATCAAAGGCCTGATGAGTAAGATTAAGGACCTTGAAAAGCAGTGGATACAAAGGCTCCAACCCTTCAATGAAAAGGGCTATAACAAAGAATAGGAGAAAATCTTATGGATAAAAAACTCAGCCGTAAAGAAATGATAGCGCAATACAAAGAAGCCAAACTTGATATGGGCGTATACAGGATAAAAAATGTGAAAACGGGAAAATATCTTTTAGGCAGCACCACAGATATTAAAAATATATACAATAAGTTTGAATTCGGAGCTCAGACATCAACCCCCGGAGTGTTTCCCAGAAAATTAGCCGCTGATATTACAGAGTATGGGTTTGATAATTTTTCTATAGAAGTATTGGAGCTTTTAGATGTAAAACCTGAAATGACAAAATCAGAAATTGATGAGGAACTTAAGCTTTTGGAAGATATATGGCGGGATAAGCTTGGGAAGGGAAATGAATATTAAAAATTCAAGGGGTAGGTTGCCTTTTTCAAAATGGGCAAATAATAGAGCCACGGCGACGCCGTGGCTCAAACTCATCTCTTTGTAAGAAGCTTTTCTATTCCATTCCTGCTTTTAGTGCCTCGCTCATGGAAAATGCATTGATTTTTCTCCTGCAAAACAGTTTCGGCATCTCGTAAGGTAGCATTACAACGACAAAGCCAACTATGACGTAAAGCGGGTCGATTTCTTCAAGGCGTAACATCAATAAACATATTCATCATCCTCACTTTATCGATACAAGGTTTTGCGAAGAATTTGCAAGTACTCGCTCTTTTACCATTTCGTCATAATGAGGCTTATAGGCATCAGTGTCAACTGCTCTATACCTTCTTTTAAATAAATATAGGATATTCTGAGTACATCTTTTCCATATTGAACAATAAGTTTATTTGCATAGTAACTATACGGTAAGAATAAAAATAATAATATTTTCGTGACATTTTCAGATTTCTTTCGTCTTAATTAATGTAAACAACCCGGCGCCGGGAAAGAAGGTGTTGACATATGACAATAGAAGATGTGAATTTAGAAGAAATTGAAAGTGTATGTTTATCTACCTGGGAGCAAATTTACCGTTTTATATATTACAAGGTGCAAAACCGTGAAGAGGCAGAGGATATAACCCAGGAGACATACGTAAAAACCATTGCCTATATGAAAAAATATAAAACAAGTCCAGAAAGATACATAGGCTTTCTGAAGAAGGTTGCCCATAATATTCTGCGGGATAAATGGCGAAAAATTAACCGCAGTGGCACAGATATCAATCTGGATGAAATTAATCCTGAAAAAGTAGCCAGTGAAGATTATACGGAAGCAAGTATACAAAGACAGGTTATTGAAGATGCTTTAAACAACTTGAACGATGAGCAAAAGAATGTAATAGACTTAAGGATAATTAAAGGCTATTCCGTGGCAGAAACGGCTAATATTATGGGAAAAGGCGAAGGTGCGGTGCGTTCCCTGCAATACAGGGCAGTTCAAAATCTGCAGAGAATACTGGTCAAGGAGGAATGAAACTATGAATGATTTTGAATATAAATTGTCTGATTATATTGATACTTTAAATGCTGAAAATAAGCCTAAAGAGCACGAAGAGGATGTTGAATCCCCTGAAATGGAGAAGCTTTATAATACGGTAAGACTTATTAAAACATTAAAAGAACCGGTTATGCCCGAAAAAAGTTATACAGAAAAACTGGTTCACAATGTATCGAAGCAAATCTCTCAAAGCAAAACGAATATCTGGCTAAAAAGGCTTATTGGCATGACGGCAGCTATTGCTGCAATGCTGGTTATTGCATTAACCTTAAACTATATATCTCCTTTTAACACATTAAATTATGCGTATGCCATGGAGAAGGCATACAACAAAATAAAGGCCTACCATGGATTTATCGAAATTGCATCGGTAAATGCCAAAGGAGAACCTGCATCCCAGGCAAAATTGGAAGTATGGGCAGATAAAAAAGGCCGCTATTATGTTAAGCAGTCAGATGGCAGCGGTGACAGTATAGTAACTGTAAACAACGGGGAGAAGAAATGGCAGGTTGTGCCTAAAGACATTGCCTATAATAGGGATGAAAATATTGTATATACTTTTCCGGCCTTTCCCGACTCATACCGTTTCAGCTTTGAACTTGGAAAGGAAATAGAGAACATTAAAAATGCCATATCTACAGAGGTTATAGGCGAGGAAACAGTTGCCGGAAGGAAAGCGGATTTAATTGAAGTAACTCCTGAGGGCGGAGATGTTTATAAAATATGGGTTGATAAAGAAACAAAGCTTCCATTAAGAAAACAGTCGGCAATGAACAATGCACTGCAATATACGGTAACTTACACGGAAATAGAATTTACTGATGATATTCCTGGCTCTATTATGGAATATATTCCATCGGAAGGATATAGCGAAGTCAATGTAAACCAGGAATTAAAGGTTATAAATATTGAAGAGGCACAAAATATTGCGGGATTTGCTGCAGTGCTTCCTCAAAATATTCCCGAAGGCTATGTCCAAAAGGGAATAGCCGTAGAGACCGGTGAAAATGCAGTCAAGATATATTATTCACTGGTATCAAATGAAGATATAAGGATTGTGCTGCGGCAAAAATTAAGTGCAGATGAGCTTGTACCATCACCGAACTCTATGTTAGGAAAAATAGGTGATATACAGGTGGAAATGCAATCGCCAATACAATCAGAGTCAGGAATTTTAGGTACAGGTCCATATGCAGGGGTGACCAATTTGAACTCCATAAGGTGGATACAGGAAGGAAAAGAGTATGCCGTATTAGGTAATGCTCCACTAGAAACCCTGGCGGAATTTGCAGGCAGCCTTACAGGTATGGAAGTTGAAATACCTTCACAGGATGGAAGCTCCGCTAAACCCCAGGTAGAGGTGCCAGTGGATATGGAAATTGCAAAGAATGACCAAAAAGGCGTTGACGGAGGCCATTCCCCATGGCAGCTGGACCCAACCTTTGTAACTCAGGTTTTTGTAAGCCTTCAAATTTCACCTGAAGGTATTACAGGAGATTATCCCGTAAAATATGAACAACTTAAAATTATTGAAAATACAGGCATTGAGGCAATAATAGAGGTTGAAAGCGAAAAATCTCCTATAGCCAAGGTTTATTTAAAACGATTGGTAAGGCAGGATGAAACGGGAATTTGGTCTGTAGTAGGATACGATATGAAATAGTAAAGTTTGAATAAATAGCTGGGCGGTAATTTAAACCGCCCAGCTATTTATGTTAAAAAAATCAATCGAAATGATCCCAGTATGCAAGAACTATCTCCTCAATAATAGAGCTATCTTCTACAATGCTGTTAACCTTAGTATTGTTGCCTTTATCAAAATCCAGAATTATAAGCTTCTCTTCACCGATGTCAAACCATCCTTCAAGGGGCTCTCCGGTGTGGCGACTCGTAACTTGATCGGATTTTGGTTTGTATTTTTCAAATCCAGTCTTTGCGCTATCTTCAACTCTAACTCCCAGGTCAGTTTCAAAATCGGGACTGAAGGAAGTAACACTTATGACTTTTTCAGTTTCTTTCCCAAATTTTACAGTTATACCTTTGTCATAGGTCCAAACAGTCAAATCCTCTTTAAAATACCCGGAGTCATCAGTTTCCAGGGATTCTTTATAGTCCTTGCCCAGTATTTTAACAACATCTTCGATGGAGTCACCAAGGCATATGCCGCCAAGGCTCCGGGGCCTTACAACGGCAGGAGTAGGATTCTTATTTTCATCAACATTGCCGTTATTTTGTATGTCGGTACCCGGCTGGCTTATACGCGGGTTTAGATTGCCCGAACATCCGGAAATCATAAATAGCATCATAATAATTCCCGTAATTAATGCGGTTTTTATCATAAAAATAAAACCTCCGATTATATTATTGAATTTTTAAGGCAGCCGCCTTTTGAAACATAATCATCCTGAGGGCGGCAAAAAATATAAAGTTATATAATTTATATTTATTAGACGGAACCTAGGTATATATAGTTTCATTTTAGACGATTTTATGTTAAAGGATGAGTTTAAATCGATTTACAGAAGATGCATATAAAGCGGAGGATTAGGGGGTGGGGCATGACGATACTGCCTTCTAGACATAAAGAGGTATCCTTTAAATATGGAATGAAATATAGGTTTTATGCAAGGCTAAAATCGTTAATGATGAATTTAGTCTTGCAATCAAGAATTTACTATTTCATTTTACTAAATATTTTTAAAATACTATTGACATTAACGTTGCGTAAAAGTTTATAGTTATTTTGTAAGGAGGTGAGGGCATGGAGTATACAGTGCAAAAGCTTGGCAAAATAGCAGGTATCAGCACCAGGACATTGAGGTATTATGATGAAATAGGTATTCTTAAGCCGGCAAGAATCAATTCGTCAGGATACCGGATTTACGGCCAGGCAGAGGTTGACAAGTTACAGCAAATACTATTCTACAGGGAATTGGGTGTAAGCCTGGATAGTATAAAGGATATAGTAACCGCACCTTCCTTTGACGGAGCAAAGGCACTTAGAGAACACCATGAAAAGCTCCTTGAAAAAAGAGAACAACTGGATTTGCTTATAGCAAACGTGGAAAAGACAATAGCATTAACAGAAGGGAGAATTATAATGAGTGATAAAGAAAAGTTCGAAGGCTTCAAGCAAAAGCTTATAGATGAAAACGAAAAGAAATATGGCAATGAAATACGGGATAAATATGGCAAGGACGTTGTTGAAAAATCAAATGAAAAATTCAAAAATATGACCAAGGAACAGTATGATGAGGTAAACGACCTGGCAGTACAGGTAAAAGAAACACTGGCAGAAGCATTTAAAACCGGTGATCCGTCAGGAGAACTGGCACAAAAGGCTGTTGACCTTCACAGGCAGTGGCTGACTTACTTCTGGCCCCAGTACAGCAAGGAAGCTCATGCGGGTTTAGGGCAAATGTATGTTGATGATGAAAGATTTACAGCATACTATGACACGGAGCAGTCTGGAACCGCAGCATTTTTAAGGGACGCCATATTCATCTATGCAGGAAAAAAATAATATAAGCAAAGAGATCTAAATAGCTAAAAAAATACCGAGGCGGTTTTAAACTGCCTCGGTATTTTTTAATCAATCAAAATGCTCCCAGTATGCCAGCACTATTTCTTCTATAACTGAATCTTCTTCGACATCCATATTAATCATAGAATCATCGTCCTTGTCTAAATCCAGTATGATGAGCTGCCCATCGCCTATGTCATACCAGCCTATAATAGGCTCGTCGGTGTGACGGCTTACAACTTGATTGAATTTGGATTGGTATTTTTCAAAAGCAATTTTTGCGCTGTCTCCAGGCTTTACTCCCAGGTCAGTTTGAAAATCCGAGCCTTGAGCAGCGGCATTTAAGACTTTTTTAGTGTCCTTGCCAAAAGTTACAACAATGCCTTTGCCGTAGGTCCAAATTATCAAATCTTCTCTAAAATAGCCGGAATAATCTATTTCCATAGATTCTTTATAATCCTTGCCTAATATATTCATAACATCATTTGAAGAGTCACCGAGGCATATACCGCCTAAGCTATTAGACCTTACGGCTGTACCAGGCTGAGTTACACGTCTACCGTCGTTGATGGAGCATCCGGATAAAATGAATAGTATAATTATAATTCCTGTTACATGCAATACAATTTTTTTCATAATTTTTCAGCCTCCTTTTAGGATTTATTGTGGGTACGTATTTTAAAGCATAAATAACATTACAAACATGGCGGTGCAAAATTATATTAACTATATATATATTAGACGTATATTAAGTATATGAAGTTTCCTTTTAAATGAATTTATGTTATAATACGACCGTTGTGTCAAAGACAACTGGAGATTTAAAAGGAGGAGTTTAAATTGCTTTATAGAGGCGGTATATACAGCGTAAGGTTAAGGAAGTAAAGCGCGGTTCATGAAGATGCTCTTCCGTATATAAAGAAATATCCTTTAAATGTGGAATGAAATGTCATGTTCCGTGCTATTTAATCCAATTAAAATAGCAGTTTGAAGGAGAGAAAAAACTTGGAAAATAAAATGAACAGTTGGAAGAAGACTTTTTATATAATTTCGGCAGGCCAGGCATTTTCAGTGCTTGGAAGCTCGGTAGTACAATTTGCCATCATATGGTGGCTTACTGTTAAGACGAACTCGGCAATAGTTTTATCTGTTGCATCAATTGCAGGATTTTTGCCTCATGCCATATTGGGACCATTTATCGGGGCAGTTGTAGACAGGCACAGCAGAAAGTTTATAATGATTGTCGCTGACCTTTGTATAGCGGCAGTAACTTTTGTGCTGATTATAATATTCTTCGTAGGTGAACCACCGGTGGGGATAATTTATGCGGCTCTGGCACTGAGATCTCTTGGTTCTTCATTTCATACGCCTGCAATGCAGGCATCGATTCCTATGATTGTACCCGAAGAAAAACTGACATGGGCTGCAGGTATAACCCAGATGATACAGTCAGTCAGCCTTATATTGGGACCGGCTTTGGCAGGACTCATGCTGGGAATGTTTGAGGTACAGTATGTAATGCTGATAGATGTATTGGGAGCAGTTATTGCAACTATTACTTTGCTGGCTATAAAAATTAAAGATCCGGTTAAAAGCGATGAAGATATGAACAATAAAGGCATATTGAGGGAAATTGGCTATGGCATAAAATCACTTATGAGTTATAAAGGGTTATTTGTGCTTACTATTATTTCTTCTATTTACATGGTTATATATATTCCTGTAGGTTCTTTATTTCCTCTTATGGTAAGAGGCCATTTCCAAGGCGGAGCCTTTCATGCCAGCACTGTGGAGGCTGCATTTGCTGCAGGAATGCTTATAGGATCCCCTGTACTTGGAGCTATAGGTGCTAAACTGAATAGAATTACAATAATCAGCCTTTCCATATTAATAATGGGAGCAGCGCTTATAGTATCCGGGCTTTTACCCGTTGGCGCATTCATAGCATTTGTGATACTCACAGCTCTTATGGGGTTTAGCAGCCCTTTGTTTGCAGGCTCATATTTTGCACTGCTGCAAAGCAAAATCGATCCAAGTATATTAGGAAGGGTAATGGGGGTAATAAACAGCATGATGCTTATTGCTTCGCCTGTAGGGCTCGTAGTTGCAGGCCCCGGAGCGGAAATAATAGGCATTGCAAGATGGTTCCTTCTATCAGGAATACTCATATTAATCCTTGGAATGGCGTGCATCTTGAATATTTCAATAAAATCCATAGAAAACTAAGAATGAAGCAGGCTGCAGCCTGCTTCATTTTAAAATTTATTTGTAACAAAGAGGTAAAAATGGAAGCTAAGCAGGTTTTAAAAATTGCTCTCTGGGCAGGAGAGATACTTCTCACTAATGGGGCAGAGGCTTACAGAGTGGAGGAAACAATTGAAAATATATGCAGGGCGTACGGACATGAGTGTGAATGCCTGGCTATCGAAAAAGGTATATTTGTATCCATTGCATATGGTGACGATGAAAAGGTTACCTCCCTTAAAAAAATAAAATCAAGGAATGTCGACTTGCACAGAATAGAGCTTGTTAATACCTTTTCCAGGAATATTCAAAAAGAGCTTCTTTCCTACGATGAAGCTAAAAGGATGCTCAAGGAGATTGAAAAGGCCCCAAATTTCAGCCTCGGGTTAAGGCTTTTCTCCGCAGGAATGATATCCTTTATTTATACCCTGTTTTTTAACGGAACCATATACGATGCCATCGCATCGGCGCCCATATCCATTGGGATATACGCCATGCTTCAAAGGCTTTCAAAGGCGGGACTTTTTAAATTCCTCGAGTATTTTTTATCCGGCCTTATAATCGGCGGCGTAAGCATGATGCTCCAGGGGTTATTTCCTTTTATAATTAAGGATAATGTAATAACCGGCTCCATCATAATTCTCATTCCCGGAGTGCCTCTTACCAACGGCATCAAGGACATCATATACGGCCATTCTATGTCGGGTATGATTAAGTTCGCTGAATCGCTGCTTATAATAATTGCCATTGGTGCGGGAATCGCGGTGGCCTTATCTGTAGGTACGGGGGTGGGCTCATGGTAAGGCAGGTAATATTGGCTTTTTTCGGAAGCATTTTCCCCGTCATTTTATTCAACATAGACAGGAAGAAATTAATATGGAATGGTTTATGCGGTGCCCTTGCCTGGACGGTTTATCTTTTATCCTTTGAATTAACCAAAAACACCGTTATGTCTTCCTTCATGGGTGCTTTTACGGTGGGAATATACAGTGAGACCATGGCGAGAAAATTAAAAACTCCTGCCATGGAGTTTTCAATAGCGGGAATATTTCCTTTGGTTCCGGGAATGACAGCTTATAAAACCATAACTTATATTGTGGAGCAGAACTTTATACAGGCCTTTGCATTTGGAATCCAAACCCTGGCGGTGGCAGGTGCCGTAGGCTTTGGTATAATGCTTGTGGCAACTGTTTTCAGGTTCTTTTCCAGGGTTGTTAAAGAATAGAAAAGCAGCAAATTTTCTGATTATAAGGAATTTATTTAAAATATAATCTTCTTAATAAGATGTTGACATTTCAAGCTGCATCATATAATATGAAATACAAATATCTCAAGTCCAATCGGAGGATACCTGAATGAACAATTCTATTAGAAAGGGTTTTGCAGGCGAATATTTTAGCTTCAACTTTAGTCAGCGCTATTTTAGCGCAGATTTTTGGCCCTGCAAAAAAATGAATGATTACCTTTCTAATGAGTTTGAATTTAAGGGGGATACTCTATTTTAGGGGTATAGTATACCTTTTAATATCTATATATGTATTTTAAGAAGACTCATTGGGTCTTCTTTTTATTATTGCAAAAACATAGGTTCCCGCGGGATCCGCCAGCAATCTTTGATTGCTATAGCGGGTGGGATTCTTATTTTACCTAAAATCAAGGAGGGTTAAAATGTTACAGATTATGAAGTATGATACGGGAAGCAGTGTGGAAACAGCATGCGATGTTCAGGCCGCTCCTATGCCTTTTAAACTTGCAAACAGGATGTCCCATCCTGATGATACCGTTATAGAGGTTGACGGCAGAAAGATAGGCGGAAATACCCTGGCTATTATGGCCGGTCCCTGCTCCGTTGAAAGCGAGGAACAAATAATTGAAGTAGCAACAAAGGTTAAGGAATCGGGAGCAAAATTTTTAAGAGGCGGAGCATTTAAGCCGAGAAGCTCACCCTATAGCTTTCAAGGCATGGGAGTTGACGGACTTAAATTATTAAAGATTGCCAGCGTTGAAACCGGCCTCCCTGTCGTGACGGAAGTTATGAGCATAGAGCAGATAGATTATGTCATGGAATATGGCGATATCATACAGGTGGGCGCAAGAAATATGCAAAACTATGAGCTTTTAAAAGAGCTAGGCAAAGTTGATAAACCGGTGCTGCTAAAAAGAGGCCTGTCTGCTACCATAGAAGAGCTGATTTTATCGGCGGAATATATAATGGCAGGTGGCAATTCCGATGTCATTCTCTGTGAGAGGGGGATAAGAACCTTTGAAACCTACACAAGAAATACATTGGATTTAAGCGCAGTTGCAGTATTAAAGAGGATTACCCACCTGCCGGTTATAGTTGACCCCAGCCATGCCTGCGGAAAGAGATGGATGGTGGATCCGCTGGCGAGGGCAGCTGTTGCCGTAGGTGCCGACGGCCTTATAATTGAGGTTCACAACAACCCCGAAAAAGCCTTGTGCGACGGTGAGCAGTCCTTAAGGCCGGAAGAATTCGATACATTGGTCGGAGCGCTAAAAGGCCTGGTGAATATTCAGGGAAGAGTTATATAATTCTTAGTTTGAAAAAGCATAACCGGATGTTATGCCCTAGGTTCAAATATATAGTAGCAAGGAAGGTGAAATTCTCATGAGAATAAAAGTAGGTTTCCAGGGAGTGCCCGGCTCTTATAGCGAAGAAGCACTTATAAATTATTTTGGCAGGGAAGTTGATATGATAGCTGTCAGGGAATTTGAAGATGTATTTTCGGAATTGGACAAAAATACAATAGAATATGGAGTGCTGCCTATAGAAAATTCCTCAACGGGAGCCATTGCCAACGTATATGACCTTTTAAACAGGCACGACTATTATATAGTAGGCGAGATTTGCATCAAGGTAAGCCACTGCTTGATGGGCGTGAAGGGTGCAAAAATAGATGATATAGAAGAAGTTTATTCCCATCCCCAAGGATTGGAGCAGTGCAGGGAATATTTAAGTTCTCACAGGGACTGGAAGCTGATACCTTATAGAAACACTGCTGTAAGCGCGGAATACGTTAATGAAAAAGGGTCAAAGTCATTGGGAGCCATTGCCAGCAAAAGAGCGGCGGAGCTTTACAACCTTGAGATTTTGGCTGAAAATATCAATATGAATGACACCAACTACACAAGGTTTGCCATTATAGGCAAGGAGATGGATAAAAGTGAGAGTCCGGATAAGATAAGTATTGTAATTTCGACGGAACATAAGGCAGGCTGCCTTTACAATGTGCTTAAATATTTTGCCGAGAACAATATCAATTTGCTTAAGATAGAATCAAGGCCTGTTGCGCACACTCCCTGGGAATATTATTTTTATATAGACTATGAGGGTAATTTAAACGATATAACAGTAATAAATGCTACGAAGGAAATTGAAAGAAACAGTTGTTATTTTAAGCTTTTGGGGAACTATAAAAAGCATGTTGATGATATAGAAGATGAAGGTCTGCTGTGCAAGGCGTGACGGAAGATTTATTTTGCAGCAATATAAAAACAGATAACCCTGCCAAATGTTACTTTGATAGGGTTATCTGTTTTACTGTAGGTTTATGCCATTCCGGTTCGGATTGAGTATAATAGTTATTTAATGTTTTTCTTTATACCGTCGGAGACTGCGCCCGGACCGCCTAGAATATAATATTTTTTCATTTTTAGACTGCTGATATATTTTAACATATCCCCTGATATCTCATCCCTGCGCACTAAAAGTACCGGACAATTTTCTCTTACCGCCAAAGCTCCTCCTGCAAGGGCATCTGCAAATAAGCCTCCTGTTGCAATGACTATGCCTTCATAGTCGTAAATCTGCCCGTAGTATTTTGCAATCTCCAGAGATGTTAAATACCTGTCGCTCCCGCCCAGTCGGATCACTTGAATATTCAGGTTACTTCTTACATAGTTTTCCACGGCAGCCGATATCACTCCTGTGCCTCCGGTTAGTATAACCTTCTTTATTTTCCAGTCCTTCAGTGCTTTTTCTGTGTCGGTATTTAAACTGTCTTTTGACGTGTAAAGTATAGGAGTTCCTTCCTTTGCTGCAAAAGGCGCTATTGCCATTGCATCAGGAAAATCTAGGCCCGTGGCTAAAATGGCGGTATCCGTCATTTTAGCCTGTCTTCCTTTGCTGCCTGCGGCAATAGCAGTCTTATACCTGTCACTTCCATATATTCTTTCTACATCATAATTTACTTTCAGCTTAAGCTCTATGTTTTCAGATATTGCTCCAGGACCTCCAATGATGTATATTTTCTTTGCTTTTAAACGTTCTATTTCTTTGAGGGCTTCATTATTAAGGCTGTCCTTTCCGGTAAGAAGAACTGGTGCATCGTAAAGTCCGGCGAGTACAACTCCTGTCAGGGCATCAGGATAATCTTCTCCGCTGGCAAGTATTATATTATCTGATTTATCCCATCCTTTCCGGCTTATGGCTGCTGCCGTACCATACCTGTCACTACCATAGAGGCGCTCATTTGCTGTATTGCCCATAATAATGAATTTACACAGATGATTTGTGCTTACTCTTACAGCATTTTGATCAGGCAAATACTCTCCTCCAAGTTCCACAAGGTTTCCTGTTGCTTCATCCAATTTATAAACTCTAAGTGAAGCCGGGTCTATACCCTCCACATCTTCCTGGCTTAAATTGAAGGTAAGGGTGATATTATCATTAAGTTGTGTTATAGGCTCTGTATTACCATTTACTATTCGGTTTATATCTACGTTATAGCCTATACCTACCGCCCTTCCGTCAGGAGCCATGACATATAGAGTGTCAAGGACATTAGTATCCGATATGGGTGCTGCATTTATTGATATATCGCCCTCATTTTCAGTCCCGGGAATTGAACTGGATGGGACTTCCAACTGCAGCCCGGAATACTGCAGGTTCAATGATATATTATTGCTCCTGATATCAGAAAGGGCTTGCTCACTTAAGAGAACTTCGCTGGTGTCTTCTGTTACGGTTATATCTACCTGTTCCTGATTCTCATTTATGGCATTTGATATAGCTTCTTCAATGGGATTTGCAGGACGTACCGGTGGAGTTGAACCGCCTCCTGAATTGCCCTGATTACCCGAGTTGCCGGAAGATGTTACTGTCAGATTACCGGTCGTAGTGGTTTTACCATTGCAGGTTATCGTCACCGGCCGGTTGTTGTGGGCTGATACTGACAGTGTGGCCCCATGAGGCGGATTGGCGGTAATATCAATGTAGGTAAAGTCCTCGTAGCCCACGTCTAATGTTGATTGATCATTATAGGTCAAGGTTACCACCAGGCCGGTAAGGTCCAGGGATTCTCCGGCTGTGTAAGTTAAATCAGCCGGCTGGGTCTTAATGGCTATGCCGTCTACATCAAGCACGGTTTTAGCCTTGACCGTTAGTGTGAAGGGCTTGGTATCACTGAACGATCCCTTGCTAATTGTAGCTGTCAGGGTAACTGTCTCATCAATTGCACCTTGGGCAGGACGGGTTACTGTGCCATTAGCTGCGATATAGTTTGAGTTGCTGGCCCAGCTGATAGTGGTTTCATTAGCCCCACTGGTAATCAGATTTAGGTCGGAAACGATGTTATCCCCAGCCGTATTGCTTCTTTTAATCACGTCGAAGGTCAAGGCTGCCTTATCTGCTGCGACTTTTCCTTCGTCAGTCAAGGATAGCGGTGTGGTGAAGGATACGTCGCTCGTCGTCCCTATAGTGCTGCTGCCCTGATTGCTTTTGCCATAGGCAGACACATAGTAGGTGGTGCCGGGAGTTAACCCGGTAAGGACATAAATAAATGGACCGGCGCCGCCGCCTTCAGCTACTACAAGGGTGCGGGCCCTCAGGACGCTTGGAGTTGTTATATCTGGCGAAGTACCGTAGATAAAACCGCGCCAGATAACCTGCTCCCCGCCATCCGAGATGACATTGCCGGAAAGCGTCGCGCTGGTGGGCGTGACATCCGTTACAGCGTTAGTTTGGACGGTAGGATAACCGGGGTTGGTGAGGGCCGGTCCGTAATCGACAGTTCCTTTCACACGAACAATGTGGCTGGTACCGCCAATAACGCCTCCATATCTATAATAAGATCCCTCGGTGATGTAATCATTGATCCCTTTCGTTGAATTGTTTATTCGCGCATACTGCAGTCCAGGCGCGGTCAGCGTACCTTCGATGGTGATGATGCCATTGTTGGCCATTGCGCCCCATTGTCCGGCTGTAACGTTGCCCGCAATCACGACGTTTGCACCGCCGCCAACTTGCACGCCGGTACGTTCAGCGGTAACATTGCCGGTAACCTGCACACTGCTTCCAACATTGCTGCAGTATATCCCCCGGCTTCCCACGACGTTGCCGTTAACCACAATGGTTGAGTAATTGGAAGAGGAATATATTCCGGTATATCCCCGGACGCTGCCGTTGACCGTCACACTCCCGTAAAGCCCTGCGGATACGGCAAAGGTTCCGCCGAAGCTGTTGCGGGGATCCGGATCGGGATCGTAGAGGGGGGTGGTGACATTTCCGTTGACCGTCACGCTGCTCCTCACGGGTTCGCCGCCAGTGACGCCGCGACCGTCGGCATCCACGCCGCCATAGTTGCCTATGACATTGCCGTTGACCACAATGTTTCCGCCTTCCTCGGCATAGCAGCCATAGCTGCCTGACGGGCCGGGACCGGTGGATATCGGACCCATACCGGTGGCCGCCGCCCCGGTCACAGCTGCCGACGCACTGCCTGTCGAGCCGGTGCCCTTAACATATACGCCGAGCTTCCAGCCTGTCACAAAGAGGGATCCAGTACTTGCAGGGCTTATGCTTACATGGCCGCCGGTTACGGATAGGCCCGTGCCGCTGCCCGCATTAGCGGAATTATCTATGGTTAAGTCATGATTTCCAAGGTCAAATACAATAGTTTTGTCATCAATTACAAGTTCGCCTATATAGGTGATGTCGGTGAGCAGCCTGATGGTCGCCGTTTCACCTGGATCCACAGCTGCAAGTGCCGCATCCAGGGTGGCGTAGCCGATGGTGCCGATGGTGCAGGCGTTATCTCCTGATATTTCTGTTACGGTCAAATTTTCTGTGTCAGCACTCTGCCCGTTGCAGGTCACAACAACCGGCTTTCCATGGTGGTCCGCCACCGTGAGCGTGGCCCCATGCTCCGGGCTGACGTCGACGCCCATGTAAATGAAATCATCATAACCCACGTTCAGGCTGGTGTCGTCATTATAGGTCAGGGTAACTGCCAGTCCGGTGAGATCCAGGGGCTCTCCGGCAATGTACGTTAAATCATCCGGCTGACTGTTGATAGTTATAGCAGCTACATTCCCTATATACCAGGACTTGACTGCCAGGTAAAAGGTCTTGGTAGTGCTGGCCGATCCCTTGCTGATGGTGGCGGTAAGGGTTACCGGTTCATTAGAATCCCCAACGGGGCGGATTACCATTCCGGTAGCTGGATCAATACATTGGTTGTCGCTGGACCAGCTGATGGTGGTCTCATTTACCCCGCTGGTGATTAGATTCAGGTTATACATGATGCTGCTTGAAAAAGTATTGCTTCCCCTGATAGCCTCAAAGGTCAGGGCCTCACTGTCGTCTGCTACAGCCTGGGCATCCGGACTTAGCTGGACTTTTACAGTCAGATAGAAGTTTCTGGTACGCGTAACTGCCCCCTTGGTGACGGTAGCAGTCAGTGTAACCGCCTGGTCACTGGTTCCCTCAGTCGGACGGGTTACTGCGCCGGTTGTTGCATCAATGTACTGCGGCTTGTTGCTGGTCCAGCTGACGGAAGTGCCGTTGTCTCCGTCTGTGATAAGGTTCAAGTGGGATCTGATGTTGTTTTCCGCGGTATTGTCGCCTTTAACCACGTTGAAGGTCAGGGCTGCAACGGCCTGTTCCGCGATTTGGATATCAGGATCGGGGTGGGCTATCACGTTTACCATGAAAGTTTTGGTGTCGCTGGCCGATCCCTTGCTGATGGTGGCGGTCAGGTAAACCACCCGGTCGCCGGTGCCGAAGGACGGGCGGGTTACAGTGCCGTTTTCTGCGATATACTCCGGTTTGCTGCTGCACCAGCTGATGATGGTATCTTGGGCCCAGCTGGTGACCAGGTTCATATTTGCCACAATATTATCTTCGTTGTAATTGCTTCCGCTTCCCAGAATATTACCGATGATCAGGCGCGATTTTGCTATGGTAACGTCGTGGGCGTCGGCATCGTTGGAAATGCTGAAGCTTTCAGTTTGGAGAGTAACCCCGTTATAGCCCACTGCCACAAAGCTGCCGCCGCCGGCCACGACACCGTACAGCTCGGCATCGTCATGCAGGTTGAAATAAGGATTGGGTGTCAGGCCTGACGGCTGCAGGAGCCAGGTCGTTCCTCCGTCGGCTGAAGCAATGATATTGCCGTTTTCTCCTGCGGCTACGAAATTTCCGCCGCCGTAGGTAACGGCCCGAAGATAACCGACCAAATCGCTTTCAATGGTGGTCCAGCTTGCTCCGTTATCGGTAGACAGGTATATTTCCCCATAGCCGCCTACCGCTATAAATTTACTGCCGGCATAGATCATATCCATAGGGTATTGGGTTCCGATGGAGCCTAAATAACCGATTGCACTCCAACTTGTTCCATCTTCGGATTTGTATACCCGTCCGTATTCCGTAAGGGCTATAAAGATCCCGTTTCCATGCGCTACCGTTCGAAATGGTATATTGGAATCATGGGTAGCCGGGATCCAGGCAGTACCGACCTGCGAGGTAATGATGATCGGTTTAGGGCTGTCCGGTATATAAGAGTCATCTCCCCCAACTACAACATACCGGCTGCCGTCGTAAGAGATCCCCTTCAGTTCTCTTAGAGTCCCGGAGGTCCGAGCGGTCCATTCCGTGCCATTCCCTGAAGTGAGGATGGTTCCGTTTTTGCCCACAGCTATAAATTGATTGTTCAGATAATCAACTTTATTGAGATCGGAGTTGGTTCCCGAAGTTTGAATGGTCCAGGTCACGCCGTCGGATGAGGTTTGAATCGCCCCTCCAAGGCCCACCGCCACAAACAGACCGCTGCCGTTCCAGGCCACGTCCCGCAGGGCTTTGGTTGTTCCATAGGTCCGGTAATCCCAGCTTACTCCCCTGTCATCGGAGGTATAGATATCTCCTGCGCCGCCCATCGCCACATACTCAGAGTCGTTGGCGTCGATGACAACCACTCTGAAACCTGTTTTTGTCGCATCTGATCTGTCAGTCCAGCTGATCCCATCGAATGAAGTAGTAATAAAAGCCTTATTGGACCCGCTCGACCCGCCGGAGTTCGTACTGCCAACGGCAATAAATCTACCGATGCCGCTGTCGTAGTTAACCGATAAAAGCTGGGCATAGGACGACCCGAAACTACTGCGCTGGGTCCAGGTTACGCCGTCGGGAGAGGTGCAAATGTAGTAACTGCCGGAGGACGCCCCGCCCACGGCCACAAAGGTTCCCCTGCCGTTAGTGATATCCCATAAGGTGTATGCAGAATGGGTATGCGTTTCCGTCCAGGTTTCCCCGTCGTCGGAGGTCATGATGCCGCCCTTGGGATAATTCGATTGAGATCCCATGCCTGCAGCCACATATTTACCGTCGGCATAGACGACCGACAGGAGAGTAAACCTCATGGGATTCACCGTTATGACATCCCAGTTCTCCCCATCGTCAGAACGGAGGATTTTCCCGGCTTTCCCTACGGCTACAAATCCGTCGTCCCCGTAAGTCACACCATAGAGCCAATGATGGGGAACTGCCGCAGTCTCATTCCAGCTTAGTCCGTCTTCGGAGGTGTAGATCCGGGCCACATAATCGCCGGCAGTGGCAGCGATGACATATTTTCCGTTCCCGTAAGCGATATCGGTCAGACGGTCGGTATCCGTCCCGACGTCGACTTTTTGCCAGGTTATGCCGTCTGGGGAAGTGATCAGTGTCCCGCTATAACCTACAGCCATGTATTTGCCGTTGATAAATATCGCGTTTTCCATAATATTTGGGGCGGGCAAGGGGCTGCGGTAACTCCAGACCGCGGCGCCGGTAGGAGGCAGATTATCCTTTATCCAGGCAAAAGCATCTCCGCTGGAGTATTGAAGATATCCCGGATTTGTACTGGAGGTGTCGTTATCTCCGGCAGCCTTATCCTCGTATTTGATCCTGACATAGTTGGCGGCTGAAACCGTACCGTCCACAGTAATTTCCGAGTTTTCAAAGGAGCAAACCCCAGTGCAGCCGGCGGCGGTTACGCTGCCGCTGATATACAGCTTGGCATAGCTGGCATAGGCGCCTGTATTGTCGTCAATACTGCTGCCTGATGCTGTCACATTACCGCCCACGCTTGCTTCGACTTGGCCGCCGTGGACAAAGATACCGTTAACACCTTGGACGTCTCCTTCAACCAGGATACCGCCGGTATCATTGCTGCTGTTATAAAAACCGTATACTCCGTAACTATCGGCATTTGGCGAAGTGGAACTTACGTCGCCATAGATTTTAATGTCACAGTCGTCGGTGACAAAGAGCCCTCTTAGGACACCCTGTACATCACCGTAAACCGTAACCGTGGACGGTTCCGTCACTGTCTGAGTCCAAATGCCGTCACTCTGGCCGGTGACCTGGCCGGGTGCAGTTTCACTGCCAACCGTTACGTCTCCTCCTCCGTTTTGGCTGATAAATATCCCGGCTCCCTGACCCGAGGAGACCACGGCGTTGCCTACGTTCACTGTGTTACCCGTATTCTGAAGCCAAACAGCGTGGTTAAAGAACGTGCCTGCTGTAGTTGACGTGACGGTACCGGAAACAGTTATGGTATTATCCGAATCTGCATAGATGCCGGCTGTATCTCCCGTCACATTGCCGTTAAGCATGACGGTACTTCCATTGGCGGAAACTCCTACATCGTCATCGGAACAGATATTTACTGCCGTATCCGCCGAGGTGGTAAACGCGCATTGGGATACAGATAGTCCTGGGCCTTTTGAAGCAATGGTCAGAAGTCCCTGGCCCGTTACGTTTACATCGGAAGTGTTCTGGATAACAAGCCCCGGTCCCAACGTATTACTGATATTCAGTGTATTTTCGTTTAAATCCAGGATCAATTCCTTTTCGGATATGACAAGACCATTATTATCGGCGATGAGATGGTCAATGTCTTCCAACAGGATAATGGTAGTCGGAGTATTATCCGGCACCTCAGCCAGAGCTGCAGCTAGCGATGTGTAGCTGCTGCCTCCGACGACTTGGCAGATATTGCCTGAGGACGCTGCTGTCACCGTCAAATTGTCGGTGTATGCGGCATATGTGCCATAAGTCACTGCCACCGGTTGGTTATGATGGGTGGCTGCCGACAGCGGGGCTTCATGGTCCGGACTGGCTGTGATACCCATATAGACGAAATCTTCATAGGCTACATTCATGGTAGAACCGTCACTATAGGTCAGTGTTACAATAAGGTCACTTAAGTCAAGGGTTTCTCCCTCTGTGTAAATTAATTTTGGTGGGGCAGCAATATCTATATCGGTTATAAACCTGGATATGATTTCCTTCACCCACACGGTGCTTGTTCCTCCTGTGTAGGTGAGATAGCCAGGATTATTGCTGGTGGCTTCACAATCTTCTTGGTTCTTTGAAATATTGTCTACCATAATATAGTTATTCGCAGTGACTGTGCCGTCAATAGTAATTTTTCCGCCGTCTTCAGCATATGCACCTGTGCCGGAAGCACCAGATGCTTTGACATTGCCGGTAACTGTAATAACAGAGCCTGTACCTTCGGCATAGGTGCCATAACTTATACCTTCCACATCTTTGCCTATAGTAATGCTTCCTCCGGCGGCAGCCTTAACACCGCTGTTACCTATGCCGGTTGCTATTGCATCTCCTAAAATGAAAACCGTACTATCTGCACCATTGGAGTAAGCTCCCATAGCATAGCCCTCTGCATCGCCGTTTACGGTGATCTCTCCGCCGGCTTCTGCATATGCGCCTGTACCGCCTTCTGCCGTTGCATTAGTCACAACAGCTGTGGCGCCATCTGCCGCTTTCACTCCGTACGCAGTACCGGTGACGTTGAATTCACCTGTGCCCGTTAAAGCTACATTGGCGCCGTTTGTTACCTCAAGTGCCGTCCCAGCCGCATTGACATTCAGTGTATGGCCGTTTAATTCAAAGGTGATGTCTTTGCCGTCAACGGCAATAGCAACACTGTACTCGATGTCGTCAAGCAGCGTAATAGTTGTCGGTGTTGTAACTGCAGTCCTTGCTGCCAGTGCCTCGCCGAGAGTTCCATATGAAATACCATCAATTTCACAAACATCATTTTCTGCCGCCATTGCAGTTGTTATACTGGCAGGCACCAAGGCCATTACAAGGCATAAGACTAAAAACATGGACAACATTTTTTTAAGTTTAAGCTTCATAATATCACATCCTTTCTTACCTTCTTAAAGCCCTTATCGCCTTATCATCCTCGTACATAATCCTCCTCTCCCTTAAAAAAGATTTTTTGTTTGGTCCCTTTTAAGGCAAAAATATAAAAAATTCTATTTGAATTTTCCTTTATAATCTTACAATACAGCCATCAAAAAAATATAAAATGAAAACTAGGACTGATATGTGCGGGAAGCCCTTAAAAATCAACATATCAGCTATTTTATACCTGGTTTTTTTATGGTAAAATAAAGTAAAATATTTTAAAAGTCTATAAAGATGATCTAATCTAAACTTGAATTTTCTATTATCCAATCTGCCGTCTTTTCAGCAAAGGTCATTAAATTTTTTAACATTAAAGTACTTTTGTTGTATTATGATGCTTCTGAAAATTATATTATAAAATGTACTTGCGAGGTCGATTATATGGACAACATTCCCGTTTTAAAGAGCAAGCTGATTATGCCGGAGCTGTCCGGAAGCTTTCTACTGACGGACAGGCTTACAAGGCTTCATGAAAATATGAAGTCTTGCAGAGCAGTTACCGTATGCGCACCTGCCGGATACGGCAAAACGACTCTTGTAGTTTCATATTTTAACCGTCAGGCAGCTATGCCTTCCAGGGTATGCTGGTATCGACTGGACCCTGAGGACAAAAACCTGCCGGTGTTTATTGCCCACCTCAAAGAAGCAGTATTTCCAGCGGAAACTGCTGAGTTCTCAGAATCCAGGAAAGCTCTTTTTGACAACTCTGGTATGCAATTACAACCGCATAATACTATTTCCATGATATGTCATGAAATGTGGGCACATCACAGCAAGGCCGGTCATATCCGGACATATATTGTGCTGGATGATTTTCAAAACGTGGTTCAAGTCCAGGATATATGCGATATGATAAGATATATGCTTGATAACCTTCCGCCCTCCTGTGCTATTTTTATATTGAACCGGGCAAACCTTAATGTTTTTACTGAAAAACAAAAACTTGAAAAAAAGATTTTAGAAATAGGTACAGATGGTCTTGCTTTCAATAATGCTGAAATAAAAGATTTGATGCTTAGCATGGGGCAAATTGCGGCCGACAGGAAAGTGGCGGGCTTCATTGAAAAAAACACCGAAGGCTGGATAGCTGGTATCATCATTTTATGTCAGGCTGTCAAAAGCAAAGGGTCTGATACCGCGTCAATTGAACTCGCCAAGCTGGGTCATGAAGATGCCCTGTTTAGGTACATGTCCATGGAGGTCCTCAAATCTGTCGATAACGTTACCCAGGACGCCCTTGCCAGACTTGCACTGCTTCAGGATTTTTCCGAGTCTGAGGCATCGGAAATACTTGAAATAAATGATATAAAATCATTGATAGAGCAGTGTATGGGGTTTGGAATGTTCATCCAGAGGATTCCCGGAGATCCTGTGGTATACCGTTTTCATTCTTTATTCCGGGAATTCCTATTATATATTCTAAAAGACCGCTATTATGAAGGGCAAATTGCAGGGCTCCACTTGCAGGCTGCCCAATATTACATGAGACATGCAACCTATGGCCGTGCTGCAGAGCATATGGCAAAATGCGGTGATTCTGCTTCGGTAATGGATATGGTAACAAAAGAAGGCTTTAATAAGTTTATGATCGGAGAAACCGGACAATTGAAGATGTGGCTGGATTTGCTGCCTGAGGATATGATAAGAAGCAATCCGGTGCTTTTGCTGTTTAAAGCCCAGCTGATGCCCAACAACAGGCAGATAGAAATGGTAGACACCTTAAAAGAGGTTCTTAATCTGTCACTGCAAAACAATAATCTTGCCATTTATTATGATGCGGCGTCAGTCCTCATTTATATTTTCATGTGCAGCAACAACATGAAAGGATTGCTGGAAATGACAGAAGGTCTTCCCAAACAGCGCCAAAAGGTATCAGTTGAACTTAGAAACACTCTGATCGTACTTGACATGGTGCACTCCATCGGAGAAGAACAGTTTTCCATGGCGGAAGCACAAAGCGAAAGTATAATATATACCCTTCTTCCTGAAGACAGTAAATGGCTGTATTTAATCCTTTCCTGCATCATTTATTACTGCCTCGGCAAGCTTGACAATGGGAAGCGCTGCATGGAGACAGCTTTAATATTGGATAAGTTTAAAAATATTGAGCCTTCCAGAGGCTTTATCCTGCTTTTCCTTTCCATTATTTTATCTCTTAAAAACCAGAGAGAATGCCTGCCGTCATACATAGCTGAAATCCTTGCTATCGGTGAGAAATATGACTATGAATACCTATCAGCCCATGGGAGGCGTCTGGCTGCTTTTGAGCGATACCTATCCTTTGAAGGGGAAGCTTCTGTTGAAATGCTTGATCACGCTGTTTTCAATTTCCGCCGGATAAATAATAAAGCAATGGCTGCGGCCTGCAGATTGCTGCGGCGCCTTTGGGCCATACGGTACAACAGTCCCGTGCTTGACCTTGACGAAGCCCGTGAGGATTTAGAGGTAATCCGGGAGGAATGCCCCGGCATGATGGTCTATGAGTATTCCCTGTCCGTACTGGGGGCTATTGCCAGGGAGTCAGGAGATTTTAACCTTGCAGAATACTGCCTGCTTTCATCCATAAAGGAAGCAAAGGCAAAAAAGGGATATCAGGTGCTCTGCGGCTCCTGCTTCCACATAGCCAAGCTGTATTTTGCCGGCGGCGGCACGGAAAAAGGGCACTATTATCTGAAGCAGGCCATGGAACTGGCAGAGAGCAATAGATATTTCATGTTCTGGGATATCCATATCCCCACTGTTGTTGAAATGACGCTCCGGAGTATCCGATATGGTTATTGCACCGGTTATGCCGAAGAGCTGCTGAGTAAATTTTATGGCAGCAAGACGGTAAAATACTTGAGCGAAAAGGCCAAAGCCATAGACGAAAGCCGAATAGAAGCTTTTGTCGGCGATTTTGTCTCCACGTACAAAGCGGATAGCTCCGAACAGCTTTATTTTGTAAAGTCATCTCTGTTTGGAAAGCCTGAGATTTCGGTAAACGGTATAAAAGTTTCCGACGCCGAATGGAAAACCAAAAAGGTGAGGGGCTTTCTAGAATATCTTTTGCTTAACAGCGGCAACACCATGTCAAAAGAGGTCCTGGCAGAGACTTTCTGGCCCGGCTCGGACAGCAAATCCGCAATTGCTTCACAGAGGACGGCACTGTATCATCTGAGGAAAATACTTTCAAAATATAATGCGGAAGTTACAGGAAGCAATGCCTTTATATATGAAACTCCCGAAGGCCTGCAAATAAGAAAGAATGATATATTAGATCTTGATATACACGAATTTTTACGCCTCCATAGCGAGTTGTTCTCTAACATTGTAACTTCTCAAACAGAGCAAAGACAGGCAGATATTCTGGAAAGAATGATATATGTTTATAAAGGGGACTTGATGGAAGGCAGCGATTACGGAGATTTGGTATTCTATGAGCGGGAAAGGCTCAAATCCATATTTATGGAGGTATGCTTGAACTTAGGCTCAATCTATATAAAGCGCGGAGAACTGCGGCGGGCTGAGGAAATTTTAAGACGTGCTTTAGCAGCAGAACCATACAACGAAAACATATGCTTAGAACTGCTTAAGCTATATATGTCACAGGGAAGGAAAAGCAAGTCAGTCAAGCTTTATTACAGCTTTAAAAAGCGTTTGGAGCAAGAGCTTGATATAAAGGTTGACAGGAGATTGACTGAGGTAATACAGAGTAAAAGACTTGAAAAGTAAGAGGGCATAGCACAAAAGCGCAATAAAATAAGCTGCGCCGGCAATTGCCGGCACAGCTTTGACCTAACCGCCATATTATGGCGGTTTGCTTTATCAGTCCTGCAGTACAGCTCCCGTGCTTGCTGATGTTACAAGCTTGCTGTAGCGGGAAAGGTAAGTCCCGGGAGTCGCCTTTGAGGGCGGCTGTACCCATTTTGAAAGCCTCTCTTTTATAACTTCATCGGATAATTCTACTCTTAATATCCTCTGTGGAATATCGATTTCTATGATATCGCCTTCTTCAACTATAGCTATAGGACCGCCTTCGGAAGCCTCAGGAGATACGTGACCTATGCAGGGCCCCCTTGTACCGCCGGAGAAGCGTCCGTCTGTTATCAGGGCCACCGATGTATGAAGTCCCATTCCGGTAATAGCTGCCGTCGGGCTCAGCATTTCTCTCATACCCGGGCCGCCCTTTGGTCCTTCATAGCGTATGATAACCACATCACCAGGTTTTATCTCTTTACCAAGGATTGCTGCATAAGCTTCATTTTCGGAATTATAAACTCTGGCCGGGCCTTTGTGGCACATCATTTCAGGCTCAACAGCCGACTGCTTTATAATGGCACCGTCGGGAGCCAAATTGCCGCGAAGAACTGCAATTCCGCCTTCTTTGCCGTAGGGGTTATCCAGTGGCCTGATAACTGAGGAATCAAAAACTTCAGCATTTTTAACGGTTTCCCCTAAGGTTGAACCTGTTACGGTAATGGTGTTACCCTTTATAAGACCTGCTTTTAGCAGCATATTGGTAACTGCCGATATGCCGCCTGCCTGGTCTAAATCCTCTATTGCGTGGGTGCCGGCAGGACTTATTTTTGTTATATTGGGAACCATTTTGCTTATTCTGTCAAATTCATCAATGTCCAGTTCCACCTTTGCATCATGGGCTATTGCTAAAAGATGAAGGGCGGTATTGGAGGAACCTCCTATTGCCATATCAACGGTGATGGCGTTTTTAAATGCATCAAGTGTAAGTATATCCCTCGGACGCACATTGTTTTTAACCAAGTCCATTATTTTCATCCCGGCTCTTTTGGCAATCTGCCTTCTCTTGCCATAAGGGGCAGGCACAGTTCCGTTTCCGGGGAGAGCAATTCCCAAAACCTCTGCAAGGCAGTTCATGGTATTTGCGGTAAATAATCCCGCACAGCTTCCGCAGGTAGGACATGATGAAACTTCTATCTCATCCAGTTCTTCCTGAGTCATTTTGCCCGCGGTAACGGCCCCTACGGCTTCGAAGGGCCCGCGAATCAAATCAAGCTTTTTGCCCTTGCTCTTTCCTGCAAGCATAGGGCCGCCGCTTACATAAATTGAAGGTATGTTAAGCCTTGCTGCCGCCATAAGCATTCCCGGTACAATTTTATCGCAGTTACCTACCAGTACAAGGCCGTCAAATTTGTGTCCAATTGCCATTGCTTCTATGGAATCGGCAATAAGCTCCCTGCTGGATAGGGAATAGTTCATGCCGCTGTGGTTCATAACTATTCCATCGCATACACCGATTGCAGGGAATTCTATGGGGGTTCCCCCTGCAGCGCTTACTCCCAGTTTAACTGCTTGTACCAGGTCATTAAGATGAAAATGTCCGGGTATGATCTCATTTCTAGAATTGACAATGCCTATTAATGGTTTTTCCAGATCTTCGGGCAGGTAGCCCATGGCATAGAATAAAGAGCGGTGAGGCGATCTGGCCAGGCCTTTTGTTACTTCATGACTGTTCATTAGGATGCCTCCTTAGTTTTTTATATTAAGAAAACAGACTATTTCCTTTTTGGTCAATAGTCTGCCACGTTACAATTTTAAAAATTGACAGGCTTTACTTTAATTTGTTATTACCAATTAATCTACTACATGTGGGGGGGCATGTCAATATACTTTTACCTTTAAATGATAATTACTATATTCCTAAAAAACTTTCTTGACCCGTCGAAGGTTAAAATGAGTGATAAATTTTAAAATAAGGGTAATAACTAAACTATCAAGGCTTCTTAACAGAAAACTTTTTTGTTTATAAGGAGGTGCAAGCAAATGGAGCAGATGTATCTTGATTCACTAAAAGCTTTAAAATTCGCGGAGCTTGGCAAGGCCCAGGAAGAAAGGCTGAAAGAATTTGAAAATCAATTCACCAATGAATTCGGTAAAGAGTATTTTTTTATGGTAATGAAAAAGGAAATGTAAGGCATAGGCTTTCTGCAAAATAAAAATTTTAATGCGTTCTATTATGGATACTGTAAGAAACTTCAACTTTCATCTTTGAGGAAGTTGAAGTTTCTTTTTTAATGAAAGCAATATTTATGCAATTTGTGGAAGGAGTATATTTGAAAGCAATGCTTCAAAAAATAAGCAAGTAAATTAAGATAATAGGAGCGGGAGATAAAAATGAAAAAAAGAAGAACCATTACAGGTGTAATTATATGGTCGGTTCTTGGTTTATTGACAGCAGCCTTTGTTTTAAACAGAATATTTATGCCCAGAAGTACACTATATACAGAAATCAAGGCATCTACAGGAGGCCTGGAAACATACTACAGCTTTCCCGGAAGCATTGAGGTAAAAAACAAAGAGACGGTTTTATCAGACAGGAATATGCAGATTAAAAGCATAAAGGTCAAGGAAGGCGATAGAGTATCTGAGAATACTGTTTTATTGACCGCAACCATGGGCGCGGATATAAAATCCAAAATTGCCGGAGAAATAACCAGTATCTATGTACAAGAAAATTCCCAGTTAATGGCCGGATCTAAATTAATTGATATAGTAGATTATTCGGATTTGCAGCTTGTAATCCAGGTGGATGAATATGATCTTGCAGCCATTTCAAAGGATAAAGAAACAACAGTGACCATCCATGCCTTGAATAGAGATGTAACTGGCATAATAACCGACATATCCAAAGAGGGTGAATATTTGAATGGGGTGGCTAATTTTACCGCTTTAATATCCCTACCGGCGGAAAATGACTTAAGAGTAGGCATGTCCGCTGAAGCCAAGGTGTTAAACAAGAAAGTTTCAAATGCAATACTGCTGCCTATATCTTCAATACAGTTTGATGCAGATAATAATCCCTATGTATTATTGAAGGACATGGATAATAATCCTAAGAAAACCTCTGTGAATATTGGAATGAATGACGGCGTACAGGCAGAGATAAAAAGCGGCATATCGGAAAATGATACCATATTGTTACCTTATCAGACAAAGATGGCTGAGTTTGAGCAAAGTCCCATTCAGCAAAACAGGAGCAGATATTTACAAGGACCTTAGGGAGGCGGAATATGGGAGAAATATTAAATATGAATGATATAGTCAAAAGCTATTATCTTGAGGCTGAAGAGCTTCAGGTGCTTAAAAATATAAATCTCATAATAAATGAAGGTGAGTTTGTATCTGTTTTGGGACCGTCCGGCTCAGGAAAATCCACTCTAATGAATATCATAGGCTGCCTTGATACTCCCACAAGCGGTACATACGCCCTGGCTGGCCATGATGTGAAGGAGCTGGATGAAAAAGAGCTGGCACGGATACGGAATAAGCAGATAGGTTTTGTTTTTCAGAGCTTCCAGCTTTTGCCTCGAATGAATGCCATTGAAAATGTAGAGCTTCCCATGATTTATGCCGGTATATCATCTCACGACCGTCGAAAAAAAGCAGCTGAAATGCTAAAACGGGTGGGACTGTCAGAAAAAATGAAAAACTATCCCAACCAATTATCAGGGGGGCAGCAGCAGCGTGTTGCAATAGCCCGGGCTGTAGTCACCGAACCTTCAATACTCCTGGCTGACGAACCTACCGGTGCCCTTGACCAAAAGACAGGAGGGCAGATTATGGAGCTTTTTTTAGAGCTTAACAAAGAAGGAAGGACAATTATTATGATCACCCATGATATAAATATTGCAAAGCATGCAAAGAGGATTATAAATATACTTGACGGTAACTTAAGTGAGGGGGCTCTAAATTAGTGTTCGCAGAAAGCATTAAGATGTCCTGGAACAACATAACTCATAATAAAATGCGTTCATTTTTAACAGTTTTAGGTGTCGTAATAGGCGTATCATCGATAATTGCGCTTATTACTATTGTACAGGGTGCTACGGGAAGCATTACAAGCCAGATAACATCTTTAGGAGCTGATAAAATCAACATACAGGTCATAGGAACCCGCATTAAGAGAGGGCTTAATGAAAAGGACTTAGATAGAATTATGGATGTTAATTATATCAGCGGTATCTCGCCTACTGTATCGGGAAAAACCTCCATCGTGGCAGGCGAAAAAGTAAAAGACGATGTATCAATACAAGGCAGGAATGAAGTGTATTTTAACAGGGAAAAAGACAGCCTGTTAACAGGCAGAGAAATAAGCATACTTGATGTTGAAAATAAAAACCAGGTGGCTGTTTTAGGCAGTGATATTGCAAAAGAATTTTTTTTCGGTGAGAATCCTATCGGAAGAAAGATGATTATAAACGGTTATACTGCTAATGTCATAGGGGTAATGGCACCAAAAAGCGATTCATTAACCGGTCCCGGCAACGATGTTATAATTATACCCTATACCTTTTCCATGAAGTCTCTGGGCACAGGTTATATTACAAATATAGATGTATATATGACGGATGCTTCAAAATCAGAAGCCATAATAAATGATATTAAAAGGATATTAAATTCGGCATTTAATTATCGGGAGGATACCTTTTCAATATTTAATATGCAGGATATGCTTGATGTTTTAAACAATATAACAGGAATGATGACCCTTCTTTTGGCAGGTATAGCGTCAATATCCCTTCTTGTCGGCGGTATCGGTATTATGAATATGATGCTGGTATCTGTAACGGAGCGGACTGCTGAAATAGGCTTGAGAAAAGCATTGGGGGCGGAACCGTTGCAAATTCAGCTGCAATTTTTGATTGAGTCGGTGTTTATCTCTTTGTTCGGAGGCATCATAGGGCTCATTCTGGGCATTTTGATTGCACTGGCGGCTTCTTATATGATGGAATTTTCATTGGCAATAACTGCCTCAACTATTTTACTTGCAGTAGGTTTTGCAGCTTCAGTAGGTATTGTGTTTGGGCTGGTACCGGCGAGAAAAGCCAGCAGGCTAAATCCGATAGATGCATTAAGACATGTATAATAAAAATAAAGCGACAGGGGTGGCTAATATGGCTGTAAGGCACAAATACTCAAGGTTTATTCTAAGAACAGTATGTATTACAGGTTTGACAGCTTTATATATAATCAATATTTCTTTTAATGACATATTAATAAAGAAGGAATTAGCTGTAAGCTGCACGCCTGTAAATTATCTGGCCCAAAACACGGCTAAGGGTAAAGAAATAAAAAAACCCTCCTTGAGATATAACAAACAGATATATTCCTATTATGAGATGATTCAGGATATCGATAGTTTAGTGAAAGCACATACCGGGAAAATACAAAAAAGGATTATCGGCAAGAGCGTCTTAGGAAGAGATATACCGGTAATTATACTTGGGAATCCGCAGGCTCCGAAGAAAATAGCTGTTATCGGAAGCATTCACGGCCGCGAGTATATAGGCACTCAGCTTATAATGAAGCAGATGGAATTTTACCTTAACAATCCTATGCATTCTTTCAACCAGGTTTATATTGTCAATCAATTACAAAGGGTATGCATTTATTTTATACCCATGCTTAATCCAGATGGAGTGATGCTTTCCCAGGCGGGACTGAACTCTGTAAAAAATCAAAAAATGAAAAATATGCTGCTTAAATTAAATAAGGGGAGCCATAATTTTAAAAGCTGGAAAGCCAATGCCAGAGGTGTGGACTTAAACCGCAATTTCAATGCAGGGTGGAAGAAAATACAATATATGCCTGCGGGGCCGGAAGCCTATAAGGGTCCATATCCTTTAAGTGAGCCTGAAAGCTGGGCTGTTGCAAACTATATAAGTAAAAGGAATTTTAATGCAGTGCTTACTTATCATAGTGCTGGTCAAGTGGTGTACTGGTATTATTTTCAAAAAGGAAGTTCATATAACAGGGATAGAAAAATCGCAGATGCTATTGCATACACCACGGGTTATAAGCTGCCTCCAAAAGGAAATAAGGTCTCAAGCGGTGGACTTAAGGACTGGTACGTTCAAAATTATGGCCGTCCTGGTTTTACCATTGAACTGGGGGAAGGGGAAAGCCCCCTGCCCTTTTCCCAATTCAGCAGCATATGGAAGAAGAACAGGTATATACCTTTACTAATATCGCAGCAGGTATGATATTTATTATGCATTTTTCACTTAAAATATCCTTACTATGGTGTTAACGGGGACGAGATTGAAAAGTTCGTTTACATCATCGTTGTACATTCTCACACAGCCGTTTGAGGCTGCTGTTCCTATGGATGCCGGATTATTATTACCATGGATACCATAATGGGGCTTTGATAATCCCATCCATCTCGTCCCAAAGGGTCCGCCGGGATTAACCTGTTTATTTATTATACTAAAAGTCCCTTCAGGGGTAGGGGTTGTGGGCTTTCCTGTGGCTACGGGGTATGATTTCACCAGGCTTCCGGAGCGGTACAAGCCCAGAGTTTTAGCACGTATGCTGACATTGATGCTTAATGGCGACGGTGCTACAGGTAAACATATAACGGCGCCCACAGGCATATTGTTAGGATTAAGCCCCGGATTAATTGCCAGTATATTTTGTATTGACACATTAAAGGCTCTGGCTATTACAGATAATATATCTCCCTTTTGTATGACATAGGTATTCAATGTAGGGCATGTAGTAACTGGCGGCAGTTCTTCAGTTACACATATTTGCTGCCCTACATATAACTTATCGGGGTCTATATCAGGATTGGCGGATATAATTGCCTGTACAGTTGTATTAAATTTTTTTGCTATGGCATACAGTGTATCTCCGGCTTTTACCTGATAAGGCGATGTCCCTATAGGACAGGATAAAGGCTGCGGAAGGCGTTGAGGCACACATATCTGCTGGCCTATATATAACGCCATTGGATTTATACCCGGATTAATTGAAATGATAGCTTCTACGGTGGTGCTAAACTTTTGGGCGATTTTATAAAGTGTATCCCCCTGCCTTATTATATAAGCAGCTGATCCCATTGGACACTGACGAAACCAATTTCCATAAAACATTCCTGCACCCTCCTAACTATGATACTTTTACAGTTGTGCCCACAGGTGTGAGGTTAAATAGCTCGCTTATATCCTGATTGGACATAATAATGCTGTTACCTGAGGATACAACGTCAATAAATCCGGGAGTATTTGTTCCGTGTATGCCAAAACCGGCTTCCGATAGTCCCAGCCATCTTGCGCCGCGTTCTGTACCGGGATCTACCTGTTTATTTAAAACTGTGAAGGTACCCCGGGGGACAGGATATGCGGTGTTTTCAATTGCTATAGAATAAGTCCGGAATGCATTTCCGTCGAGGTATACTATTAGACGCCCTTCTGATATTCTTACGTCGATACTCACAGGAGAAGGGGCTACAGGGATACATAAAATCTGATCTTCATAAAGGTCATCGGGGTCGATGCCGTAGTTGGAGTATAAAAGCTGCATTGGTGTTATGTTGAAATAACCTGCAATGGATTCCAGCGTATCGCCTTGCCTGACTACGTAGTAGTTGGTGGTTGGACAGGATGGATATAACTGAATTTTCAATGGCACGCAGATAAGTATGCCAACCTGCAAATTATATGGATTGATACCTGGATTAGCAATCATAATGTCCTGTGCCGAAGTGCCATATGCCTCAGCTATTCTATCCAGCGTATCACCTCTCCTGATAGTGTATGGTACAAAGCCTGCCAGACACTGTCTGTAAAAATATGGATTTATCATTCAAACCGCCTTATTACAATTATATTTCTATTTTATAATACTAGGTTCAAGTTAATTATGTTACAGATTTGTTTTATATTATCGCACTTTGCACATAAGGATATCATTTCAGGTTTTACTATTATTTACATGGAGGGAATGCCGGTTTTTTGTCGAAATATTATGTAACCTTAATTAACATAGATTCCGGAATTAAAGCATATAACGGTAAATTATATGTTCATGGGATTTATTATTAAGATGCGGTAAAATCGTATGACGATAAAGGAGGGCATTATGAATTTTAGAAAACTTTTAGTTTCAGGGATATTGAGCACTGCTGTTTTTGCCGGGAGCATCACGGGGGTGTTTGCACAAAATCCTACCTATACGGTGCAGAAAGGTGATACGTACTGGCTCATAAGTCAGAAACTGGGCATATCCATCCAGAGCCTGATGGCGGCAAATAATGCAGACCAGAATACGGTATTATACATAGGACAGAATATAAAAGTCCCTCAAAATACTGTGCATACCGTCAAATCAGGTGAAACTTACTGGACAATAAGCAAGGCATATTCTGTTGATTTCAATGAGCTTCTACGTGCCAACAATGCTACTGACAAATCCTGGCTTAATGTTGGGGATAAAGTAGTTATACCCTACAAAACTTCCGCATCTCAAACAAAAGTATATACCGTGCAAAAGGGGGATACTTACTGGAACGTCAGTCAAAAGTTCGGTGTAAATATCGCTGAGCTATTGAAATTAAACGGAGCCGATGAAAAATCCTATCTGTATATAGGACAGCAGATTAAAATACCCGCTGCCTCTTCAGATACGGGTACTGCTCCACAGCCTGAAACTGGCAGTAAACCCTATATAACATATACAAATTATACGGTGCAAAAAGGTGATATACTGTGGAACATCGCAGATAAATTCGGGATACCTCTGACTGAATTATTACAGGCAAATAACTTGAGCCAATCGTCAATGCTAAATATTAATGATGTACTGAAAATTCCCGTGCATCACATACCTGTCAAAAGTACTCCGGGACCAAAGTATGGGGAAGCCTTGGACTGGTGGACTGAAGCACAGTATGTAATACCTGTAGGAGCTGACTTTGAAGTTGTCGACTTCTATACGGGAAAATCCTTCTATGCAAGGCGCACCACCGGCGCCAATCATGCTGACTGTGAAACTTTGACCCTTGAAGATACTAAAAAAATGAAAGAAATATGGGGGGGAAGTTTTAGCTGGACAAGACGGCCTGTATTAATTAAATATAATGGAAGGCAAATAGCAGCAAGTGTGAGCTCTATGCCTCACGCGGGAAATGATGCTGCCGCGGCAGGAGTTTGGACAAGCTGGAGAAGCGATAATTATGGAGCAGGTACAAATTTTGACTGGATAAAGAATAATGGCATCGACGGCCATTTTGATATTCACTTCTTAAACAGTACAAGGCATAACGACGGCAGCGTCGATGCCAAACACCAGGCAAATATCAAAATTGCAGCAGGGTTAAATTAATTTATGGTTCTCTGGGTTAATATAATCCATACACTGATATATTGGGGCTGTATCTTCAGTAAGAGCTGAAGATACAGCCCCTTCACTGTTTGGTACGCTCTTTACATGTTCACAACTTCAATTATTCTTAAGATAAGCAATTTTGCTTCTTCATCTGATAATCCCAGGTTTTTAAGCGTAGTTAATACTTTAGTTTCTTCAGTTTCAGCCTCAATCTCAGCCGCAATCTCTTTTAACTTTTGTTCATTCATAATATCCGGTGTAACACCCGGCTCATATATTCTCTGCTTAATTCGGGAAAGAGAGAGCACACACGGAAATTGTGTGGACTGGCATAACTACACTAATAAAAGCAAGGCTTATAAGGTTAAAACATATATGTCAATCTAATTTAATAAAGCTCGCCAAACGGCGGGATTTTTATTTTTACTTCTATATACCAGTGAGTTATATCAGTATACTAACCGGAGTTATACTCATAATAGTATATAATGGCGAGGTATACGACATGTTAATATAAAACTCTATAGGGTAGTAAAGGACGAGGTAAAATACGATTATGAACTAGAATGCATTTATTCAGTCATAACAGTTAAAAATATGAACCAAAAGTAAGGTGATTTTGTTGAACAATACAGATAGAGAAAAGAAAAAATGTAATAATCAAAAACTTATAGGAAAGAAAAGATTTATACTAATTTATGGGGTATTACTTTGGGGTGTATATGGTTCTTTAATATTCGGTATTCTAACTATATTTTTTAATCCAAATCCAAAAAACTACAATATTGCAAGTATAGTTGCAAGGTTTGTTTCTTATGCAATTATCTTTGGATTGGGCGGAATTGTAGTTAGCATGGTACAATGGAATTTTAAATCAAAGAAATACGATAACAAATAATTTATATTTTAAGATATAAGATTCTTCACAAAATTCTTCTTATGATCATTCAAAAAAAGTTGCAAAATGGATAACTGCGACATTAGTAATTTCAAGCATTGTTATTATATTATGGAGAGTGTAATAGCTTCTGTGTAAATGGAATAACCTAAAGGGAAAAAGGCTTGAACAATTCAAATACTCAAGCCTTTTTTACTGGATTTACAAAAGAGCAGGGAACATTTACAAGGCATTTGCCGCAGACATCGGAGATGCTTAGGTCTGAATGGAGTTTATCATTAAAAAGGCACATTCCGTAGCATTTATGCCTGTCAAAGGAGCCGACTTTCAAGGCATCGTTAACGCATCTGTCCACGCATTTTTTGCATATACCTTTATGCTTGTACAAACAATTTTCACTTATCTTTCTTTCATCGGCTTCAATTTGTGCATCTGTTACAAAGCTTCCGAATCTTCCGCAGCAGCCTTTTTCCGTTATAAGCATATTGTTTAAACCAAACTTACCAAGGCCTGCAACATAGGCTGCATGTCGGTGAGACCAATCGCTTATAAGCTTTACTACATCGAAATTGTGGGTGGCAGGCATGATATTTGAGTTATATCCTAAAGCTTGTATTTCATTATGCATATGTGTATTCAAATCCAGTATTAGCTTATTGGTTTCAATATAAGCTTTTGCCCATGCTCTCGAGGCCTCCGGCCCTTCTATGTTGCTCTTCGCTATTGTCTTATCAAAAGGTATAAAATAAGTCACCACTGTCTCGGCTCCAGGAAGCAAGTCCACAGGCAAAGCATGGGTAGGACTTACATACTGCTTTAATTCATAAAACAACTCATCTTTTGCATCTGCAAAAGCGGTTAAGGGTTCTTGCCACATAGTTTCCGTGTTGTTTTTATCGGGATATTCTTTAACAAATTGGCTTATCAAATTTTTGATTCTCTTTTTTATAATCATATATAATCATTCCTTATGGGTGTAAATACTTCTATAGCTATGGAATCTTCAACAATTTCCGCCCCATGCTCGATGTTGCCTTCAATGGCCCAGCTGTCCCCTGGGTGCATAGGGTGTTTCTCACCGTCAATAGTAAGTATTATGTAACCAGATACCAGATAACCTGTCTGCTCGTTTTCATGTTTGTGCATAGGCAGATTTTTGCCCTTCTCAAGGCGAAACTCCGTCATTAAAGAGCTGTTTCCATAAACTAAGGTCTTCCGTTCCACTCCATCAACCATTTTTATATAACCTTCAGATGAATGCTTTCCTGTTTTATAATTTTCTTTACTCATATGTACCTCCGAAAAATTATGTTTAATTAACATTGTAAATATTTTGACAGAAATAGTCTATATATTGAAGGGATTATTTTTTAAATTGAATATCATGGATGATTGTAACAAATAATAAATATCATGGATTTTTGTAGAGGATGTTTATATGAAAAAATTTTTCAATTCAGTCATAGATTTGTTTTTATATAAAGAACCCAAGAAAGAAGAGATGGGCTTTGAGCTATTAGAAGACAAAACTGAAGGCATTGAAAGGCAAGATGATAATACTTCTGATAATAGAAGTGACAGTCAAAAAGAAAATTTGGAGAAGCAAAGGACTGCCTCAGGTATAGCGCCTTTAAAAACCAGAAAGATAAATGAAAAAAGAAAGCCTCAGCAATCCAGTCAGTCAAAGGAGAATAACGAGGCGGTGTCACAAAGCCTTCAGATCAACATTGAAGTCATGAGGCAAAAATTCAGCACATATAAAAATCAGGGAATTGTAATCCGGGAGTTTAATATAGGAAGGAAAGTTAAGGCGGCCATATTGTATATTGCCGGAATGGTAGATAAGAATACCTTGAATTTGTCCATATTTCCCCAGCTCATGTCTAAGGAGGCTTTTGACGGAAGAAACGAGGAATGTACTGCAGATTACCTCATGGAAAACGTCATCGCCGTATATAGCGTAAATAAAACAAGCGAGTATAGAACAATTATTAAAAACGTATTGAGCGGCTTAAGCGCACTTTTTGTTGAAGGAAGTTCAGAGTGCATACTTATTGATACCAGAGGATATGAAAAAAGAAGCGTAGACAAACCTATGACAGAGACAGTTGTAAAAGGTTCACAGGAGGGCTTTACCGAAGATTTTCAGACCAATGTTACATTAGTCAGAAGGATTATAAAAAATGAAAACTTGATGACAGAGGTAATACCTCTTGGGAAGACCAATCACTCCAGCTGTGCAGTAATGTACCTGGAGGGTATAGCAAATCCCAAAGTAATTGAGGAGGTAAGAAAGAGGCTTAAAAAAATAGATACAGACTTTATATTAGGCGACGGCATGGTGGAGCAATTTATAGAAGATAATCCATTTATGCTCTTTCCCCAGATCTTATCCACTGAAAGGCCGGATAGAACAGCATCTTTCATCATGGAAGGACAGGTTGTAATAATAACTGAAGGGACTCCTTTTGCACTGGCAGTGCCGGTAACCTTTTTCAGATTATTTCATACTTCTGAAGATTCATTTGTCCGCTGGCCTTTGGGTACTTTTTTAAGACTTATAAGGATGTTTGGATTGTTTTGTGCAACTCTGCTGCCGGGATTATATGTTGCAGTTGCCCTTTATCATCCTGAAATGATACCGACAGAACTTTTGTCATCCATATCAAAGGCAAAGGAAACAGTGCCTTTTCCCACTATATTGGAAGTATTGATAATGGAAGTATCCTTTGAGCTTATACGTGAAGGAGGAATAAGGGTTCCCAGCGCCATTGGCCAGACCCTTGGAATAGTAGGTGCATTGATACTTGGTCAGGCAGCGGTGGCAGCGGGATTGGTAAGTCCGATTCTTATAATTATCGTATCCGTAACAGGCCTTGGCAGCTTTGCCATACCAAACTATACCATGGCTATGGCAATCAGGATTGAAAAGTTTTTTTTCATTTTTTTCGCAGCGGCTCTGGGATTTTACGGTATATCTTTGCTGATTTTTCTTTTAGGTATCATGACCTGCAGTATGAAGTCTTTCGGAGTGCCCTTCTTTTCACCTGTTGCACCAAAGACAAGAACAAATCCGGATATTATCATTAAATATCCTATATGGATGCAAAGAAATCGGCCTGACTATTTAAATGTACCTAACAGGAGAAGACAGGGCAGAAATGTAACGAATTGGAGCAAAGAAGACGATGGGAGCCAAGAAGGCGGGGACAATTCATGATAAAGGAAGGTAAACTGGGTGCTCAGGAGATGATATCCCTTGTTACGGCAGCCATAAGCAGCAAATTATTTTTTACCAGTCCCGGCTTTTTAACGAGATTCGTAGGGACTGCCGGCTGGTATATGACATTGATATCAAATATTACGGCTATGGCAGCTTTTGCTTTTACTTATCTATTGCTAAAGCGTTTCCCGGGTAAAGGCATAGTAGAAATTTTTGATATTTCATTTGGACGAATCATTGGCTTTATATGCTCTTTAACCATGGGAATAGCTTTTCTTATAAACACCAGCGTATTTTTAAGAGAATTTGCAGAAGTAATAAAGATATACGTATATCCCGAGACTCCCATTAGTTTATTGATGATACCGGCAGTTATATCAGCTGCAATTGCAGCTTCCTTAGGATTAGAAAGCATTGCTAGGTTTTCAAAACTGTCGGCATATACTTCAATTATCGGCTTTCTTACACTTTTGATTTTAACATCCCAGAACTTCAAGTACCACTATATCTTTCCGGTGCTGGGTTATGGCTTGAGTAAAACAGTAAGTATTGGGATAGAAAGAAGCTCCGTCTATGCTGAAGTAATTATTCTTGCCGTATATGCAGGGTCCATACAGAAAATAAGCGATATAAAAAAAGTAGGATTTATTTCTCTCATACTGTCGGGTTTCATAATATCCCTGGGACTTTTGAGCATATCCATGGCCTTTCCGTATCAGATTGCTCAGGAAATAACGGCGCCGGTATATGAACTGACCAGATTGATAAAATACGGGAGCTTTGTACAAAGGTTGGATCCTTTTTTTCTGTTTTTGTGGAATATAACAACGGTTATAACGATTTGCATACTGTTTAATTCCTCTGTAAGCGTATGTTGCAAGGCTTTCAGACTGCAGGATGCAAGGCCGGTTATTGTACCCATGGCCGTAATTCTTTTTTCATATGCATTTATTCCCGAAAGTTTTATGAGCGTTGTTACAAAATATGTCCAGTCTTCCAGAATATATGGATCACTTGTCTTCTTTGGCCTGCCTATAATTGCGCTGGCAGCTGCAAAAATCCGTAAAAAGAAGGGAGATGTATCAAATGCGTAAGCTTATATTGGCCTTTTTATGCCTCATCAATATGTTTACTCTTGTATCCTGCTCCGATGCCAAGGAAATTGATGAGTGGGCTTATGTATACTCCATAGGCATTGATAAAGGAGTTGCTGATAAATACCGTTATACTTTTCAACTGCCGATATTAGGAGGAGAAACAGGGCAGAGTAGCCAGGGAGGTTTTCAGGCGCAGGCTCAGGATGCTTTTACTGTTATCTCCGTAGATGCCCCAACTCTTTATGCCGCAACCAACATGGTCAATTCCTCCCTGGCAAAAACAGTAAGCTATACCCATGCCAAATACATTATGGTATCGGAAGAATTGGCAAGACACGGAGTGGAAAGCTTTATAAATGGCATGATAAGGAGCCGCCAAATAAGGCGTTCTATGAATATTATAGTTGTCAAAGGAAGTGCCAGAGAATTTGTTAAAATACTTACCCCTGTAACAGGCATGGGACTTTCAAAATTGATGGAAAAGATGATAGATCAGGAGCATGAAACGGGATTGTTCGATTCAGTTACATACAATGAGTTTGTAAATAATATGAAGTCCTCCTACAGGCAATCTGACGCCGCATTGGCAGCCATAAATGATTTTTCTCATTTTAATGAAGCAGAATTGAATAAGGAAAACAATAAATCGGAGGGAGATTATCAGCCCGGACAAACACCTCGTTCGGGAGGAAACAAATTTGAATTTTTAGGAAGTGCTCTCTTTAATGGAGATAAGATGATAGGAGAATTAAACGGAGATGAAACGAGAGCTATGCTTATGATGAGAGGTGATTTTTCAAGAGGGTCAATAACAATACCCGACCCCCTTGAACCCGACAGGAGAATAAGCGTTGAAACTCACCCCCATAAAGGGCCTGCTGTAAATATTTATTTTGACGGAGATAAACCTGTTATAGATGTAAAAGTATACCTTGAAGGAGATTTGCTGAATGTTCAGAGCGAAAAAGAATATGAAAGTGAGGAGTTAAATCCTCTGCTGGAGCAAACTCTGGAAGAACTTATAAAAAAAGATTTGGATAAGACAATTGACAAATGCAAGGCTTTAAATTGTGACGTATTTGGTTTTGGAGAAAAGGCGGTAACTCAGTTCCTTACCATTCAGGAATGGGAAAAATATAACTGGATAAGCCGTTTTAAGGAATGTAAAGTTACAACAGGTGTTAATTTCATAATAAGAAGAACAGGTACAATGACCAAGACCAATCCGGTAAAGACGTCGAATGGCGGTGAAAAATAATTGATTAAGGAAGGGAAAATTGGGCTTGCAGAAGCCATATGCCTTACGACCATAACCATAAGCAATAAAATTTTCTTTACTTCTCCTTCTGCCCTGGTTAAAATTGTGGGCACTGCCGGATGGTACGCGGCATTGATATCCGCTGCTGTCACCATAATTGCTTTTGCTTTCATATATATGTTGCTTAAGCGCTTCCCGGGCAAAAGTATAATAGAGATCTTTTATATTACCCTAGGTCCTGTTGTGGGATTTGTTTTTTCTTTTACATACGCTGCGTCCTTCCTTGTGGGGTGCAGCATATTGCTAAGAGAATTTATAGATGTATTGAACACATATATATTTCAGTCAATTGATCCTAAGTTTCTGATAACCGCCCTGGTTTCTGCCGCGGCAATTTCAGCATTTCTTGGTTTAGAAAGTATAGCAAGGTTCGCCAAACTTTCTGCTTATGCTGTCTTGTTAGGATATATGCTTTTACTGATATTATCAATACAAAATTGGAATATAGCTTATATATCTCCAGTTTTTGGATATGGTTTAAAAAATACGGTGATAAGCAGCCTGGGAAGGAGCTCAGCTTATAGTGAAATTATCGTGATTTCAGTTTTTGCCAATGCCCTGCAGGGCGCTGAACATATAAAAAAAGCTGGATTTATATCCTTAATACTTTCAGGGTTCTTTGTATCATCTGCCGTATTATGTGTTTCATTTACTTTTCCATACAGCATAGTCCAGGAGATTGCTGCACCTGTATACGAGATTACAAGGCTCATAAAATACGGAAGCTTTGTACAAAGGCTGGACCCTTTATTTATCTTTTTATGGAACATAACTACCTTTATAACCATTGCAGTATTGTTTTATTGCATTGTAAGCTGCTATTGCAAAACCTTCAGGATGCAGGAAACAAAGCCGGTTATAATACCTTCGGCGGTACTTCTTTTTACAACTGCCATGATACCCAAGGATTTTAACAGCGTTATTACAAAATATATTGAAATATTAAGGATTTATGCCATACCGGTGTTTTATATAATGCCTTTTATTGCTTTAATGGCAGCTATATTCAGAAAAAAGAAAGGAGCGTATAAATGATATACATAGTTATACCTATTTTGCTGATAATATCTATTAATCCCTTAAGCTATGCGAAATACAACTGGGACAAAAAGAATAAGTTCGCAGCCTTTGGCTGTGTTCTGCTGACGGTAATAATGTTTATACTGCCCTTATATGTAATCATTACGAGATAAGTTAAAAAGCTAAGGGAAAGGGAGGGAAAAGTAATTTAAATGAAAGTCGCGATTATAGGTGCCGGAATAGCAGGTCTATCCTGTGCAATTGTGCTAGAGAGGAATGGTATAATACCTGATGTATTTGAAAAAAACGGTTTTATAGGTGACAGAGAGCCCCATGTTGGTGCGGATTTAAATATAATAAACAGGCCGGTCAAGGATATGATAAAGTACGTCAAAGAAAAATGCGGCATAGACATAAAACCTTTAAATGCCGTAAATTTATTGACACATTACTCGCCTAACGAAAGTACAACAATCAAAGGTAATTTTGGCTATTTTTTGGTACGAGGCAAGGAAGAAAATTCACTTAAAGGTCAGCTGTATTCCCAGCTTAAAAGGACACCTATTACGTTTAATATAGAAGTAAATTATAAGAATCTGATAAATGAATATGATTTTGTGGTGGCTGCCGACGGTAAGCCGGATATAGCCGAGGAATTGAGCTGCTTTAAAGACTGGATAAAAGGATTTGTGAAGGGAGCTGTAATAGAAGGCAGCTTCAATCCTAACGAATTGGTTATGTGGATAAATCATACCTATTGTAAAAACGGATATGCATATCTTACCCCCTATAATGAAAAAAGGGCCTCTTTGGAATTATATGTACCCGATGTTGATAAAAATCAGCTTGATTATTACTGGGATTTGTTTTTAAGCCAGGAAGGGCTTAGATATAAAATTATAGAGACCTTCAAGGTAAAGCATACCAGCGGAGATGTTTATCCCCACAGGGTAAATAATATTTTTCTTGCCGGAAACACAGGCGGTGCTATTGACCCGTTTTTAGGCTTTGGAGCCTTAAAGTCTGTTTATATGGGGGCCATGGCAGCCAAGGCTATTGTTGATGGTACAGATTATGAAGAACTCATTAAGGATATTTATACCCTTAATTTAAGGCTTTATGAATTCAGAAAGGCTTTTAACAGAGCCGGTCACAATAACTATGATTTACTGGTTAAACTTATAGGTTTTCCAGGAGTAAAACCTATAATATATGATACGCCGATTAATGTTATAAAATATGGAGCTACAGTGCTGAGGATGAGGGATAAAGTGAAAGGTCGGCTTAAGTGAGCCGGGTCTTTAATAAAGAGAAATCTTCATTTCCGCAATTCAGGCATTTTCTTTGGATCCCTTCACCGTAAATGCTCCTTTCACCTGATTGTCCCAGCAGGTTATGGGCACTTTTTTCAACAATTTTATCTGAACCGCAATTGCCGCATGAGATTTTAAATCCTGTCAAATTATTTTCCTCCCCTGCTTTGCAGTATATCCCCTTTGTTTCTTGAGGGCATAAATGACAAACCCTTTGCGAGAATATCAAGAATATTAATGTCTGTCTTGTATATAAGACTTCTTAAACCGGGTGTTTTCATAAAAGTCAGCAAATGGTCAAAATCCTTATTGGTGGCAGAATTCATCAAAGACCTGAAGTCTGCCATCTGCTGACCTTTTTTAGTTAAATCTTTCATAAGAAAATTCATATCGGCCCCTGTTGCGATGCTTTTTGCAGCCATCACACCCGCCACTATGGCATTGAACTGCCCAAAGCCTAAAAATGGTTCGGCGCCGCCGCCGGAAGCACCGATGAAATACATTTTATTAAGCTTATTGGTGGTTACAGAGCCTGCATGGTGGGGAAGCTCCCAGGTTTCAAGCAAATTATATTTTTTAAGGATATCCCGGGAACTTAAGAATCTGTACCAGTAATCATTCAGTTCCGCATGTTCTATATTTTGCACAATCTGGGCTATAACAGCTTTGTTTTTGCTGTAAGGTGCCAGGTATATGTATGCACCATTGGTAAGCTCTTTATCCAACCACATATGTAACGTATCGTCTTCAAAATCACCTTCAAATATACCGCCTTTAAGCCAGGTTCTCATCATTTCCTGCCATATTCCATAACGTGCAGGTATTGTCCACTGCCCATCAGCCACAACTATATGATCAAATTCATTTTCCAGGTCCTCCGGCTGTACAAAGCTTCCAAAATGGACGTGGGATTTAATTTGGGCGTAAAGCTGGTTTTTTACGGATATTTCTTCTCTTCCTCGTATCATAAAATAACCTAAAGGACCGGAAACTACAGTCTGATTATTGGGGGAGTAATGTATAACCTTGCGAAAGCGGTTTAAAGGTTTTAATTTTATGCCTAAATCCCGGTTTATATATACAATGGGGTCTGCTACCGGGCGGGTGATAAGGCCTAAAAAAGCAGATACGTGGGAGTGATACTCACCTATAAAGTCATTACATTCAAAAATAACTGGAGAAATACCTTGCTTTTCAAGTTCGATTGCGCATGACAGACCCGAAGTCCCGGCTCCGATTATAGCTACTTTCAAAGTCAATCACTCTCCCTTTTATATTATTTATTTTATATGTGTTAGTCTTTACGGCACAGGTTAAATTATACTCAAATAAGTAAGGAGGCCGTATTGCTTTTTAATAAGTTCTGCAGTTTCAGAAGCTTCAATAGAAGGTGATCTTAAACTGGGTTAATCTGACTGTGATGATAAATAGGTTTTAAAATCATAAAATATGCTGATAATTATACTGGAATTATATAATCACTCCTGGAGGAAATATTGGAAAGTCGCAACGAGGAGCTGCTGCAATGAATAGAAATGAGTCAAATAATTCATCAACCCGCCGGCAAATAGCCTATACAAGTATATTGGGTACAACTCAATTGCATTTGAGAAATCCCCTTGTCATTGCATGGTGGTCTGCTGCATTTCCCGGGATGGGTCACCTGTTGCTTTCTAAATATTTAAGAGGATTTTTATTATTTATTTGGGAAGTAGTAATAAATACAGAAGCGCATATTAATCTGGCCATCCTCTATTCTTTTACAGGAAGATATGAGATGGCAAAAGAAGTACTTGATATTAGATGGACGATGCTTTACTGCTCATTATATGTTTTTGCTATCTGGGATAGTTATAGGACAACAGTTGATATCAATAATAACTACATGTTGGCAGCAAGGGAAGATGCTGAAATTAAACCATTTAACATCAGTGCAATGGAGATTAATTATCTGGATAAAAGAACGCCCTGGGTGTCGGCGGTATGGTCGCTACTGGTGCCTGGTGCAGGCCAGCTCTATATTCACCGGATTGTTACTGCAGCTTTTGTTCTTGTATGGTGGATAGCTATTGTATACTTATCTAGATTACTTCCTGCTATTCACTACACTTTTATAGGGGATTTTAAACAGGTTAAAGAGGTAGTTGACCCTCACTGGCTTTTGAATTTTTCTTCAGTATATTTATTTGCAGTGTACGATGCTTATGCAAACACTGTTGAGAATAATAAGCTTTTTGATTGGGAGCAGACAAAATTTTTTAAAAGGGATTATCAAAACAAGAATTTTAATATACCGTCCAAGAGAAGTGCTGGAAGAGGTGATAGAATGCATATTATTTCTACGTTTGAACATTCAATTTATTTGGAGAAAGCAATCACTGCAATCCAAATGAAAGGTATTGCAAAGGAAGATATCCTTGCAGTCTCTATGGATAAAAGGGGAGAGGAGAGAAAGCTTTTTGATACAATGCATAGCTCTGATGGATTGAGTTTAATAGATCTTGCTGCAGTATTAGGAACCGTATTTATGATTATCGGCACTATTTATGGTTTCATTCTAAAGTGGGGACCCATATTGTGGGGATTAATTGGACTGGTAGCCGGATTTGCCCTAGGATTCATTATTAAATTGATAGTTACAAAGAAGTATTCTAGAAAACAGAGCTATAAAAAGGTACCGGAAGTCGTTCTTATTATTGAATGTAATGAAGATAAATCAGAAATGGTTCAAGATACGCTTTGGGCAAATTATGCACTCGGAGTCAGTAAGCTGAGTTTGGGTGATAATGGGTGACGAATCGGTATATCAGGTGTTATACAAGAAATTGTGGGTTTGAGTGGCACATCTTTAAAGAATAATGTTTACACAAATTCGGGAAAATATCTATGTCTAAGGTATGAGCTAGATAAAGTAATTTTATATATCGAGACCTGGATATTAAATTGGAGGTATTTAAATTGGACTGGGTAATACTTTTTACTACAAGCTGGATATTATTCTTTATATTAAAAGGATGGGAGAATCTTAAACTTACAATATGGTCTGGGATTTTGGCTGTAGTTTTACAAATGCTGGTTGATACGAATGCAATGACTCATCAGCTTTATAAAATACACAATTGCTCATTGAAATTATATGGGACGTCTGTATTTTTCGTACTTGGTCCTGTGTTTGTAATAGGTATGCTTATATGCAAATTTCATCCAATGAAGCGAAGGTTCAGAATGGTAAATATAATTGTTCTTACAATTCTTTATTCAGCTCAGGAATATTTGTTGCTTATCAGGGGTTCACTTGAATATATGAACTGGCATTTTTATGACAGTATTATTGTAAATACTGCTGCAATGGTGGTTATAAGCTGGTTTGATATAGTTGTGCTTAACAGAAATTCCGATGGAGGAATATAAATAAGGAGAAAAAAATGAGCTTATTTCTATATATTTTATTTACATCTATTATTGGCAGCTTCGTACTATTGTGGTTTATGGTTTTAAATAAGTATGGCTCATAATTAATAATTCATGCCCGCATAGACGAGGGCCTTTTAATTAAGTATTTATATAGTATGTTAATCCAAAAGTAGGTAAAAACATAGGTTAAAATGGACCAGGGCATTACCTGCCATCCTGTCAGTACAATGGTTTTGGTATACAAGCTTGCTAATTCAAAAATCAGCATGGCGATAATCCAGACAATTGTATATTTTAATAATGCATTTTTATCACCGGGCAGATAAATTATATAAAACATATTCAGCAAGGGATATATGAGAATAGATGCTAAAATCAAATAAATCATTGAATTTTCAGGATTTATATAATGATAAAGCCCATAATGCCCACCTATCGTCATTTCAAATATAAGGGAGTAAACGGCAGAAGCTATACCGATGATTAAAATATTTTTATCTAGGTGTTTATTACGGGTAATTGCAAAGAATAAAATCCATATGATTAGTATTGATATATAAAAGAAAATAATACTCATACATGTCCCCCCACTTGTAAAAATTGAGCGAATAAAGATACGGCAGGTTATTTATAGTATGTATTAATTATGAAAATCTAAACATATTCAAAATGCAATTTCTACAACATGATTCATGCTATAATATTTATAAAGATTGAAGAAAAAATGTCAATTTTCAGTGGGGGGCTTATGAAAAGAAAAGAATTTACTTTTATCAGCCATGAAGAGGTTAGTATACATACATATAAGTGGATTCCCAAAGAAAATGTAAAGATAAAGGGAGCTGTCCAAATTTCCCACGGCATGGCAGAGACAGCTGCAAGATATGACAGGTTTGCCAGCTTTTTGAACAATAAAGGATATATTGTCTATGCCAATGACCATAGAGGGCATGGAAAAACTGCAGGCCAGAAGGAAAACTTAGGCTTCGCAGGCAAGGATTCCTTTAATTTTATGCTTAAGGATATGATTAAGCTTACAGAGATAATAAGGAGAGAAAGCAATGATATTCCCATCTATCTCTTCGGGCACAGCATGGGTTCTATTTTAGCACAGCGCTATATTATATCAAACGGCCAGGATATAAACGGAGTTATATTATCCGGGACCTTTGGCAATCAGGGAATTATGATTGATATAGGAATTAAAATTGCCAGGATGGAAATGGCTAGCAAAGGAGAAAGACATCAGAGCATCAGGATAAACAAAATGACAACCGAAAGCTATAATAATGCCTTCAGCCCCAACCGCACAAAAAGCGACTGGCTTAGCAGGGATACAGAAGAAGTAGATAAATACGTCAATGATCCATACTGCGGATACATAATGTCTTCAGGCTTTTATTATGATTTCTTCAGAGGTACAAAGGCTGCACATAAAAAAGAGAACATAAAAAATATAAGAAGGGATCTTCCCATATATTTATTCTCCGGAGAGCTGGACCCTGTAGGGAAAAACTGTAAGTCAGTTTTGTGGCTTATAAGGGAATACCAAAAACTGGGCATTTGTGATGTTACCTATAAGTTTTACAAAGGCGGAAGGCACGAAATGCTGAATGAAATAAATAAAGATGAAGTTATGAATGATGTACTTGCATGGCTTGAAGCGCATTAAAAGGATATTCGATTTTGAATATCCTGAGGATAACTTTAGTTGTGTCCCCATTCATTTATAGGAAAATTATAAACAACGGTATCGTCACAATGGAAAACAAGGTAGTCATAAAGACTAATTTTGATGCGAAAGCTGCATTTGCTTTATATTTTTCCGCAAGGATGGCTGTTGTAATACCGGCAGGCATGGCAACCTGTATAACTATAATGTCCAATACCATATCTGTTGTACCTATGGCCTTAAGGGCTAAAAGAGCTATTACGGGCAATAGTATGAGTCTTACAAAGGTGCCGTAAAATACTCTTAAATCTGTAAAAATGTCTTTGATTTTAATGTCAGCCAGAATGGAACCAACAATCATCATGGATAAAGGAGTTGTCATCGAGCCTACCATGCTTATAGGCTCTGTTATAACGCTCGGAAGCTTAATAGAGAAGAAAAACAGCACCATTCCTATATAAACGGCTACGATACCGGGATTTAACAAAAGGCCTTTAATGGATTTGCCTTCTTTGCTATCGGAAAACAATGCAATTCCAAGGGTCCACATGAAGATACGGAAAGGGATATTATAAATTGACGCATAAAAGATACCTATCTTTCCGTACAATCCTTCAAGGATAGGAAAGCCCATGAAGGCAGCATTGGAAAATACGGTAACATATCTTAATACACTTTGCACATCCTTAGGAAATTTATAATATAGAAACTTGCTTAAGAAAAACAGTCCGCCATGTACTATAAAAGAATAAAAAGCGATAGCTCCTGCATTTAACAGCATGTCCTTTGAGAAATCAAAATCAAATGATGAAACTATCATTAGGGGCAGAGTAACATATAAAAGAAGGTCTGTTATCCCGTTTCTCACCTGGTCTTTCATAAATCCTTTTTTTCTGGCTATAATACCTATAACCATAACAATCGAGAGTATGATGACTTGGTTTATAACTGCCATTTGATTATACATATATTAATCCCCCGGTAATAATAAAAATAAAAATATGAATTAATTATAACAAATTTAGATTTTTTATGCTATGGAAGTAAGGAGGAGAGGGCGATTTCAAATGAACACCTGAGTACGACATTATTATCGTGCTCAGGTGTGAAAAAAACTAACCGATCTTTGTATAGAACTTAATGAATGCTTTTAAAAGCCAGGTCGGCCTATTTCGTTATGACAATTTTTTGCCCTTCGAAGATCAGGTTCGGATTTTTAATTCTATCCTTGTTAGCCTCATAAATATTAATGTATTTGCTTGAATCTCCATAATACTCCGCCGCAATCTTGCCAAGTGTATCCCCCGCTTGGACAGTGTAAACTGTTCCATTTTCACTTTTAAGAGCTGGCAGCATTCCATCTCCGGGTAAAACGAGGTTCATACCGGCAATTAGATGATTGTTATTTTTCTTAAGAAGTTCTGCATTGGCATTATATATTTTTGTATGATACCCGTAGCTTCCATAATGGTTTAAAGCAATAGTTCCCAAAGTATCTCCCGCTTGTACTGTATATATGATATTTCCTTGAGATTCTGCTGCAGGTTCCGGAGTGGGAACAGGAGTTGTCTCTGGAGCCGGAGCAGGAGTAGGTTCCGGAGTGGGAACAGGAGTTGTCTCTGGAGCCGGAGCAGGGGTAGGTTCCGGAGTCGGAACAGGAGTTAGCTCTGGAGCCGGAGCAGGGGTAGGTTCCGGAGTGGGAACAGGGGTTGTCTCTGGAGTGGGAACAGGGGTTGTCTCTGGAGTTGGAGCAGGAGTAGGTTCCTGAGTCGGAGCTACGCCATCGGTGACCTTATATACGATTTTTGTAGTATTATCAGCATCACCAAAACTGAATACGTAGTAAGGTTCCATACCCCAAAAGTATTCTGTCAGGATTGCAGATGCAGTTTTATTGGCTTCAATTTCAGTTGCGGCCACTTCCTGACCGTCTATGGTCCACATGAGGCTACCCGAATAGAAGCCATCGGGGTCATAGGCACGTATACTAGCTGACATGGTTTCCTTGGGTGTGAACTTTACTTCAGCATTAGCTTCGACATACACAACCTCGTATTCCTCGGCTGGGCTGGGTTCGAACTGAAGGGTTTTGGTTTCTGCGTCTATTTTACCGGACAAAGAATAGGTATATTTGTCAGCAGGGACGGCCCCCAGAACTGTAGATGGGATTGCTGTGAAGATAAATAGTACGACTAATAGAGTTAAAGAAATTGTTTTGGTAATTTTCAAGATACTAACCTCCATTGTTTTTTTGCATTGGTGCTCAAATACTCCCTCCTTATAACGAATTTTACCCTCCTTACTTAGCCAATAAATAGATTTTATGACTTTAAAATAGAAGGATCATTCAGATGCTATTTTTCACCAAAGCATATAGAGATTATAATATACCGTTTGTAAAAATATCAAGAATATGAATAAAAGAATTTTATTTTTGCATAGTCAATTTTAATGCTTCTAATCTTTAACTAATAATTATGCAATATTTTAAGCCTATTTTGAACTGTATTCACGATTAAAATGTTAGGTGAAGGAAAGGGAACAAAACATAAAAATCAACTTTGCAACACTTTTATTGGGTATTTGCATGTTTTTTAAAACATAGGTTATTGTGATATATAAAAAAACTGATGATTAAGGATGTAAACAAACAATTTTACTGCTATACTGCTATAAGGTAAGCTTAATGCATCTAATGAAATTTTGGAGGGCCATAGAAAAATGAGCGATATAAATTTTACACCTTTTCCGGTGCTGATAACTGAACGTTTAAATTTAAGACAGATTGTAATTGAAGACATGGACGAATTTTTTATACTTAAATCTGATGAGAGATTATTGAAATATTACAATGCAAAGCCTAAGACCTATGAGGAGTCCCGCAGAAAGCTTCTGGTGCTTAACGATGATATAGGTAAGAATGAGTCCATAACATGGGGAATCACTTTTAAAAATGAAAATAAATTAATTGGTTCAATCTGTTTTTGGAATATCTCCAGGAATGAGTCCAAGGCTGAAGTTGGTTATGAATTGATGGTAGATTGGCAGGGAAAAGGGATAATGCAGGAAGCAATTAAAGCCGTAATTAAATACGGCTTTAAAGATATGAGACTTAGTATAATAGAAGCTGTACCTGACCCAGGCAATTCAAAGTCGGTAAAACTCCTGGAAAGAAATAATTTTCTAAAGGGAGAAAGTTTTTATGAGACTGATCCTTCTGACGGGAAGGTTTTGGAGAGATCAATTTATTCATTGACAAATAACTACTTGTAATAAAATTTAGATGCATATGCAAGGATAATGAGGTCAGGTTTATAATACAAATTCCAGCTGTATGTCCAGAGGCTCTCTGTTAAGTATTTCCATATTCACTTCGGATGCCAGTACACACCCAACTGATTTATAAAAACTTTGGGTTTCTTCAGACGGATGGGATGATATGTATATTTTTCTGGCCCCTAATTTTTTTGCTTGATCACAGCACAGGGCGAATAATCTTTTGCCGATGCCATGGCTGCGGTATTCATAGGATACATGGATATATGGAAGTTCAAGATATTCTTTGTTCTTTCCGAAAAAGTTTTTTTCTATATTTGCAAAGCCAATTAGCTCGCAGCATATAAAGGCGCCTGCAGCAATACCGCCTGTCTGGATACATCTTTGAAGAGATTCTATAACCTGATGCTTTTTATTATCATCCCAGTGCTCAATAAAATGATCATCCTTATAGTCATAATGGCCGCTTTCCATATATTTTACCCGGTTTGTAATCTGATAACGGTTGAACTTTCTCAAAGTATCCGGATGTAAATCAGCTATTCTCAACATCTTTATTTCAACAGCACTTTTATCCAATTTATTACCTTCCTTCTAAGCCATACTCATTTAACATGTATAGTCTATCTATAGGTTGATTTCGAATAATTATATTATAATATATATTAATGTAATGTAATCAAGAAAAACACTCCATGAAAAATGCATTCTTCACGGAGTGCCTTTTTGATTACCAAATATACTATAAAAAATTTATTTGATATACTCATTGCCAACCAGAATATCAGCTATAGCTTCTGTCGGGATGATGAATTCCGGTGTGCCCATGTAGCCGGGGGCAACTTCATATTCATCAAATGAAATTACCAGCTTATAATCTCCATTTATATAGAAATTTTGCTCATTTGATATTTTTCTGAAAGGTTCAATATATTCATCATCAATGCCGCCTTCAAACCAATATATAACACCTTCATCCTTTTCCATGCTTTCTTTCATCTGATCTATTATATTTTGGCTTATGATATCTATATAGCTTTCATCCTTAAACAGGCTGGGCAGTGTGATTAAAACCTGGTCCTTTTTATCTATTGTGTCATATTTAAGCTTTTCGGCAGCAGAAGCGGCAATGGTTACAACATAGCGCTGCACTGAAAATAGGACGTCGTTATCGGTCATGACTTTATAACCGGTGTCAATGCCCATTTTTCCCTCACCGTTTTTCTTCAGCTCTTCAATATCCTGCATGAACTGTTCATAAAGCTTTTTATTTTCAGCAAGGTATTTTTCATTTAAACTGCTTTGAAGCTCTTCATTTTCCAAACCTTCTATGGAAGGAACCTTTATATCTGCATGGAAGTTTTTATCCTCTATTTTGTATTCCCTGATTGTAAGCACTTTTATAATGCCGCCTACTACCGGTATTTTTGATAAAGCAGAAGCCATTGCAGAACTGCTGTTTACCCCTATTGTAACTACTAAGAGGACAACAGCTGCACTAAGGGAGGATACTTTTAAAACATAATTACCTCTTTTGACTTTTTTAGCAACTCCATTATCCTCAAAAGCTTTTTTAACAACAAAATCAAGGTTCCCGGGGATGGGTACATTCAGATAATCATTTTTAAGCTTGTTCATGTCTTTATTATTCATTGTTATACCTCCTCGTCTAGGTCAATCATTTCCAGACGCAGTTTTTCTAAGGATTTATACAGATGAGTTTTTACCGTATTGATATTCTCATTTAAAATTTCAGCAATTTCGGATAATTTAAGGTCCTCAAAATATCTTAATATTATGATGCTACGGCAGATATCCGGCAGAGTGTCAATGGCTATACTAAGGTCAATGTTCTCATAAGTATCGGTTATACCGCTGTCAAGGTACGTAATTACATCTTCACCCACAACTTTCAGCCTTTTTTGTTTTCTTAAAAAGTCCAGCGAAGTGTTCACTACAATTCTGTAGAACCAGGTTCTTATGTAAGAGGGTTCTTTTAAGGTATTTATTGTCGAAATTGCTTTATATATGGATTCCTGTACTATATCCATTGCATCATCAATATTTTTTACATGGCTGTATGCCAGCCTATAATATTTTTCCCTGTATTCAATGACATGCTCTGCCAATTGGTTTTTTAAACTGATTAAATTCATTTCACCGGCCGCTCCTTTAAGATACGTATCTTGTTGTTCAACATTTGTTAGACGGCTGTGCCCTGCAAAAAGTTTTAGTTATCCAGCACATTATAAATTTTTAACAGGAAATATACAATAGGAATGACATCCTATCTTCAGTTAAAGTTGTTAACTGCCGCACATGGGTCTATAATAATGTTTAAGGAGGCGATGCATTTATGGGTATATTAAGAGATGTATTCGGGCCAAGCAGAGAAGAAATTTGGACAAAGTTAAGTGAAGAAATTGGAGCGGATTATGTAAATGGCGGGTTTTGGAAAGGTGATAAGGTAGTTGCCAAGGTTGGAGATTGGACCATTATATTAGATACCTATACAGTTTCTACGGGAAAATCCTCCGTTACTTATACCAGGATGAGAGCTCCTTATGTAAATAAAGACGGCTTCAGATTCAAAATATATCGCAAGGGAATTTTCAGCGATTTAGGCAAGCTTTTCGGCATGCAGGATGTAGAGGTTGGTTATGAAGGCTTTGACAGGGATTTTATTATACAGGGAACGGACACAGAAAAATTAAAGGAATTGTTTGCAAATCAAAAGATTCGCGAATTAATAGAGTATCAGCCAGGAATACATTTAGAGGTTAAGGATGATGAAGGCTGGTTCGGTTCCCAGTTTCCCGAGGGAGTGGATGAACTGTGCTTTCAGGTTACAGGAGTTATTAAGGAAGTAGAAGTTTTAAAAATGTTATATTTCTTATTTGCAGTAGTATTAAATCAGTTATGCTTGATGGGTTCTGCTTATGAGGATGATCCGGAGATTGAGTTAAAATAAAAGCAGGGAGGTTTTATACCCCCCTTTAGTTTATCTTTTTAATATTACATCGTCAATTATCCCATATGCTTTTGCTTCGTCGGCAGTCATATAGAAATCCCTCTCAACATCGGCTTGGATTTTATCCAAAGGCTGACCTGTTCTTTCGCTGTATATTTTATTTAACTTATCTTTTGTCCTTAAAAGATGCTCAGCGTGTATCTTGATATCCGTAGCCTGACCCTGCAATCCTCCAATAAGCGGCTGATGTATAAGTATCTCGCTGTTGGGAAGAGCAAAGCGTTTTCCCTTTGTGCCTGCTGCCAGCAAGAAGGAACCCATGCTTGCTGCCAGGCCTATGCAAATGGTAGAAACATCGCATTTGATATACTGCATTGTATCATAGATGGCAAAACCTGATGAAATGGAACCCCCCGGACTGTTAATATAAAAATGAATGTCTTTATCAGGGTCGGTTGCTTCCAGGTATAACAATTGGGCAACTACTAAGCTTGCGGTTACGTCGTTTACCGTATCACTTAATATTATTATCCTGTCATTTAAAAGACGGGAATATATATCGTAGGAACGTTCTCCACGATTGGTTTGTTCAACTACTATTGGTACTAATGACATATAATCAACTCCTTGTATCATTAATTTGAATTGTAACAGTATATTTTTATGCAGCCATTGAAACTATGGTTTCAACAGGTGTATTTTTAACAGAGTGCTTTTGGAGAACATGAACATTTTCATTTATCATGTTTCTATATTTTCTGGGACTCAAACCGAAAACCCTCTTAAAAGCTCTTGAGAATGACTCTTCGGAGCTAAACTGGTATTTGAAAGCTATATCAGTAATCTTTTCATCTGTTCTTAACAAATCATTTGATGCCTCATTAAGCCTTCTTTGCCTTATATATTCCATAACAGGAGCTCCGGTAACATTTCGGAAGAGCTTGTGGAAATAGAATTCCGAAAAGTAGGACTGTTTGGCTATATCACTCAGTTTCAATTTCTCACATAGGTTATTTTCTATAAAATTAATTGATTTTTGAATTTTGGTTGCATACTCCATGATATACCCTCCTTTAGTTGGAGACATTTCACCGAAGGAGAAGTGTCGCCTTTCATTATTCATATTTATAGATATTATATACAATTAATAATCAAAAAACCTGACATTCTTTGCTCAACTTAGAGGTATTTGGCATTCAGTATAATTTAAGTATATATATCAATATAATTTAAGTCAAAAAATTATTAAATAATTAATAAAATCAATATTTTAATGGTTATATAAATATAGATTTAAATAAAAAGAAACTATGAAGAAATATTTAAAAAAAAGAGGAAACACGATGATTTACGTCGAATAGACGCTACATATGAGGAGGTAATTTATCCATGAGCATATTGTCAAATCTAAAAATCAGAACAAAACTAACTATTCTAACCATCTTTATGGCCATTGGAATTACAGCGGTAGGAGCTGTAGGATACTATTACACAAATATGGACAGACAAAATACGGCAGAAATATACAATGAATATCTTCTTCCAATCCAATTTATCAACGAAATCAGTAAACAATCAAGTGCTATGGAAGCCGATTTAATTGAGCTTATAATGAATGATAGTTTATCAGAACAAAATGCTATCACTAACGATATAGAAAATCGGAAAAACTTGATTAACGAAAGCCTTGCAGCCTATGAAAGAAGCACCATTGATGAAAATGAAGCTGCGAATTTGGAGCTTCTTAAAAATAGTTTGAACGCATGGGTCAATGTTATTGACCGATGTATCACACTTATTAAAGGCGGAAACATAGATGAAGCTTATTCATTGTTTAAATCCACAGGGAAAGGTGCGCTGGATGAATTTAACGATGCCATTCTTGAGCTTTCAAATTATAACTCCGGTATATTTATGAGCAAGTATAAGAATACGGATGAAGACAGTAAAGTAGGTATGCTTATTCTCATCATAATAGCATCTGTAGTATTGCTTGCTCTGGTATTCGGTTATTTTATTGCTCAATCCATTACCAAGCCTATCCACGGTATAAATACTATAATAAAAAGGTTGTCGGATTTTAATCTTACCTATGACCCCAGCTCCAAAATAATAATGAACAGTAAGGACGAGACGGGTGCGATGTCTCAAAATATGTACGAGATGGGTAAATCCTTAAGAAAAATGGCAAAGCGCTTGATAACTGTTTCAGGGAATCTAACAGACCGTTCTAAGGAATTGGCCGTTGCAGCTGATGAGAATACTAAATCTATTGGGCAGGTAGTTGTCACTATTAATGAAATTGCCGAAGGAAACAGCAAGCAGGCCGAAATGGTCAATAAGACCAGCGACACCATACTTCAGGTGGTAAAAACCATAGACGAGGTAAACTCTGCAACAGCCGAAAATACGCAAAGCGCGGATAAATCCCTTGAAATAATCCAGCTGGGGCAGAAAGCCGTGGCACATACAATAGAAAAAAGCAATGAAAATCAAGCAATATCAAAAGAAGTAGGGACATCCGTCGGAGAGCTGGGTGAAATGATTTCAAAAGTTGTAAGCATTGTGGATGTCATAACATCTATAGCCGAGCAAACAAACCTTCTTGCATTGAATGCAGCCATTGAGGCGGCAAGGGCGGGAGAAGCAGGAAGAGGATTCGCCGTGGTTTCCGATGAAATAAGAAAGCTTGCCGAGAGCTCTTCTGATGCAGCTAAAGAGATAATTGAAATAATAAATGCCACCACAAACAAAAGCAAATATACCGTGGATAAGATGGCACAGGTAAGAACCATAGTGGATGCACAAACCAAGGCCATTTACGAAACCAAGGATGCTTTTGAAAAAATCAGGATGGCAGTTGAAGACATAGTAAAACGCACCAGAGAATCCGCCTATATGCTTGAAAATGTAAATAAAGTTTCAAATGAAATAGCAGTTCAAACCCAGGACATGGCTGCTGTTTCACAGCAATCTGCAGCCAGTGCCCAGGAGATTTCAGCTTCCAGTGAACAGCAATTGGCATCAATTGAAATGATATCCCAATTTGCAGAAGACTTAAAAACAATGGCACAGGAGTTGTCCGTTGAGACAAGTAAGTTTCAGCTTTAGAAATAAGCCGGGAGGCTTTCCCGGCTTTAAACTTAACTTTTTCTTACTTCCAGCATCAGCTTTATATATAAAGGGAGTATTTTTATGGAACCCTTTGTGATTCTTATAAGAGTCATAAATCCAAAGCGATTTATCATGTATGAGGCGCTGTTTAAACGGAGGTTTACGAATAGAATAAACTTAAGAATCTCGAAATAATACCTGCTTAATGAAATTTTGGAAGGCTTTATGGAAACCTTGCTAAAGCTCCACATTTCATAATCCTCAATCCTTAAAAGAAGGCGGTCTTTGTATTTTTGGTACATGGGAAGATTGGGAAAAGGAGTCAAGGGACAAAAGGTGGTTATTTCAGGCTTTAGTTTTTTTACAAAGCTCCTGAAATTCTTAAAGTCTTTTGTATCCCAATCAGGGTGGAGCATAAAGGATGCCCAGCAGTCAATTTTTGCTTCCTTTAAGATTTTGCTGGCTTTATAGTTGTCTTCCACTGTGGATTTCTTTTTATAATCTGCAAGCTCCTTTTCACTGAAGGTTTCATATCCCACCAATACTGCTTTAAGGCCGCATTTTCCCAACCTCTTTATGGTTTCTGGGTGAGATATTATGCTTTTTACGCTGCCGTAGCAAATGAAATTCTTTACTATATTGTTTTGCTCAATTAAATCGCAGAATTTCTCCAGCCTGTCCCGGTTATTGAGAAAATTGTTATCATAAAACATTATGCTGTCTTCCTGAATGTCCTTTATCTGATTCATAACGCATTCAAGGTCTATATCATTTTCTTTTGCACCCTCAATCCTCCACCTTAGGCAAAAGTCGCAGTTGCTGCTGCAGCCTAAAGAAGTCTGCATAATTGCGCAGGGTTTGTATCCAAGGTAGCTGTAATGTTGCCTGTATTTTTGCGTTGATAGCCTGTTTGGGATGATATATTCATTTCTTCCGAATACATTGGTGGATCTATATTGGTTTACTTTGCTGTGGATTCCGTCAATTAAATGCAGTTCTTTTTTAGATTCTAAAGCATCAAAGAGTAAATTTAAATTGTCCCTTGTGGTGTATTTAAATACATGGTCTATGTTAATGTCATAAAAAGAGGAGAGATTTAAAAATGCCTGAGTACCTCCTGCAATGACTATGATGCCGGAATTTATTTCTTTTACTTTACACGCAATGCTTTTAACCATGTTTACATCAATGCACAGAGAAGTAATGCCCACAACATGGGGTTTAAAGGTTTCCAGTTCCTTTTCAAGCGTGTTTTCTATCATCATATCCAGTATCTTGATTTCATGTCTGTCCATTAAGACCGCATACACCATTTCAAGGCCAATGGGTTCACAGAACATGAACTCACCTAAGGTTACCGCCTGCTTAACCCTGGGAGGGCGTACCAACAGTATTTTCATAGGGCACCTCTTGTTTTATATAATATTTGGAGTAATTTTGTTTTTTATCTGAGACCTGTAAAATAAATTAACGCCCAGATAAAAAAGGAAATTCAACGGCCTTTTAAAAAAATTGCCGTGAAAAATCGTCCTGTTCAATATGCTTTTAATTGAAAATACTTTGTTATAGAGCTTCCAGTAGCTTTGGGTAAGCTCATCGGGAGACATATTTCTTGGTTGATGAACTGCTTCCGTGCCGTTATATGAATAAATATCATGGTTTATAATTCTATTTTGTTCCTTCATCTTGCTGAAAAATTCCGTGCCGGGTATGGGGGTCAAAATATAAAATCTGGGCACAACAATTTTATTATCTTCAATGAATTTGGCAGTTGCCATTATGGATTCAACGGTATCCCCTTCTGCACCCACTACCATCTCTGTGGATACATCAATCCCCGCCTTTCTGATATTCTCCAATAGCTTTCCGTATTCTTCAACCTTTGCCCAGGCCTTGTTCATGCTGTTTAAGCTCTCCTGAGATATGCTCTCTATTCCAAAGCTTAAGGCAATGCAGCCGCTGTCTCTTACAATCTCTAATATCTCACCGTCTCTGCCTATCTCAACAGAACATTGGGACAGCCAGGACATATCAAGCTTTTTGATTTCTGTACACAGCTTTTTTAAATAGTCTTTGTCAGAAAGTATATTATCGTCCAGAAGGAGAAATTTTTTAAAACCCAACTCTTTTACTCTTTTTATATCTCTTATTACGTTTTCTATTGGGCTTCTGTAATATTTAGTCTTATAAAGGCAGTAGACCGAGCAAAAGCTGCATACATTGGGACAGCCTCTTCCTGCCTGTACCGGCAGAAAGTCACCGATATTTTTATTTAAAAGCAATTCATATTTTGGGGTAGGGCAATTTAACTCTGTCAATTCCTTTTGATAAAAGGGCTTGAGATTATTATCTTCAATGTCTTTTAAAACCTCATGCCATACGCCTTCGGCATCTCCTATGACGATGCTGTCGCAGCACTTTTTTGCTTCTTCAGGCATAAGGCTAACCATATAACCTCCCAAAAGCACAGTTTTGCCTCTTTTTTTAAATTTTTTTGCAATATCCATGCTCCTTATAACGGCATGTCCCATACTACCGATGGCAATTACATCTGCATCCGTTTTATAAGGAACATCCTCAATTGTTTCAAGGCAAACTTCAACTTCCCAATCGGGAGGAGTCAATGCGGCAAGAAGAGGAAAGGCAAGGCCTACAAAATAAAGCTTTTTCTTCTTTATAAGGTTTTTATTCATGTCATATGGTGTAGGCTGTATAAAGAGTATTTTTTTATTCATAGCTTTCACCTGATTTCCTTTTGCAGTGATTTTTTAATGTATTGCATCGTAATGCTGCTTGTTCCCAGTGATAATTTAAAGCATTCCTTTATGCCATACTTTTTTATCATCTTTAAAATATTTACCGGGTTCATGGTTATTTTATAATATATTTTAAGTATATTAAAATAATAGCTTCTTATATCCATTTTAACCGGCTTGACCACAGTATGAGCCAAATCCCATTTTTCAAACTGGTCCCTGCTTATTATAAGCGTGTCTTTGTAATCATCATAAAGTTCAGTGCCAGGAAGTGGAGTAAAGGGCTGAAGGTTTATGAATTTTATATTAAGCTTTTTGATCCATATATAAAGATTACTGAAATCTTTTTTTTCATAATCTATGCCTATTATAAAGGTGCCATAGCATTCTATATTATATTTATTCAATATGGAAACGGCAGTTTCATTTATTTCAACTGAGCTTTTTTTGTTGTATTTTAATAATTCCTCTTCCCGGCCCGATTCCAAGCCAACTATTACTGCCCTCAGCCCCGAGGCTTGAAATCTCTTGATTACGTCCTCATTTTTGGCAATAAAGTCTGCCCGACCATAAATTAAATACTTCTTTTTAATATTCTGTTCATCTAATGCATTGCAAAATTCAAGGAGCCTGTCTCTGTCCACCAGAAAATCATCATCAACTATATAAATTTCATCCTCCGGTATGTTTTTTAATTCATCTATGATGTCTTTTATATTCCTGAAAAAATATTTTCCGTCAGTTATCTTCCTGCAAAAGCAAAAGCTGCAGTTATATGGGCACCCAAAAGATGTCTTCATAAGGGCGCAGGGGTTGTGGAACATGTAATAATATTTGTCCCTATATTTTTTAACAAGGCTTCTGTCAGGATGAGGGTATGCAAATGTAGTTTCTTTTATTGGCGATAAATTGTTTCCCCAGATGCCTTCAATATTTTCCGTAGATAAATTATTTTGAAGGGCGCTTATTATTTGCCCAAAGGTTTTAATGCCGTTTGCTTTTATAATATAGTCAATAAAAGGAGAGTCAAAATCCTCCGGAACCACTTCAGCATGGACTCCGCCTACAACAACACTGCAATTCTTAATTTGCTTTATCTCCCGAGCGTACTCCTTAACTATGTTTACATGGGCAATGTACGCCGTCAATCCCACAACATCAGGGTTAAATTTTTCTATATAAAAGGAGATAGGCTTTTTCTCAAGTATCATGTCCAAGATTTCAACTTCATGACCGTAACTTTTAATATATGTGCCTAAATATTCAAGCTCTAGGGGCTCGCAAATCATTACCTTTTGAAGCCCTATGGTTTCCTTATGGGGCTTTGGCCTTATGAGAAGTATCTTCACATTCAATCACCTTCCTTTAAAAAGAGAAAAAGGCAGATTGCAGGCATGAAGGCCTTTTCTTTTATTGAAACAATATCGATGCTTTTAAATTTACCCCTTATGAGGTTTAAAACTTCGTCTATCGACGGATAAGCTGCCTTGCTGGTAGTGAGCTTTACAAAAAACATGGCAAGGCTGTCGTAGAAGCTGTTAACCGAAGCCTGGGCTAAAATAAAGTATCCATTTTTTTTAAGAAGCCTGTGGAATTTTTCAATTGCCTTTGCCTTATCCTGGTAATAGGGAAAGGAGTGAGTACAGATGATAATATCAAATTCTCCCTCATTATATTCAAAGTTTTCGATGCTGCTTGTTATATAACTGGATGTTTTATCTTTATTTTTACAAATATCAATCATACGGTTGGAGATATCAACTCCAGTACATTCTATGTCATAATCCTTAAATTTTGTTTTTATTTCTCTTATGAGCTGGCCGGTGCCGCAGCCCATATCAAGCAGCTTAATCTTCTTTCCTTTATCCAGAACAGAAGACAGGGTACTTATAACGGCTTTTCTTGTGGGAGTGAGTGAATACTTCTGCACCCACAGGCCGTCATATTTATTTGCCCAGTAGTCCCAAATTTTTGTTGTGTTGAACATCAGCTTTACCTAGTTTTAAGACCTTTCTTGAATTTATGGGTGTATTCCTTTAAAAAGTTTTTTACATATGGAATGTGAAGCTTTATAAATTCCATATAAAAGGATGTTTTGCTCATATTCTGTGGTTTTATATGAAGATGCAAAAAATCAAATTTGCTTAAATTATTGTCCTTTATCTCACTTTTATATTGCTCATAGGTTTCAGTTCCCGGAAGGGGTGTAAAAATAGATACCGTATAGATTTTTAACCCTGATTCTTCAATCCATTTTCTTAAATTCCAAAAATCCTTCCTCGTATAATCAATGCCTGCAATAAAAAGGCCGGTGCAGTCAATGCCGTTTATCTGTAACAGTCTTACACATTCACGGTTTATTTCTTTGTCCGTGCCCTTGTTAAAATTATCTAAGTTTTTATCCTCAACTGCCTCCAGGCCAACAATGACCATGACAATTCCTGCTTTTTTCATCAAGGGCAGCAGGTCACTGTTATTTACAATGAAATCCGCCCGGGAATAGACTATGAAGCTTTTTGTGATTGCCTGACTTTTTATTTCATGGGCAAAGTTTATAAGTCTTTGCCTGTCAAAAAGAAATACGTCATCTGTTATCCATATTGTATGGCAGTTTATAACTTTTATTTCTTCTATGATTTTATCCAAATCCATGGATATAAATGTCCCGTTATTAAGCTTTTTGCAGTAACAGAAATTGCATTTATAGGGGCATGAATAGGAGGTTTTCATAGTTGCCACAGGTTTATAATTCAAATAATGAAACATATCCTTATTCTTGAAAAAGTGAGACCTGTCCGGTATGGGCAGCTCATTAACATTAAAAATGCATTGTTCATTCTTAATAAAACTGCCGGATAATTTGTAGCAAATTCCCGGCATATCTTTATAAAAATCGGGGCTAAAACCGCATGACAAAAGGTCTTTAAAAGGCTTGAAGCCGCCTGAATGGACGATGATATCAATATGGGGGCAATAAAAATATTCCGGCACAACTTCTGCCACTACTCCCCCCACAATAACCTTTGCATTTGGGTTTCTGCTCTTTATATATTTTGCGTAATTCTTTATCTTATCAACGCTGTTTATATATCCGGATATTGCTACGGCATCATAAGAAAAATTACTATATTTATCCTCAAATTTTATTTTTTCAATGCTGCCGTCATATATTTCATATTGTGCCTGGAGTTCTGTGCAAATTGCCGCCAGGTATTCAAGCTCCAAGGGCTCAACGTTTACGAACTCAAGCACCCCCATTCCTTTAAGGTTTTTGGGGCGTACCAGTAAAATCTTCAACTTCATCACACCTTTAATACCTTAAGTCTTATGTCCTTCAGCTTATAACAAAACAGATCCTGCAATAAAGATACGGCCTTATTAAGAAAGGGGTTGGAGTGGTGAATATACATATACTTATATTCCCTGAAAGCTCCCAGCCTGCATTTTATCTCCTCGGCAGTCTGGCCGAAATTTATATGAGTGCAGTTGTTTTCTATGGCAAGCCTTACTATATATAAAAGCATGTTTATATACAAATCGTACTCTTTGTTTAAAGCATAATCCATACCGCCAAATAAGAATACCATTTCCCGGCCGACTATTTTATATTGTATAAAAGCCACGGGGGTATTCGATAGGCTAAATTCCATAATATTTTCCCCTGCGTTTTTAAAAAACTCAAAAGATAACTTCTCTAATTTAAATTGGGATTTATCATAAACCTGCTCATATAAACTATAGTGTTCAAAATTAAAATCGCTGCTGTTTAAAGCCTTTATGGAAATGGCGTCGAGTTTTTTAAAAGCCTTCTTATATCTGTAACGGTAATGGCTTCGAAGCTTACTTAAATATTCGTCAAAACTGTCCCATTTTACATCCATAATACAGGCAGGCAATGTGTGTCCCTTTGCAAAGCCTTTTAAATCGAGGGAGCTTTCTGCATTGAGTATTATTTTGGCGCCCTTTATGCTTTTTATATAATCACCTATTTCATCGGTATCCTTTGAACTTAAGCTGTAGCCTTTCTCGCATACCGAGCAGGGGATACCTATAATGGTTATGGGTATGTTAAGTTTTAATTTGCTGTAGGTGAATATATTCATGTTCAATTCATAATACACCAGTATACTGGAAATTTCGCCCTTGTCCAGAATGACATAAGTCTGCTTGCAGGGGTTGTATTCATGAAGATGAATAAGATAGTCCTTTTTTAAAGCGTAATTGTCTTTGGCAGCTGTATCCCAGGTATCGGGCAGTTGTTTTGGATTATTATAGATTTCTATCATATTATCTCCTTGGGACTTATCTCAAATGCCACAAAATGCTTGTATTCTTCCTCGGCCCATTTTGCTCCGAGACTTTTGGACCTGTAGTTGTCCTCCAGTATCCAGCTGGTTTCATAGGAGGAGAATCTACCCTTTGTTTTGTTGTATAATTCATTAAACAATCCTAAAATAACACCGCTTTTTTGATATTGGGGGATGACGGCGATTTCGACAATCTTAAACTTATCAATTCTTTTGGAGAAGAGCTTGTTTTTTATAAAAGTATCCACTCCTATGGTTTTTCCCCTATCCAAAAGCTCGTTGAAATCGGGATACCACAGCAAAAATCCTATTGTAGTATTATTATGCTCTGCGAAGAGTAAATTCTCTCCCTTTATAAAATATTTCAATTCGGAGAAAAGCTCATAATCCTCCTGGTATTCCCTCAAGAAATAAAAGGGGTGTTCCATGAAACATTGATTATTCAAATCGGTATATACCTTCATTTCACTTTTGAATTTACTGAAATTTGCTTCTCTGTAGTTAAACTTCTTGGTGATTCTATTTAGTATATCTTTTTCTCTTTCAAAATTTACATTTTCCATATCCCCTTTAAAGGACACCAGATTGAAGCGCTTTGGGGAGTATTTTGAAAAGTATTCCGGATAATAGGGCGGATTGAAATTGCTTCCGAAGCTTAAGCCATCCTGGAATTTATCGTATAAAAATCCTAAACCATAATTGACGTGACCATTTAAGCCAACAGTTATGGCATGTAAATTTTTTTCAGCGCATAATTCCTTTGCTCTTTTCATTATCAAGTCAACGGCATCCTGACAGTCAGCCAGTGCTTCAAAAAAAGCAATCTGCAGCACATCAGGATAATTCTTTGAGATAATATAAATGCATGCTGCCAATACAGAAGAGCCTTCTTTTACCAGAATAGGAGTTATCTCCGAATTCATACAGAATGCACCTTTTTTATATAAAAAACTTTTTAGAATGGGCGAAGAACAATCCTTATATTCCGGGAACTTACTATAAATACTTTTTACAAAATCCATATATATCTTACGTTCGCCCTTGCTGCAAACTGATAATATCATATATAGCACCTCATAATGATTCCATAGATTAATTATAACAGATTTCACGGGATTGAGTTAGTTTATCGAAATTTGGCACGCTATAGTAAAATTTTCATAATTCTTAAGATGATATTATTTATAAGGAAGAAGGCAATTAAAAAAGGCTCAAACAATGAGCCCTATATAAGTAAATTTTATTTCAGCATATTTTGCAGTGCCTTTGAGAGCTGATCAGGACATGAGGTGCTTTTTCTTCCGCACTTTATTCCCTTTAATTTTTCTATAACATCCTCAACCTTCATTCCTTCAATCAGCTTTGATATCCCCTGAAGGTTTCCGTCACAGCCCGATTTGAATTCCACTCTCCTTACTATACCGTCCGAAACATCTATATCTATTTTTTCAGCACATACTCCCTGCATTTTATATTCAAGTTTCATAGCCGACACCTCCAGTGAAAATTTAATATGTTGCTACCTAAGGGATTACCCCTTTCTATCGATGATATTTATTCTAAGAAATTTTACTGTTAGTGTCAAGTCATGGAAGTATTTTATCTCTACTCTAAAGAACGCCAGCTTTATTTAAATTATCGATGGCAGTCTTAAGATTTTGAATCCTGATTTCCTGGACTCCTATAATTTTATTTAAAGATTCCCTGGATTCTTCAATATTTTTTGCATCGGCTCCTCCAGGTGGATTTAAATATATATTACATCAAAATCGACCCCTCTTTTTCAATAATACGATATAGTATAATATTTATAAGGCGAAATATGTAAAATTATTGTTTTTTTTGTTAATATGAGAAGGATATGACAAATTTGTATTGAATATAAATCAATACCTGCAATGAATCAGATTATAAGTATAAAAATGACTATTTATATATGTAACAAAGGGGATGAAATTATGTTCAAAAAATCTAAGAGTCCTTGTAACGAAGCGCTATGCATCATGGATTATGTGGACAAGAAATTAAACGGACAGGATGTGCAATATCCCAAGGTTGATTATCACATTCACGTTACAATGCTCAATTATTTTGAAAAATTACTTGCCAATGAAAAGCAGATGTCCGATGTGGCAAAGAGGATGTTAGGTATTACTGCATCTTTAAGCAGTTTTGATATCAATATGTCTCATATAGCTTACAGGCTTCTTGATTTTACCAGGGAAATGTCTACTGTCAGCGAATCAAACCTGGCAATAGTGCAGCAAACCACGGCCAGTATGAATCAGGTTAATGAAACAATAGGTTCGACATCGGATACATTGGAGCAATTATCATCTTCTTCTGAAGTATTGGTAGAAAGAAACAACGCCAGTCTTTCACAAGTCAGAGAGATAAATACTCTTAAAGATGATGTTATGAATGATGCCAGGATTATGAGGGACCAGATTGAACAGCTGGTAGAGACGGCGGAAAGGGTTAATGAAATAGTAAATGCAGTAAAATCCATAGCTGACCAGACCAATCTTTTGGCTTTGAACGCTTCCATTGAGGCTGCCAGAGCAGGAGAAAACGGCCGGGGATTTGCAGTAGTTGCCCAGGAAATCAGAAAGTTGGCGGATGATACAAAGAAGAGCTTGGAAGGAATGAACACCTTCATGAGCAATATTCACCAGGCAGCCGGAGAGGGCAAAAAGAGCATGGAAAGGACCATGAATTCCACTGAGGAAATGAGCCAGAAGCTAGATGTTGTAACTGATACTATAGAAGAAAATGTTAATATGTTAAAGACTACCATAGAAGATATCAAACTTATAAATAAATCAACAGAAAGCATTAAAATAGCTGCTGGGGAAATAAATGAGGCTATGGAATCCTCTACAATGGATGCAGAAAAGCTGAGTGCCATGACACAGATTATAAGTGCGGATGCTAATCAAAGCGCGGATTATGCAAAGCAAATCTCTCAAATAGACGATGAGATGTCCGATATGGTGAAAGATATGATGAATGCTCTTCAAGGGAGCAAAAATGCGATAACTAACCAAGAATTAATTCAAAATCTTAAAAATGCAAAGGATGCCCATGTAGCATGGGTAAAGAACCTCAAGAGGATTGTCGATGAAATGAGAGTATATCCTATACAGATTAACGGCACAAAATGTGCTTTCGGACATTTTTACCATTCGCTTAATGTTACCCATCCTTCAATTGAAGCCGACTGGAAGGCAATTGATGAAATTCACGACAAGCTTCATGAATTAGGCGGCAATGCTATAGAAGCCGTGAATGCCAAAAATTCATCTCAGGCACAGCAGGATTATTTAGAAGCACAGGAATTATCAAAAAATGTTATAATGTATCTTGATAAAATAATCGCCGAGGCGGAAACCCAAACCCAAAAGGGAGTTAGTTTATTGGGTAAGTAAGTTAACCAAAAGCTTTTGATATGCTCCCCTTATGATAAACAGTTAAAATAAAAAACTGTTAACCATAAGAGGAGTATATTTTTATGGCTGATTGTTTTTTTTATGGGCTTCTATCATTTGATGCATTTTATGAACTATATAAGGCGCATCCAAAGGCTCAGCATTCATCTCGATAAAGCATATTTTTTTATTTTGATGCTGTTCTGTTTCTTCTAATGCTTCATCGAACTCCTTGTTTGTAGATACATTTTTAAAAAAGACATCACCTTTAAAGGCCTTTAAAAGGCCGGCATAATCCCATTCAGGTATATTGTTATATTGTGATTCCTGGGGTGTGTTTAAGTAAGCCTCAATAGTGTAGAAATTGTTATTCAGTAAAAAAACAATAATTTTGCAGCCGTATTGTACAATCGAGCTCATTGCCTGGACGGTAAATTGAAATGAGCCGTCTCCGGTAAACAAAAGTATACGCCGGTTTTTAGCTGCCAGGGCTGCTCCTAAAGCGGCAGGAGTGGCGTAACCTATGCTTCCCCAAGCCGGCTGGAATATAAATTGAACTCCTTTTGGCAGCCTTAACAAAGATAAACCAGGCGAAAAGGTTCCGGCGTCAGAAATCACTATATCATTTTCCTTTAAAAACTGCTGGAACTTGGGATAATAGTATTTTGCCGATATGTTTTCATACATGCCGACTTCAATTTCATCATAGGGAAAACTTGTGTCTTGAAGCACATCATATTTTTTATAAGCAATTTTAGCTATTTCGCTAAGCATATCGGCCATCAGAATATTTTCATATACCGCCATGCCTATTTTTGTAAATTCCGGCTGGATTTCTATTGTGACGGCCGGGTTTATGTTTGCCGTAAAAGAGCCTGTATTATTATCCGTCCACATAGTTCCTATTGCAAAAATCAAATCTGCACTTTCAATTATAGCTTTAGCATCCTGGTTTCCCAAGTCACCTGCATATAGGCCCACATAATTTTTATGGCTTTCATCAATGGAGCCCTTGCCCATCATCATAGTGGACACTGGCATATTCATTTTTTCAATTATCTCTATTATCTGAGCTTGCAAATTATGCCTTGCTACTAGGGCCCCGGAAAGAAGTACCGGCTTTTGTGAGGCATCCACCATTTGCTTTATTTTGTTGACGGCTTCATTAAGTGATTCTTTATTGCTGTGGTTTTGAGGCAAAGGAATGTTTCTTGGGACAGTTATTTGTTCAACGATGTCCAGGGCAAAAACCAGGTAAACTGGTTTTTTCATGTTTTTTGCAATTTCAATAGCCCTTGGTATTTCGATTTCCGCATTTTCGGCAGTGATTGCCGCCGTATATGCCGTGACACTTTCATAGATTTTACGAAAAACATCATAATTTCCGTCAAGCAGCGTATGGTGCATCAGCTTGTGCTCATTTTGCAGCATGGTTTTTGGAGCCCCGACTATGTGAATCACAGCCACCTGCTCCGAATATGAACCTGCCACAGCATTAATAGCACTAAGCTCTCCTACTCCAAAGGTAGTTATCAATGCACCCATGCCCTTTATTCTGCTGTAACCGTCAGCAGCATAGCCTGCATTTAATTCATTGCGGCAGTTTATAAATTTTATTGTTTCGTTTCTTTCCAGAATATCTAAAAGCGGGAAATTATAATCTCCCGGAACGCCGAAAATTTCCGTTATATCTTCATTGAACAAGCAATCAAACAAGTATTCTCCAACAGTCTTATCAGACAACTTTTTCGCCTTCCTTTAAGTCTATTTGATAAGATTATTCTAACCACAATGCCTTCAGGATATAACATATATATGTTTTCTATTTTTTGCTCACATACAGGATGTTGGCATAAATTTCGGCGATGACGTGGTAGAGGTGCTCGGGTATCTCCGAGTTTAAAGGAAGGCTGCAAAGAATTTCGGATGTGTGCTCATCCTTTACGGATGGTATGTTGTATTCTCTGGCAATCTCCATTATTTTTTCAGCTACATAGCCTCTGCCTGAAGCTACAACCGTGGGAATCATGTCATTTCCCGGCTGGTATTTCAAGGCAGCGGCAGTTTTTAATTTTCTCATATATTCCTCCTAAGCTGGCGACACGATTTGTGTCTCCTTTCATAAGTTAGTTGGGGCTGTCGCATTTGAAACAACGTAAATGAGTATTTGTAAGAGTTCTCTGCAAGTTCTTGGTGGCTCTGCCGCAGAAAATACTTAGAATTTTAGATTGTTTGAACGAAGTGAGTTATCAAAATTCTTGTATTTTCAAGGCAGGGAACCTTAGAACTTGCAGAACTCGAGCATAGCGAATGCAGTGTTTCAAATGCGACAGCCCCCGCCTTAATAAGTTGGTGACATTCCTTTAGGAGTGTCGCCTTTCATTAAACCTTTGCATCAATTGAAGAATAAGGCTTTGAATATTTAAAGGCTAAATCTAATAAGCTGATGCTCTTTTTAAGTTCATGTATGTTTACGGATGTTATCTGTATTCCAATTGAACTGAGCCTGTCTAAAAGAAGCTTTCTGCTCTCTTCAAAGAGAGTTACAAATTCCTTTTTGCAATATAAATCTATGAAGGTTTGCATTCCCTTGCTTGTGATGATGCCTTCAACAGCTCCCAAGTGAGGGTTGTCAACATATAGGCGAATGGTAATAAGGCCTTCCTTTTCCTCGCTGTGACTGTCCTTTTCTATCCAGATTTCACCTGGGTATAGCTGTCCTTCAAAAAAGAGGGGTATAGGTATATAAAAAAGAGGAAAAGGATGATTTATCTGTACTGACAGTCCTTTTATAATATCAGTCATTGCTCTTATGTACTGTTTTGAATTTGTGTCATCGGATTTAACTTCTCTTAAAAGTACTTCCAGCTGCTCCACTAAATTTCTTATATGCTTTGAATCAAAATCTCTAAGATAATCTATAAGCTTTTCAGGGGTGATGAAAATATTTTGCAGCCTTTGAAAAAATATCGGTTTTTCATTAACTTCATTTGTTTTACTGGATTCAAAGGTATAAATGAGGTTTTTCAATCCTCTTCCTACCATTCCTGCCGACTTTTCAAGAACCTCGGCATTTTCCGGAGTGTTTTTAAGCCCCAGGCGTGATAATATTTCCGCAGCTATTCTTTCCTTTTCAGCTGGGGTCAGCATACCTTCAGTGGATACCTCCACCAGCTTTAATATGATGGTGCTGCCGGTGTTTTCTGTAATTTCAAAAACTAAATTATGATTGACAGGTAAGTATACGCTGCCTTCTATAAATGCTTTTATGCTATTGCCATTTTGTAATAGTATATTTATTTCCTTGCCTTCAATGGAGGTTACTTTGCCTTCTAAGAATTGTCCCTTTTCAATTTGAGGAAGCTTTAATGAATTCTTCATAAGAGCATTAATCAATATTTGGCTGCTCTTTGACCCGGTAAATATATTCATAGCTTCCCTCCTAAAATATTTATTCAGTTTTTATATCGTACTAAATTCGGCTTTTTTAATAAGCAAAATTCCAAGACAGCTTATTTTTTATATGCAAGCTTTCCGCCTACAAAGGTCATTAAAACCTCCGCATCCTTTATTTCATCAAGATTCATGGTGAATATATCTCTGCTTAGCACAACAAAATCCCCAAGCTTGCCGGGCGTTATGCTGCCCTTTATATTCTCTTCAAAGGAAGCATATGCGGCACCTATTGTATATCCGTACACTGCCTGTTCAACAGATAAACTTTGCTCTTTAAACCATCCGTCTTCAGGGTAGCCTTTTAAATCCTTTCTGGTTACGGCACAGTAAATTCCATGGAGTACATTAAAGGGTTCTACCGGGCAGTCAGAGCCGCAAGCAATATTTACACCCATATCAAACAATGTTCTGAAATTATATGAAGTTTTTGCCTTTTCATATCCTACTCTGGATTCTGCCATGTGAAGGTCATATTTAATAAATATAGGCTGGATGAGGGCAACAACATCCAAGCTTTTAAACTTGTTAAGCAAGGTTTTATCGGTTATCTGACAGTGAACGATTGCATGCCTGTGATCTTCCCTTGAATTTTCATTCAGCGCTTTTTCAATGCTTTCAAAGGCCATGTACATGGAGGCGTCACCGATGGAATGTATGGCAATCTGCATGCTTTTATCGTGTGCTGACACCACAAGCTCATCAAGCTCAGCTTGGCTGTATACAGGAATTCCTTTTGTTGATGGGTCGTCTTTATAGCTCTCTGTTAAATACGCAGTCCTTGCACCAAGAGAGCCGTCTGCTAAAAGCTTTAAAGGCCCTATTCTATAAAATTCAGTGCCCATCCCCGTTCTATATCCTTCGTTCAAAAAGCTTTTTAAAATATTAATATCAGGAAGCAGGCACTGCTGATTTATTCTCAAGGGTAGTTCTCCTGCCCTGGATAATTCCTTATATGCATTAATTATTTTTGTATAATCCCCGGAAGGAAGCATGCCAAAATCATCCGTTTGTATAGAGGTTATTCCTTCCTTCAATGCCACCTCCGCGGCTTTCTTAATGAGATTTTTAATTGTATCTTTATCAAGCTCGGGTATTTTGTTATATATAAGTGAGAGCGCGTTTTCTCTGAAAATACCCAGAGGCTCGCCATTTTCATCAAGGTCAAAATGTCCTCCATCAACCTGACTTGTATCCTTTGTAATACCTGCGGTCTCCAAGGCCTTGCTGTTTACCACTGAAACATGGGTACACGCTCTTGCGATACAAATGGGATATTCCGTTGAAATCCTGTCCAAGTCATATCTTGTAGGAAAGCGGCCCTCTGCAAAATAATCATGATTCCAGCCTTGTCCATGAATCCATTGACCTGCTTTAAAAACACCGGATTCCAAATAATCCTTCATTTTATGTATAAGGCCTTCAATAGATTCTGTGCCTGACAAGTCACAGGTGTAAAGGTTAGCGCCGTAACTTAACAAGTGCATATGGCTGTCGTTGAAACCGGGCAGCACCAGCTTTCCTTCTAGGTCAATAATCCTTGTATCGGCACACTTCAAATTAATAATTTCTTTGTTGTTTCCAATCTTAACAATTTTTCCTCCATCCACAGCAACAGCCTGTACACATGGATTGGAGTCATCCATGGTAACTATTTTTCCGTTAATGAGTATCAAATCCATCAATATCCCGCCTTATATTTAAATATGGTCAAATATATATTATTCAAAATAGGTGTTTTGTACAATTGATTATAAACCGTTCAAAAGTTATACAGAGTAAAATAATTATAATTCACACAGGTTTTTTTTACAACCTGTCCCGTTTATGTCTATCTTAACCATTATTACTATTCTTATGTTGACATATATTATATTGAAATGTAATGTGATGGTGAAGTTAAATAATTCAGTACAATATAAAAAGGGGGAATGCCACAATGCAGTTAATTACTGTAATAACAACAAATGATGTTGCCCTTATAGCTTTAATCAAATCTGTTTTGGAAGGTGAAGGTATCGATTATTTTATTAAAGGCGAGAGTTTGCTAACCTTAGGAAGTATATTAATACCTGCGGAAATTCAGGTGGATAAAGAAGATTACGAAGAAGTCAAAGAATTACTGAAGGGTTTTATGTAAATATGTGAACCTATAAGCATTTAACAGGATTAGCTTTGTGTTTGTAAAGGCTCTTAAGCCTATATGTAAATAATTGACATTATAATTAAATATTGGTACAATCCTATTGAATGCTTTAATTTTTTTAAAAGGAAGGTGTGCAAATTGATAATCATTGGTGAAAAAGTCAACGGTACCATACCCAGCGTTAAAAATGCCATTGAGCAGAAAAATGAGGCTTTTATCCGGGATTTGGCTGTAAGGCAGGCAGATGCCGGAGCCAATTTTATAGATGTATGCGCCAGCACTGCACCGGACATAGAAGTTGAGACTTTAAAATGGCTTATGGACATAGTTCAAAATGCGGTAGACAAGCCTGTTTGCATAGACAGCCCCAACCCAAGGGTAATTGAAGCGGTATTTA